>CANMUN010000028.1 GCA_947500875.1 Flavobacteriales bacterium | reverse complement strand
CGTCCCGTTTTACGGCCATAAAGGCCGGCTTCTTTTAATCGTTTTTGAGTAAAGGAAGGTTTAAACCGAGGATCAAAGTAAAATGCTTCGAACACCGTTTCCGTAACCGTATAGTTCACATCATTTCCGATGTAATCCATCAATTCAAACGGCCCCATTTTAAATCCACCAATAGAGGTCATGGCAAAATCAATCGTGGCGAAATCCGCCAATCCTTCTTCGTAGATGCGCAAGGCTTCCCCGTAAAAGGGGCGGGCCACACGGTTCACGATGAATCCAGGGGTATCTTTACAAACCGCCACGGTTTTACCCAAGGCTAAGATCATTGCTCGAGCCTCGTTGAGTACCGCGTCATTGGTCAAAACGCTGGGAATGATTTCCACCAAAGGCATCAAGGTCGCCGGATTGAAGAAATGGATGCCCAGAAATCTGCCCGGTTGTTTTAAGGCACTCGAAATGGAAGCAATGGATAAGGAAGAGGTATTCGACGCCAGGATACAAGTGGGCGAAACAATGGCTTCCAAGGCCTTAAAAACTTCATGTTTTACTGCCAATTGCTCCACGATGGCCTCAATCACGAGGTCTGCGCTTTCCGCAGCATTTAAGTGCTCTACCACCGTAAGTCGGGCCAGAATTGCCTGATGCTCGTTCGCGTCGATTTTACCTTTTTCGAGAAGCGACGCCAATGACTTATGGATTCCTTGTTGGGCTTTGCTGCGTTGATCGGCAGAAACGTCAAATAAACGGGTTTCAAATCCCTTTTGTGCGGCCAATTGAGCAATCCCAGCTCCCATAGTTCCTGCCCCCACTACAAAAATGCGTTTTGTCATTATTTCCCGGTAAAATTTGGTTTTCTTTTGTCTAAAAAGGCTTGCACCCCTTCCTTAAAATCCGAGGTGTTTCCCGCCTCAACTTGGAGGGCTAATTCCACGTTCAACTGTTCGGATAAGGTATTATTCCAGCTTTGCTGTACTGCTTTTTTGGTCATGGCAAGCGCCTTGGTTGGCATGCTCGCAATCTGTGTAACGAAATCCGTCGTAAATATCTCATAAGAATCTGCCGGAACTGCCTTAAAAATCATATGCATTTGTTCGGCCTCCTTGGCACTCACCTTATCACCTGTCATCATTAGGGCCAAGGCTTTTTGCGTGCCGATTAATCGCGGTAAAAAGTAGGTCCCCCCAGAATCGGGAATCAATCCGATTTTTGAGAAGGCTTGAATGAAACTCGCTTGTTCATGGGCAATCACCACATCACAGGCCAAGGCGATATTCGCCCCAGCACCTGCTGCAACGCCGTTTACCAAAGCAAGCACGGGCTTTTGCAAGGCAACGATTTGTTGAATGATGGGGTTGTAATGTTCGGAGAGGATGCGCTCCAACCCTGGACCTTCCGGGTCAATGGCTTCGGCTAAATCTTGTCCTGCACAAAAAGCCTTTCCGGTTCCTGTAATCACAACAGCCCGCACGGACTCGTTGGTGGCCGCTTCGTTCAGACTTGCCTGCATTTGCAGGGCCATGGTCCGGTTAAAAGAGTTGTATACCTCCGGACGGTTAAGGGTAATTTGCATGACCCCGTTGTGGTGTTCAGTTAATATTTCCATTGTTTTCGATGCTTAATTGATGTTGAATTCGCTCATTCCATGTTTGTTTTAAGGACTCGGGAGCTAAAATATGTATCTCGCCCATAAAACCCAGTAAGGCACGGATCAACTCTTCGTTGATTTGTACCGTTAGGGCAAAACGGTTCGGACTTATGGATACCTGAGACGAATGCAAGGGCTGCGATTCGATGTACTTACTGGCCACTTCATTGGCTTCGATTTCAACGCGCTCCGGTGCTTTGTTTTCGGTAGTGATTCCAATGGTCTCCGCAAAAAACTCCGCGGGATTAAACGTGCGATCCGTGGTATAATGGGCATCGCTAACCGCTAATGCTTCCATGCGTTCCAGGGCATAGGTTTTCCAATGCGCCGATTCAAAATCATAGGTGATGATGTACCAACGGTTGCGGTATTCTTTCAAGTACACGGGCAACACTTTCCGCGCTTTCGCAACGCCGGATTTGAAGGACGCGTAATGAAAGGTACAAATGCGTTTCTCTTGTATCGCAGAAAGGAGCAAGGGAAGCCACTGATTACCGACCGAAGCATAGGAAGTTTCAAACCCAATGAAAGCGTTGGTTACTTGTCCTTCGGTTCCCGCCACGGCCACCCGTGTGGCAATTTTATCAATGGCACTACCGAATTCTTTGAAATACGGAACCTCCTGAAACTGCTGAAGGGTTTGCACCGCAAAACGTATGGAATCCAACTCGTCTTCAGACAGCGGTATGTCGTTAATGGTGTAATCGGGGTCTTCGTAAAAATAGCCCTCGTGTTTTCGGCTGTACTTGATGGGGGCATCGTGTTCCATCCGCATGGCAAAAAGGTCTTTTTCGATGGTAGAATCGCAGATGTGGTCGCCGTAGGTTGAGCCAAACAAGGACTCTTCGCATGCTTCCCTCAAATCGCTTTTGCTCGGAAAAGGTTTATAGGGATTGCGAATCATCCGGTCGATGATGCGGTAACGAATCAGCGCATTTTTTATATGAGGCATAGTTAAGCCTTGCTATGACCGAATAACTCAAAAAACTTGATGGCTTGTGCTGCTTCATACGGCACATCGTCTTCCCAGTTTTTCGCTCCAACCTTAATTTTACTCAACACATCATCCGACATGATGTGGAGGTGTTTTTCGTTGAATTGGCGGATGGGGGCTATTTTATCGTTGTGGATCATGTACTCCATCAGTCCCTTTAAATTTTCCGCAATTTCCATGGTGTATAAATCCAATAAGGCGCCAGACTCCACGTCGATGGCGGGGTAAACGTACAACTTCATGTTGTGACCGAATCCTCTACCAAAAGCCTCCAGCAATCCTCCGGGAAGGTTATCGTAATATTGCTCATCGAAAATGGAACTCAAGTTATACACCCCAAGAATAACCCCCATGAACTGCCCTTTGGCGATTTCTGAAAGGTATTCCACCATTTTGTAATGCTTCAAATAATTGGAAATCATCACGGTATATCCGAGGGAACTTAATAATTCAGCACGGTCAAGGAAATCCTTATCGGAAATTTTACCGTCTGCTGTAAGGTCTTTCAAGGTGAGCTCAAAGATCACTTCTACGTTGGTGTGTTTTACCCGTGGGTCTTGCAGAAAGCATACTTTTCCGTTCTCAATCATGTCTACGTGAACGTGTGTAACTGGACGAAATCTGCCCCGCATCAGTAGGATATTCTTTTTATATAACGCCGTAGCTGGCTGAAGTACATTCTTTGCTAAATCAAACATGGTGGCATCGGTAATGCCTTTTCGCACCAAGCTTAGGGCAATCATGCGGTTATCAATTTCCTCAAAATCGGGTCCTGTAAACCGCAACATATCGATTTCGATGCGTTCTCGCGGCAAGCGTGAAACTATAGCATTGATGAAATCTTCGTAATCCTTGCCATGAAAGAAGGCTCCATGGATGAGGTTAACCCCTAAAATTCCCAGCGCATCTTGTTGCGCTCGGTTGGAAATATCGTGCATCAGGACGTGCAAAATAATGTCGTTGAACGGTCCTCCAATGGTGGTTTGAAATCGAATCCCTACCCAACCTTGACCTTGATTGGTTTTATGATAATTCAGTGATTCTACCGTGTTGCAAAACGCAAAAAACCGAGATTCAGTCGCTTTTTGAGGAAGCACCGTCGAAAGTTGGTTAAACTCGGTATCTAACATGGTAACTAATCGTTCTTCACAAACATACCTTTTGGCCTTACCGTACATGGCATCGGACACCTTCATATCGTAAGCAGAACGTGTAAATGCGATTGTCCCCGAACTCCCTCCCGCTTTGAAAAAATTGGCAGCAACTTCTTGGCCTGCGCCAATTTCAGCAAAACAACCGTAAATGTCACGGGTAAGATTGATTTTAAGGGCTTTATCCTCGGTGGTTAATTTGTCTTTCATCAATGAGGGTCCTGAAATTTTAAATTATTCACAAACTCTAAATCGGTAAGGGTGAGTAAAAATACTTTCAATAATTGCTTTTCTTGGGCATCCAATTGCACCCCTCCTTGGTTGGCAAATTCAATCAAGGGGTCAATGGTGGGAGACATATGAACGCCTGAGGAATAGTGTTCGATGACCTCATCCAAGGTTTTAAACCTTCCATCGTGCATGTAAGGCGCGGTTAGCGCAATATTTCGTAAGGTCGGCACTTTAAATTTACCGTTATCGTTGGCGTTGTTGGTAACCGCCCCGCGGCCAAGATCGCTAAAGCTCTCGTCCAATCCGTTATTGCTGAATTTTGCAACGCGCATGAGGGGTCCATTGTGGCAATGAAAGCAATCGGCACCGTTTAAGCTTTTGAAAAGGTCATATCCCGCCCATTCCTCATTGGTAATTTGAACGGATTGATCCCAAGCGCTTAGAGGAAGGTTGTTTTCAATTTTATACATCACGTCGAACTTGCTCCTACCAGAAATCATGGTACGAATGAACTGAGCTATGGCTTTGGCTGCATGGGTAGAGTCAAAATCAACAACCCCAAAAGCTTTGTAGAATTGGTTCCTGTAATAGGTGTCTTTTTTCAATTTGCTCACCGCTTCTTTCCACGAAAGGTGCATTTCGATAGGATTGGGGACCGGTTCCAAAATTTGCTGTTCTAAGGTAATCGCCCTTCCGTCCCAAAAAAAGAAAGAATCCCATCCTAAATTGATCAAGGCCATGGCGTTACGGTTACCTTGAATTCCATCAATTCCCGTGGAATATTTTGCTGAATCAGAAAATGAAGTGAAGGCCGTATGGCACGCAGCACAACTCATCATGTCGTTGCCACTAAGCCTTTTCTCATAAAACAAATGCCGACCTAATTCTACCCCTTCAACCGTCATTGGATTATCGGCGGGAATGTTCATGGCCGGAAAATGCGAAGGAATTTCCAAGGCATAAGGCGTAGGTTGATAGCCGACTTTTTCCTTAGCGCAGGAATTCAAAAGCCATACGGCAACAAGTAAAAACGCAAGAGATCTCATGGTAACTGCAAGGCGTTTTTAAAGTTATCGGCAACTTTTTGGGTAAGTGCTCCAAGTCCGGCACCAGAGTGGGTGAACGGTTCGTTGGGAATATCAATGGGTTGAAGAGGATTAAAGAAAAACGATTGCATGTCCAACTCCAGGGACAAGGTATGCTGATGTTCTCCGGTTTTCACCCATGAAAAGTTGTTAAACGAAATGGGTTGTTGGTATAAATCCGTGCCAATATGGTAACTAAAACTCAAGTCAAAATTATCGATACCGTCGTTCAAGGTATCGGCTTTACCTTCAACGGAGATGAAGATATAACCCGTATTCCAACCCCAGTGCATGGAACCAGCATTTACGATGTTCAGAGGGCTATCGTTGGGGAATGCAGAAGGGTCGTCGTGGTTGAGCGAAGTATCTACGCCTAATACCATCGAAAGGGAAGGAAACTTGGTGTAATCGGCTGCTTTATCGAGTAAAACATTCCCTTTTTCTCGAAAATCAAAGTAGGCTACCTCGGCTAGTTGGTTATTTTGATGACCAAGAAACGTAGTAAAAAACTTAATGTCGGAAACTTTAATGCGAATACCGTTGGGGCCTTGATAGATTGAATCCAACATCAATGCGTTCGAAGCAAACGTAGGATTTACTAAAATCCTGACGGTTTCAGGGGGTGCTGGCGGCGGATCAATCGGTTTGGGCTTACAGGCCAAAAGCGTGATAAATAATAAAGCTATCCAAATTATTTTCATGCTCCGTGTTAAAAAGATTTTAGAACGTAACAAATTTACGGTTAATCCATGTAATTTTATCCATAAACCCTTAAGAAATTCAATAACGTGTCACTCCTCGTATTAAACGCATCGGCAGGCAGCGGAAAAACCTACCGTTTGGTCCAAGAATACCTTTATTTATTATTCCTTCCTGCATCGGAAAGCAAAAAATTCAAATCGCTTTTGGCGATGACTTTTACGAACAAAGCTGCCCTAGAAATGAAGGAGCGTATTCTAAAAGCGCTGAATGAAATTGCTAGATATCAAGGGGATACCGACGAAATCCACCAACAATTGTTGAGCTTAAGTTCCTTAACGGGGAGGCCTATCGAACAGTTCCCGGATAGGGCTCAAGAAATTTTGTCCGAAATCCTGCACAGTTTTGAAGATTTTATGGTTTCAACCATCGACAAATTCAACCTTCGATTGATCCGATCGTTTCACCGCGACCTCAACCTACCCCAAGAGTTTGAAGTCGTCATGAATGAGTCGGAAATCATGGAAAAGGTGGTAGACGCCTTGTTGGTAAAAATTGGAACGGAAGGCAACGAGGAATTAACCCGATTGGTGGAGAATTATACCAAAAAGAACTTGGAGGAAGAAACCCAATGGAATTTCCGAAACCAACTCATTTCATTTTGCAGCATTCTTTCCAAGGAGCGGTATTTCGGCTTGGTAAAACAACTCTTAGAAACCCCTTATTCCGAACAAGACTTGCGGAATGTTAAGGAGCAGCAACGTACCTTGGTTAACGAACTACTCAGCAAATGCAAGCAGGTGGGTCGGATGTTTGTTGCGGAGGCTATCCCGCTTGACAAATTGCCGCAAAAAGGAAATACTCAAAGGGCTTTTGATAAATTAGGCGTTTACGAAGCTTGGCCGGAAGCAGTGGTAACTCCTGTGGTAATCAAAACCTTGCAAGAAGGAAAATACGATGTTGTTTTCAGTCCCTCATTGTTGCACGAATTCCGAGGCTTATTGGATTTCCATGAAACCCATCACGAAAGGCATTGTGCCCTGATGTACTACCAAGAAACCTTTTATAATCTTGCTTTGTTGCAATACGTAGCTCGTGAGATGGCCAAAATACGAGCGGATGAACAGTTTGTGCGGATTTCAGAATTCAATGCCCTCATCGGGCATTTAGTACAGCATCAACATGCGCCATTCATCTATGAACGGTTGGGGAATAGGATTCATCATTTTATGTTGGATGAATTCCAAGATACCTCCAGATTGCAATGGATGAACCTTGTGCCCCTAGTGGAAGAATCCTTGTCCAAAGGCAATAAAAACCTCATCGTCGGAGATGCAAAACAATCGATCTATCGGTTCAACAACGGCTTGGCGGAGCAATTCGTTGCGCTTCCGCGCATTTATAATCCGGATAACGATCCTGACATTGAGCGCCGGTCCGAGTATTTCAATGAAGTTGGCACCTTAGAAGTCATGTCGGAAAACTACCGTTCCGGAAAGAAAATTGTTGAATTCAATAACCTGCTTTTTGATTCGTTTCGGCCCTATTTACCAGACAACGGGTATGAGTTTTACGGTTCCATTGAGCAACGTCCCATTAAAAGCTTTGAGGGGTACGTAGAGATTTTAAGCGAACCTAAAAAGGAAAGCAATTTGGACATCTATTCTGAAATTTTAAACCAGATTGAACGCTGTATTGTGGACGGTTTCAAGCCGGGAGATATTTGCATCTTGAGCGAGAAAAATAGCCAAGGAAATGAAATTGCTCAGTTTTTGTCGAGGAATAACTATAAGGTGGTTTCGTCGGATTCCTTGCTAATCGATGCGGATCAAAGGATTCGCTTGGTGATTGCCTACCTCAAAATAAGGAATAAAAATTCCAACCTTAAGGAGGTAATGAAATTTGCAGAAATGTACTTGAGAATCATGCACGAGGATTCCGAAATCAAGTACTTGAACTTATTCACCCTTGACTCCAGCGGTAGAAGGAAATTCAATACAGAGGAATTTTTTACTACGTATTTTGAAAGCGAAACCCGGTTTCACTTCAACTACAACAGCCTCTACGAGCTGTTTCAACAGTTGTATGAAATGCTGGGATGGAAAGAAACCGACGATATTTACTTGCACCATTTTTGCGACATTGCCTACAACTTTCAACAAGGTAAAAAGGTCGATTTGAACAGTTTTCTGGAATATTACGACAAGAACAAGCACAAACTCGCCATTCATTTTCCCAAAACCGACGATGCAATTCAAATCATGACGATTCACAAATCAAAGGGCCTCCAATTCCCGGTGGTCATTCTTCCAAGCATCGATTTCAAAATGTCGGATACCATTTCCTACTACCTCATTGATGGCCATGAGCAAGTATACTATCGCAAGCTCAGCAAGAAAAGCCCCATCAAAGCGATCAGGGACTTTACCATCGAAGAGAACGATCAATTCATGATGGATAAAATCAACCTGCTTTACGTAGCCTTGACACGTCCTATTTACCGCTTGTACGCTTTTAATATTTTTGAATTCGGTGGTAAAATGGTTGACGATGCACTTTTTGAACTTTACCCAGAAGCAGCAAGCGAAGGTTTGATGCATGTGAAATTAGGAGAAGAAACTCCGGTCAACCTTCCCTCGGCGAAAATTGAGTATTTCCAACCTTTGGAACCGGAAGAACGCCTGTGGCATCCGAACCTCGCCATACGCAATGCGTTCGAATCGAACGATGTACGATTGGGCAATGCTTTCCATGAAATCCTCTCATTGTGTGAAAGCAAAAGCCAACTTGATGCTTATTTAATGCGCATGTGCCATGAAAGCAAATTATCCAAAGAAGATTGCGACTACCTTGCTCCGTTAGCTGAACACTTAATGGACGATATGACCTATAAAGGTTGGATTTCGTCCGCGATATCCATTCGCAACGAAGCATGGATCATGAATCAAGATTTGGAAATTATTCGGCCGGATAAAATCATCGAAACCCCCGATGAAATTCTGATTATCGACTTCAAAACCGGCGACAAACACGAGCACCACAAAGCCCAATTAAAAAAATATGAAAGGGCGGTTCAGGGATGTTTTGAGCACGAAAAAACCATTTCATGCTACCTTTACTACGCTCAAAGCAGCGAATGGGTCAGTTGTTGATGGCTCATGGCCGCTTTTACGAAGGTATAAATGACCGGATGGGGCAAATCCCGCGTGGAAGTAACTTGCGGATAATACGACAGCGCAACAAAAAACGGATGGTTTTTCAACGAAAAAGCTTCCACATCATCGAACTGGTTCACTGCTTCAATGTCTAAAAAATTACGAACCAAATCCAACATGAGATTGGGGTACAAGCTGTATCGAACTGCCGATAATTCGTGGTTCGAAAAATGATCGTAAAGTTTTTTAAAGCCTTCCGTTTTAGGAAATACTTCTATGTTCTCGAAATAAGACCCCACCACCAAATTATCGGAAATCAATTTTTCATTTCCAGGATTGAGGTTGTTTTTTGCAATTAGATATTCCAGAAAAAATCGAAAAGACTCCCCAGTCAATATCACGGGCTTCTTGAAGGAAACTAATCGAGCAAAGATTCCATTCAGGTAAAATGAATTCATGAAGGGTCCAGGGGCAATCCAAAATGCGTCGTATTTATCAAAAAAACCGATGCGATGTTGAGCGATTTCTTGAATTCGAATCCAATAATAATTTATCTCAACGTCTAAAAAAACAGCCGCATGATCTAGCGCCAAATTCGTAGCATGATGCGCGTTAAACGTAAAATTATAATCCCCAATGATTGCGATTTTGATTCCGTCCATCGTGCAAAAAAAAAGCCGCAAAAGCGGCATTCATTTTATTTCTTAAACCAACCGTGATATTTACCGTTCTGGACCAACAAGGAATCAATTAAGTTGGTTTGAGGATTCAGGCTGTATACATAACACGAGAAGTTACAGTCGAAAAAGGAATAATCTCCCGTGCCATCCGATTGCTGCTTAATATTTGAAAAGGTTACCGTTTGGGGAACAGGGTTAGGTGCTTTAGACAACCAAATCCTAGAAGTGTTGTCGGTGTAAGTCACTTCAAACCCGGCAATTGCTCCATTGGAATACGAAGGAGGAGTTACTGATGATGCCATATGAAAATCGTTGAACATGGTTAAACTCGGCTCGGTGTTGGCCGCTAAATCCCAGTTCAAGGCACCTAATTTAATTTTAATGCTTACGGGATTAGAGCCCGAAACCATTTCAAAAGAATAAACCCTACGAGAAGGCGCGGGTGAAGGTTGAACAAAGGTTTCGGAAGAGGTATTCCCCAAATAACCGTTCACGTTTTGGGTAAATTCCACTTGCGTTCCACTGACATAGCCGGTGAAATTGGCATCCAAATTCACGGTATTTATTGGAGGAGGCACGACTTCATGTTCAATACATGATGGCACGGCAATCAAAAGCAGCAACAAAGAAAGTGTTAAAACAAAAACCCTCATAGGAAAAATTTTACTCAAATATAGAGTTTTACGGACAAATACCCAAAAAGATGCTTTATCCTGAAAAAAAGTAACCCCTTTCTTTCGTTACCCGTTTTAACACCCAACGTTGATGGTCCAATTTTTATCAATGTTTTATACCTTTGACGTCGCATTGGCTCCGTAGTTCAATGGATAGAATAGAAGTTTCCTAAACTTTAGATATGGGTTCGATTCCCGTCGGAGCTACTAAGATATCGATTCGCTAGGTCACGTGTTCAACCACTTTGGGTGAATTTTATTGCTTTACGACTAATTTTACAATGCGGCTTTTAGCATGCTCGATTTCCAAAAAGTAGGGGCCTTTCGACCAACTTTCAGTAGGAATATTCATTACTGCATGCTGCATGGTAAAGGTCCCAATCAATGATCCGTTTAATTGGTAGACTCGAATGTCACTCCCTTCCTCCACTCCAGTTACAGATAAGGTCTCGGAAAAAGGATTCGGTACAACAGATATTTCATTCCCAGCGTTGGATTCGATACCTGATGGCAATGAGTCGACGTTGTAAAGGACCTCAAAATCGTCGTAGTAAAATCCATCTCCGACGGTTCCACCATCCGCTCCTAACCTGAATCGAAATTTAATGACCTGTCCCAAGTAATCGCTTAAATTGATTTCTTCCAATACCCAATTGGACTGGGTGCCCTCATAAACCGGCTGGTTGTTGGGTTGTACGCTTCCATTTCCGCTGGTTCCATCCACCGTGTAATTTCCACATTGCGGTATCCAAGAACTTCCATTATCCGTTGACACGGAAAACTGAACATAATCGTAATCGGCCTCAATATCCCACTTCGCATAAAAACGCACCATAGCGCTGGAGGCATTCGTTAAATCTACCGAAGGTACATAGGTTGTAGTTTTGGTGGTATTGTTGGAATAATTCCCCCCCGGAGAATCCGTGAACGACTTACTTGGCGAAACAAAGGTGGATCCCGTTGTACTCCAATTACCTGTCCAATTCGTGGCGGTAGTGGCATCCTCTACGGCTTGTGAAGTCAAGGCCCCAAACGTTTTATACACCGTATCGCGTTTTGTCCACAGGCCATTATTGGTCTCCAAAACGTAGGTTATTGGATCGCCAAACTGAATGTTGGGATTCAAGGTATAGGAAATCGACCCATTGGCCAATTGTTGTTGGGCCAAGTTGTATGTGACCGAATTACCCACGGAGGTGATGTTCATAACAGGCGTAATTGACACCGTAACGGGTCCTGACTCCCGGCCTAAACGCTGAATGGAGTGGTTGAAATTTCCGCTCAACGCCCCAACCGTATTCGGGTCGGTGTCTGCAGCAAACGCATACACCTTCGCTAAATGTGCCAGCACCAAATTTGGGAAAAGCATTCCGGCACAAGTAGGGATTATTTCATTGGAGGGTTGCCAAAAAGCGGTTCCCACCTCGGGGGTATGAACGAACATGGTGTCTTTTTGCCCAACGCCATTATCCACCTTGTACATGTAATCGTCGGAGTCACCCGAGGCCTCGTACAAACCGCTGCTTTTCATGGCAGAATATCCGTTGTATTGGACTTGGTGGTTGGATTCGTCTTGAAACCAATTGTGATGGTCTGCAAATTCAGCGCTCGTGGCGCCTATGGGAAAGAGAATGTCAGAACCGTAGGTGTGCGCGTTGAAAGCTGTAATAAAATGGTTGTTTTGCACCAACCAACGCATCGCTTGTGTTTCCGGTTCCGAAAAAGCGGATGGACCGCGATAGGTATCGTTGCTCGGATTGGCACTTGTTCCCGTGGTACCCCATTGGTACGAATAATTTCGGTTGAGATCGACTCCATACGAACCGCCGTTATTTCTGCGGTTTTTTCGCCACATGCCACCACCGTTTGGATTGGTCGTTCCATTGTAAACGTACCCGTCCGGGTTGATACAGGGCACAAAATAGAGCTGTAAATTATTCACGATATAGGTCACTTCCTCGTTGGTTCCATAATTTTCCAACAAATACCACATATAGAAAATGGTTTCCATTAAGCTCATGGGTTCGCGCGCATGGTGAATTGCTGTGTACAAGACTTTAGGTTCTGGCTCATCTACGTTGGGGTTGTCCGATAAACGAACGTAATAAATCGGACGATTTTCATGCGTTAAAAAGTTAGAAATAGGTGCTTTTACGGTAATTAAATTGGGATAAGTCGCCGCCATTTCATCCAACTCCGCCAACATCTCGTTGTATTTTAAGTAGCCTCCCATAGTCCCCAAGTTGAAATGGGTGGGGGTTGTTGGATTAAGGTAAGGATTATTGCCCCCTGCTCCATTACCGCCGCATGCGCCGTTGTGGAGCGAAGGATCCTGGCTTGGATTAGCCAAAAGCTGCTCATAATGCGCCACTACATCTGGAATTAAAATTTCAATGTTGAAATGATTCGCCTGCATTATTTGAATTTCCTGATCGGAAAAATCAGAGATAAAGTAACTGTCTTCTTTCGAAAAACCGTGGTCTACCGCAACCCCGAGGTTGGCTAATGCCGCCAAACCCGCTGCATCGGCATTGATTTTTACCCGAGAATATCCTGGTGTATTTTGGGCTTTGACCTGGAAGCAACCCAAGGTCAAAACCGCCATTAATAGTAAACCATGCCTCATATCACTGAATTTATGCTTCAAATTTACAATTTAAATGAAGTAAATAAAATCCTTGAAGCAACGAAAATGCTCTTGTAGAGTATTACATTAAGTCAGTTCTTGCGTAATTTTACATTCATGAGACTTTGCCCTGTTCTTGGTTTTTTATTCGGAATAATAAGTGCCTTCGGGCAGGAGGTCTGGATAACTCCGAACCAAGGGCAATGGACCGATAGCATCGATTTTTCCATCCCTGTAACCTCAGGGCGGATTCACGGAGGAAAGGATGGACTCAATTACCTCCTATACCAACTGCCGCATGGGCACGACGATCATGAAGCAGGTGCGTTCAGGATTCACTCGATTCACCAGCGGTTTTTAAACCACTTACCCACGATTCCGGCGTTTGAAGGAACCGCATCTTCGCATTATTCCAATTATTTCGTGGATTCCGATTCCTCGCGATGGAAATCCAACGTTCGTGACTATCGAACGGTTCGTTACCGTTCTTTTTACCCGAACATTGACCTCATTTACACGACCGAGGAGGAACAATTGTCGTACAATTTCAAAATATATCCGAACGGCCAACCTGAGGATATTTCGTTTGAACTTCTTGGCGCAACAAGCGCTGTTTTGAACGATCGAAAAGAACTGGAAATCATCCATGACTTTGGACAAATCGTTCAAAGTGCTCCCAAAGCTTGGTGGTATTTAAACGGTAAAGACCACCCCCTGAAGGTGCAATTTATAGAGCGAGAAGGAGTTTGGAAATTTGAATTTGAAACATATCCGTCAAATTTTGACAGCATCTACCTTGACCCCAACTTAACATTTTCTACCTTTTCGGGCGCAACAGTCGATAATTGGGGATTTACCGCGACTCCGGATGCCGCAGGTAATTTGTACGGAGCGGGTATTGTATTCGGTTACGGATATCCAACGACGCCGGGATCTTACGACATCACCTTTAACAATGGAACCGGGGCTTTGCCTTTTGATGTGGCTATTTCCAAATTCAACCCCACTGGAACGAACCTGTTATATTCAATTTACTTCGGTGGAGCAGGGAACGAAACTCCCCATAGCATTGTTGCCGGTCCCACCGGTGAATTGTACGTTTACGGGGTAACCTGTTCGAGCAATTTTCCGACAACAGCAGGGGCTTACGACGCAACTTTTAATGGAGGCCCCTCGGTTACCGAAAATTCCTTGAGCTTTGATGGAAGTGATATTTTTGTGTCAAGGTTCAGCACGAACGGAAGTAACCTTATCGCGTCCACCTATTTGGGAGGAAATAACTTGGATGGATTGAACACCAATACCCTGCATTACAATTACGGCGATCAATTCCGTGGTGAAATCATCTTGGATGCTTCCGGAAACGTCTACCTTTCGAGCACCACCGCCTCGGGCAATTTTCCGACCACTGCGGGTGCTTATTCAACCTCGTTGAGCGGCAACCAAGATGCCGTGGTTTGTAAACTTAACAACACCCTTACCTCGCTTCTTTGGAGCAGTTATTTCGGAGGATCGGGATCCGAAACGGGAAATTCCATTGAAATCAGCCCCAACGGTCAAGTATACGTTGCCGGAGGCTCCACTTCTGCGGGATTTCCTGGAGTGGCTGCTGGAAATGATTTATCGAATAATGGTGGCCTTTCCGATGGATATTTAGCGCGCTTCAATCCGGGTAACGGTTCGGTAGCTGCCGCCACGTTTTTGGGGGCCAACGAATACGATCAAGCCTATTTTGTGCGTTGCGACCCGTCAAATTTAGTTTATGTTTATGGTCAAACCGAGTCCAATTGGGCGATATCTCCTGGGTGCGCAGGAACGCCTAATTCCGGACAGTTCATCCGAAAATACGACGGGGGCCTTGCCAACATACAATGGAGCACGGTATTTGGAGCAGGAACTGGCCATGTTGAAATATCCCCTACGGCTTTTTTAGTCTCCGACTGCTATGAAATTTACGTTGCGGGTTGGGGAGGTCAGCTCAATGCAAACAGCGGCGTTTCTCAGGCCATAAACTCCACCACCAACGGTTTCCAAACCACCCCAGGTGCCTATCAAACCAATACCAACGGATCGAATTTTTATTTAGCCGTATTTGCCGCCGATGCCCAAGCGTTGAATTACGCTACGTACATGGGCGGAATGACGAGCAGTTCCAACCACGTGGACGGCGGAACCAGCCGTTTTGATAAAAAAGGAAGAATTTACCATGCCGTATGCGGTGCCTGTGGCGGCAATAATTTTGGCTTCACCTCGACCCCGGGAAGTTGGTCGCCGCAAAACCCCAGTCCAAACTGCAACATGGCGGTGTTTAAATTTGACCTAAGCACCCTCGATGCGGTACTTGCTCAACCTTCACCGTTGATATGTTTGCCCAATCCGGTGTTTTTTAACAACAACAGCGTCAACGGCAACACCTATGAGTGGGACTTTGGAGACAATACTTTTTCCAACCAATTCGAGCCAAGCCATGTTTACGGAGGTCCGGGAGTTTACAACGTGACCTTGGTTGTATCGGATTCATTAAATTGTTACGAACCTGACACTGCCCAAATTCAGGTGAATATCGGTGACTTTCAAGGAGGTGTTACGCTCCCTGCCCAGTCCGTGTGTCCAGGAAGTCCATTTACCTTGGATGCCTTTGGTGGATCAACCTACCTTTGGTCTCCGGCCAATGTGCTGTCCAATCCCAACATTCCCAATCCGGTAGCAACGGTTTACACCAGCACAGTATTTACCGTGATAATCTCCGATAGTTGTGGAGCCGATACCCTCCAAGTTCCATTGAACGTCGTTCCACTTTCCTTGACCCTGAGCTCAGACACCTCGATTTGTATAGGTTCACAAGTTCCCCTGAGTGCGGTAGGACCTGGAACCATCGCTTGGAGCCCTGCTCAAAGTTTGAATGTTGCTGTAGGCAGCAATGTGCTGGCCTCACCTACCACCACTACAACCTACACCGCAACGTTGACAAGCATTGAGGGTTGTACCTTATCGGACAGTTTAACGGTATCCGTTTATTTTACACCACCCGTATCCAATTTACCAGAAACCTTGATTGTTTGCCTTGGGGAAAGTGCAACCCTTAATGTTTCCGGCGCCAACACCTATTCGTGGTCTCCGAACTTGAACATTTCCACCACTTCCGGGCCAAGCGTAACGATTTGGCCTCAACAGGATATGTACTATTACTGTCAATTCACCAACGCGTGTGGCACCATTGAAGACAGCGTGTACATCACCTTGTTAACCGCCAACATAACCGCTGGAAATGACACCATCATTTGCCCCGGAGAGGTTGCGAATTTATGGGCCAGCGGTGGATTATACTATCAATGGTCTCCCACCGGTTCCATCATTAACCAAGCCGGTAATCAAGTTTGGGTTAGTCCCAATACTTCCACGAACTTTCAAGTCATTGGAACCGATGTCAATGGATGCAAAGATACGGCCTATGTAGAGGTGGTCCTTCACCCCTTGCCTACCATTGCGCTATCGCCGAACATTCAAGCATTTTACGGAGACCAAATACCGCTGAATGCCATCGGGAATAGTCCGGGAGTGTACACATGGACCCCTCCGGAATTTTTATCGTGCATTAATTGCCCCAATCCCATTGCCAACCCCGACAACGATTATGCCTACACGGTGACTTTCGTTGACCTCAACGGGTGCGTGGCAAGTGCGACGGTCAACCTTTCCTACGAAGCGGTGATTTACGTGCCGAACACGTTCATACCTGATGGAAACGGCACCAACGATTTATTTGGAGCCTATGGAGGTAATATCAAGGAGATGGAATTGATGATTTTCAACCGTTGGGGAGAACTCATAAGAACGTTAACTTCATTAAGCGATTTTTGGGACGGAACCTATGAGGGCTTACCTTGCCCAGACGGTGCCTATACTTGGAAGCTCAATTATTTGGACAAGCAGGAACGGAAATATACCCTCACCGGCCACGTTATATTGATTCGGTAAAACGCCTTAGAAATTGCTACCTTTGCGGTATGAGCACGGTGCACATCCAGACATTTACCTTTAATGCCTTTCAAGAAAATACCGTTGTTGTTTCGGATGTTGAAGGAAACGCCGTTATCGTTGATCCCGGATGTTATTCCAACGAAGAGGCCAAAATACTCGAATCTTACATAAAAGATCAAAAACTGAAGGTCGTAGGCTTGTTAAATACCCATTGCCACATCGACCACGTATTGGGAAACCACTGGGTTAAGACAACCTACGGAGTTGAACTGGGAATTCACCCCTTGGAATTGGAAGGATTAAACCGCGTAAAAGAATACGCTCATGTATATGGCTTCGAAGGCTATGCCGTTTCTCCGGAACCTGGGTATTTTCTGGAAGATCAATCCACGTTATCCTTCGGGGAATCGCTGGTTTTTCAGGTCTTGCATACTCCAGGACATTCGAGGGGCCATGTCGTATTTTACTTAGAAAAAGAAGGGATTTTAATTAACGGTGACGTATTATTCGCTGGAAGTTTTGGTAGAACGGACCTGCCGGGAGGCGATTTAGCCACCTTGAAAAAATCGATTCACGAGGTGCTGTTTACATTAGCCGATGAAACCTTGGTTTATTGCGGCCACGGTCCAAGCACCTCGATTGGACAGGAAAAACAAACGAATTACATCCTACAATTTTAATGATTGTTGCCATCAATTGCCGTAACCTTACGCACCATAAAATGGAGGGCTTTGGCAATTACACGTACGAATTGGTGCTGCGATGGATTGAATGGCATCCTGAAGTGCAGTTTGTTTTGCTTTTCGACCGCAAACCCAAAGTTGATTTGCCCGAACATTCCCATGTTAAAAAAGTTATCATTGGACCACCTACCCGTCACCCTCTCTTGTATTGGTGGTGGTTTGAATGGTCTTTGCCCCGGGTCTTGAAACGCGAAAACGCTACGGTATTCTTTTCCCCGGACGGATATAATTCATTGCGTTCAACCGTCCCGAGCATCATAACCGTCCACGACATTAATTTTGAACACTATCCGAAAGATTTACCTTTCCTGCTTTCGCGTTATTTAAGGTTCTTTTTTCCAAAATTCGTTCGTAAAGCAAAGCACGTATTAACCGTTTCACAATTTTCCCGGCAGGACATTATTCAAGCATACGCGTGCGACCCCAACAAAATATCGTTTCTATACAACGGGTCGAACCATCAATATCGACCTTTAAGCCCCGAACAAAAAGTTAAGGTACGAGATGCCATCAGCGGCGGAAGGCCCTATTTTTTATTTGTTGGATCCTTACATCCAAGAAAAAACGTTCACCGTTTGCTGAGTGCCTACCTAAAATTGAACAAATCCGACATTGATTTAGTCATCGTAGGGAGCGCCATGTGGGACAAGCAGCAATTCAACCTGAA
Organism: Flavobacteriales bacterium; assembly: GCA_947500875.1. Taxonomy (GTDB): domain Bacteria; phylum Bacteroidota; class Bacteroidia; order Flavobacteriales_D; family Crocinitomicaceae; genus UBA952. Next base: position 13,788 of record CANMUN010000028.1, on the reverse strand, counting down.
CGAAGAACAGAAATCGCACGTTCATTTCTTGGGTTATCTTGAAAAATCTGAATTAGTCGGCGTAATGGCAGCAGCATTCGCACTGACTTATGTTCCATACTTTGAAGGTTTTGGAATACCCTTGGTAGAGGCTATGCGATGTGGAACGCCCATTCTCTGCTCCAACAATACCTGCCTGCCCGAAGTTGCAGGTGATGCTGCAATCTACTGCGACCCATTTGATGAGGAGGATATCCTATTGGGATTGCAGCGTTTGCGCGATGAACCGGATTTACGCGAAGAGCTTAGCCAGAAAGGGCTTCAACGAGGGGAAGAATTTTCTTGGGATAAAACTGCTCAGGAAGCTTGGGATAAGTTGGTTCTTACCGCAAACACTTAAAGTAATCAAAAGGCTCTTGGCAAGCTAGGCATTGGTAATGTGCCTTACAGGCGGTACTCCCAAATTGGCTAACCATTTTAGTTTTCTGCGACTTGCATAACGGACAAGGAACCATTGGAGGCTTGCTGAAAAGGACGCTTTTATCCACCTCATCTACCGGAGGTGCAATGCCGTATTCCTCCAATTTTCTTTTGCCTTCCTCCGAAATCCAATCGGTGGTCCAAGCAGGCGAAAGGACGGTTTCAACGGTGAAGTGTTCAACCTTATTTCGAGACAGGGTGGTTCGGATATCGGCCTCAATGGTTTGCATGGCAGGACAACCGCTGTAGGTAGGGGTAATAACGATGGTCCAGTGTTGGTTCTCACAGGTCAAGGAACGCAGGATTCCCAAATCCAAAATGCTCAGCACGGGAACCTCAGGATCCTTTACTTGTGATAAAATCTCCCGTAAATCATCGGCAGTTACCATTGCATTCCTGGATAGGCGCGTTGCATGTATTGCATTTGGGCCAAAATATACCCCATGTATTCTGAGTGCCTTCCCAAGCGGCCTGCACCAAAAAACCCTTGGTTCTCGGGAATTTGCAAGGTCGCGGTTTGCATGACTGATTCAACGGTTTGCAACCATGTTCCACGCAAATCGGCTAAGTTTGGAATGATCCCAGCATCTACCAGTTCCCTTTCTGCATCATCCATGTGGAATAGCTCTTGGGTGTAACGCCATAGGTCGAAAACCGCCAGTTGCGCGCGTTCGTGGGACAACTCCGTACCGTCGCCCAAACGGATGACCCATTCGGATGAATGCTTTAAATGGTAACGTGTCTCTTTGAGCGATTTTTCCGCAATAGCAGCAATGGTTTCGTCTTTGGATTGCATCATTTGCTGAAACAAAGGAACCCGAAACGCGTCAAAGAAAAATTGCCGAACCAAGGTGTCCCCAAAATTACCGTTAGGTTGTTCTACCAATACCGCGTTGTAATATTGGTGTTCAAATCTCAGAAAAGCCAAACCATCCGCATCGTTAAAATCAGTGCTTAACGTCGCGGCATAGGTGTAAATATTCGTTGCTTGACCAATGAGATCGAGGGCAATATTCGTCATCGCGATGTCTTCTTCCAGAATAGGTCCATGACCGCACAGCTCGGAGAGGCGTTGACCGAGAATCATGCTGTCATCGCCCAGCCTCAGTAAGAATTTTAATTTGTTTTCCATGGACTACATGTGTTCAATTCCGTCAGGAAGGTCGTAAAAGGTGGGGTGGCGGTACACTTTAGAATCGGCGGGTTCAAAGAGGGCATCCGCTTCCGTGGGATCTGACGCCACAATCAACGCCGATTGGACGACCCAAATGGAAATTCCTTCAGACCTTCTCGTGTAAACATCCCGTGCATTTTGCAACGCCATTTCGGCATCAGGAGCACGCAAGCTTCCTACGTGTTTGTGGTTTAAACCTTGCTTACTGCGTATAAACACCTCCCAAAGAGGCCATTCATTGGATTTCATACTTATTGATTTTCGCGCATTTTGCGTTTTTCAGCGAAAGCCGTCGCCGCTTCCCGAACCCAAGCTCCGTCTTCTTTTGCTTTAACTCTTGCTTCGATGCGTTCCTTGTTGCAAGGACCGTTTCCTCCAACTACCTGCCAAAACTCATCCCAATCGATGTCGCCAAAATCGTAATGACCTCGTTCTTCGTTCCATTGAAGCTTTGGGTCCGGTACGGTTAATCCGATTAATTCTGCTTGAGGGACGGTCGCGTCCACGAAAGCCTGGCGCAATTCGTCGTTCGTGTAGCGTTTTACGCGCCAACGCATGGATTGCTCTGTATGTTTTGATTCGGCATCGCTTGGTCCGAACATCATCAATGCCGGCCACCAAAAGCGGTTTAAGGCATCTTGAGCCATCTCTTTTTGAAGTGCCGTGCCGTTCATTAAGTTGGTCATGATTTCATACCCTTGGCGTTGATGAAAGGATTCTTCTTTGCAAATTTTTACCATCGCCCGTGCATAGGGTCCGTACGAGGTTCTGCACAGCGCCACTTGATTCATGATGGCTGCGCCGTCCACCAACCATCCTACCGCGCCCATGTCAGCCCAAGTGAGGGTTGGATAATTAAATATGGAAGAATACTTCACCTTTCCCTGGTGAAGATCGTCGATGGTGTCCTCACGGCTTACCCCTAAGGTTTCCGTGGCAGAGTACAAGTACAGGCCGTGACCTGCCTCGTCTTGGACCTTGGCCAGAAGTACCGCTTTTCGGCGCAAACTGGGAGCCCGTGTGATCCAATTTCCTTCCGGTAGCATTCCCACAATCTCGCTGTGGGCATGCTGCGAAATTTGACGGATAAGGGTTTTACGGTAATTATCGGGCATCCAATCGTTGGGTTCGATCTTGATGTCCGCATCAATTTTCGCTTGAAAATTCTCTGCTAATTTTTCGAGGGTCATGGTTTCCATACAAGCAACAAATTTAATGAATTAACACCTACTGCACAATGCTGATGCAAGCATAAACTACAATCGTTCGGGTAAAAACAATTGTTCAGTTTGAATTGTTTAATTTTGCAACCTGATACGCTTGTATGTCGCGAAGTTTTCAATCGATTGGTCTTAAATCCGTTCTTCGAATCACCGAAGATGCTGCGGAACTTACCCTGGATGTCCCTGAGGAGTTGCATGAGGCATTTCGCTTCCAAGCGGGCCAATACTTAACGTTCAAAACATTCCTTAACGGAGAAGAAGTCAGGAGGTCCTATTCCTTGTGCAGTGCGCCGTACGAAAACGCCTGGAAAGTAGGGATTAAACGGGTTAAAGACGGGGTTTTCTCAAATTTTGCCATCGATCAATTAACGCCGGGTGATGTCCTTGAAGTGATGCCACCCATGGGTAATTTTAAAGTTATTCCTCAAAAGGATTTAGCTCGGCACTTGGTTCTTTTTGCCGCTGGCAGCGGTATTACGCCTATTTTATCCATTGCAAAAACGGTGCTCAAGGAAGAACCGTTATCTACGGTGACTTTATTCTACGGCAATAAAGGTTTTTCGAGCATCATGTTCCTAGAAGAAATCGAAGCTTTAAAAAACCTATACCTTACCCGTCTTCGTGTCATTCATGTTCTTAGCCGCGAAAGTCAGGGAATCCCTCTTCAAAAAGGCAGAATTGATGCGGAAAAATTAGTCCAATTGCATGCGGCTTTTCTGAAGGATTTAACCGTTGATGACGTATACGTTTGCGGACCAGAAGCCATGATTCTAGCGGTGAAATCCTTTTTTGAGGACAAGGGGTTGAATAAATCCTCCATCCATTTTGAACTTTTTCACTCAGGTATTGCCAAAGCATCGATGCAAAAGGAAAAGCATCTCGAAGGAATTACCTGTTCGGTTCAACTGATATTGGACGACGACTCCATCGACTTTGAGATGACCCAAGACGACGACAACCTGTTGGACGCAGCACAGCGGGCAGGAGCGGATGTTCCTTTCGCGTGCAAGGGGGGAGTTTGCTGCACGTGCAAAGCAAAAATCATTGAAGGAAGTGCTTCGATGCGTGTTAATTATGCCCTTGAGCCAGAAGAGGTGGAAAAAGGATATGTTTTAACCTGTCAAGTTGTACCAACCAGTTCAAAAATCACCGTATCATTCGACGAATAACATGGGACTATTTTCTTTTCTAAACCGAAAACAAACAAAATCTTGGGCAGAACTTTTGATTCAAGAGAAGGAACAATTAACGGATGATTTCACGGTATTTACCTTGGTGAAACCGGCAGAATCTGACTTCGATGCAGCCTTTACCCCCGGACAATACGTAACCTTGGAAATTCAATCAGGCGCTCAACCTCTGAGAAGATCGTACTCCATATGCGGAAAAACAGAAAACGGATTTAAGATTGGGGTAAAAAGAATTGAAGGGGGAATCATGTCGAGCCATTTGCACGACCGGGTGCAAAAAGGAGATACAATTAAAGTGCATGAGCCGGAAGGACATTTTACGGCTGAAGAGGAACACAACATTTGCGCTTTTGTCGCGGGAAGCGGGATTACTCCGTTGATTTCCATGTTAGAAGCCCATAAAACTAAAAAACAGTTTAACGTATTCTACAACACGAAAAGTTTTAACGACTTAGTGTTCAACGATCATTTGACGGAAATCGGCGCCACCGTTTATTTGAGTCGAGAATCGAAGCAAGGCTTCAAAAACGGTCGTCTAGGATACGACGCCTTGATGGAGGAGCTCAAAGACAATTTAAGCTTGCTTCAATCAGACGCCTACTTGCTATGCGGTCCTGAGGGTTTCATGGGTGAAATCGAGCGGTGTTTGCTGTTTTTTGGTGTGCCTGAAGGAAAAATTCGCAAGGAATTTTTTATACCCCCAAGTAAATCCGATGCATTGGCTTCGAGTGACGGTGCAGTGAGTGAAAGTACAGTTACCGTTTTGTTAGACGGACAAACCACCGAGTTCAACGTGGCGGTTAAAAAGAAAACCGTATTGGAAGTTTTGGAAGGGGCGAAATTGGACCCTCCGTACTCGTGTCGAGGGGGTGTTTGCAGTTCTTGTAAAGCAAAAATTATTTCTGGAACTGCGAAAATGCGTCAAAACTTTACCCTTACTGATAAAGAAGTAGCGGATGGCTATGTCCTTACATGCCAAGCCGAAATCACGAGCCCACGCCTAAGCATAACCTTTGATGCATAAAACAATCGTGATATGTGGGGCCTCAAGGGGAATCGGTAAGGCCTTGGTTACATTGCTGTCGAAAGACCAGGCATTTCGCTTGGTGGCACTCAGCAGAAACGTCGAAGCCTTGAGGCGCGACTATGAGGGCTTAACCCACGTGGAAATTGTCCCTTTTGACTTGGAAAAAGACGCTGAAGAACAACTCAAAAACGTGCTGCCAAACCTCGGACCCATCCACGCGCTCATCAACAATGCGGGTCATTTGGAAAAAGGGAAGGTAACCGAACTGGGAATGGAACTTTACCAACGTTGCATGCAGGTTAATTTTTTAGGACCAGTCAGCCTTGTTAAGGCCCTCTACCCGCTTTTGTGTGAAGGTAAGGCTCATGTGGTCAACGTCAGCACGATGGGGGCCTATCAAGGAAGCGTCAAGTTTCCGGAACTCACTGCTTACGCTGCCTCGAAAGCAGCCATCGCCAATTTTACAGAGGTCTTTGCTGAAGAACAAAAAGCAACAGGTATTCGGATGAACTGCTTGTGCCTTGGTGCGGTGAATACGGAAATGTTGAGGACGGCATTTCCCGGATATGAGGCGGAGATAACTCCTGAAGCAATGGCGAATTTCATCGCAGATTTCACCCTGAAAAGCGGTAAACTATTTAACGGAAAAATCATTCCCGTTTCCTCGAGTACTCCTTAGCCTTTGGGGGCTTTGAAATCATAACCTTTTTTGATACATTTACGATATGAACCGATGGCTTGCCATTTTCGTGATTAGCATTCCGTGCATGTTACAAGCCCAAGACATCCATTGGTCTCAATTCAACGACAATCCTATTTTTCAAAATCCGGCAAACACAGGAGAATTCTTCGGAGATACCCGGTTTATCGGTAATTTCAGGGATCAATGGCGCAGCGTATCTGTTCCATTTCAGACCTTCTCTGTGAGTGTTGATCGAAAAGCTAAGTATTTCAACTACGGAATTTTGATGTTCCACGACCAAGCAGGCGATGGAAAATTCAGAACGATCGAAGCGACGGGAACGGTTTCCAAAAACCTTAAATTGAGCCAAGATTCCACGCATTCTATGAGCGGAGGCATGGTTTTAGGCATCAATCACCGGCAGGTCAACACGGATGCTTTTTATTTCGACGCACAATACAACGGATACATCTTCAATCCTTTGCTTCCAACCAATGAGAATTTCCAAACCGATCAAAAGACCAATTTAACCCTTGGTATAGGCACCCAATATTCCTTAAATATAAACCGTAGGAACTATGTGAAAACGGGCATCAGTTTATTCAATTTAACACGACCAAATCAAGGTTTTTATCAGGACAAAATACGCAGGGACGTTCGTTTGAATTTTCAAGTTAAGTATTGTAAGTCGTTGAATGCAAATTGGGATTTATTACCCTCGCTGCAATATTCAAAACAAGGTACATACGATGAGTTCATGTTAGGCAGTTCCGTACGCTACTATTTACCGGGAAGCAACGACCATTACATTCGAAAAGCACTCTTAGCGGGAGTATGGTTTCGCGCCAAAGACGCACAAATTCTCTCCTTGGGTTGCGAATACAAAGATTGGTTTGTAGGCTTAAGCTACGATATTAACACCTCAAAATTGGTTCCTGCGAGTCGGGCGAGAGGAGGTTTCGAAATTGCGGTACGTTACATCCTATACCGTTTCAAACCCAAAAGAATTGACCACCGCGTATGTCCAGACTTTATTTAGCCTTTGCCTTATTGTGGATTGCGACAGGAAGTTTTGGTCAAGTCAAGATTAAAGACCTGATTAAATTTGGAGACGAACAGTTCAGTAAAGGCGATTATTACTATGCCATTCAACTATACGACCAAGCCATTGCCTTAGATTCAGCTTCCATTGAACTTCATTGGAAACAAGCGGAAACACAACGCGCCTACAAGAACTACGTTGAAGCGGCAAAATGGTATGCCAAAGTTTATGCAGAAGATGCGGAAAAAAAATACAGCAACTCGATTTTATACTACGCTCTGATGGTTAAACAAACAGGGGATTATGCAAAAGCGCTGAGCCTGTTTAAAAAAGCTTACAAGGAACTTTCGGATTTTCCCGACGAGAACGCGTATAAAAAAGCGAAACAGGAGATTAAATCCACCGAATTTGCGATAAAGAATAAACTGAGTTTTGGGAAAGAGGTCAAAGCAATGCCCGACAGCATCAATTCTTACGACGCTGAATTTGGACATGCCTTTCACAACGGCGTTTTTTACTTTTCCTCCCTTAAAGCGGATTCCATCAACACCAATGAAGAAGTCTATACCCGGTTTTACAGAACTCGAACTTACCGTTCTGAGCAGGACAGCGCTTTGTTTCGAAAACCCAAGCAATGGGAATCTCTTTCGGTCCCGCAACGGAGTACAGGAAACGGAAGTTTTGACAAAAACGGATGGTACTATTATAGCGTTTGCGATGACAAAGGGTATAATTACAAATGTAAAATTGTACGTTACAAAGAAGTCAAGGGAAATCCCACCGTGGACACCTTGCCCGAATTGATCAATAGCATCGGTTATAACACCACGAATCCTTGTTGGGTAGCACTCAAAAATGGAAAGGAGTATTTATTTTTTTCCTCCGACCGCGAGGGTGGAAATGGCGGAATGGATTTGTGGTATTCGATGCTCAAGAATAATGGGACGTTTGAAACCCCCAAAAACATCAGTTCCTTGAACAGCCTTGAAAACGAGATTACTCCTTGGTTTGATTTGGATTCCAACAGGCTGTATTTCTCCTCTACCTGGCATTATGGTTATGGGGGTTACGATGTGTTCTATTCGGAGGTTAGCGAAATACTGCAATTTTCTAAGCCCAAAAATGTCGGCCTCCCGGTGAACAATTCGGCCAACGATCTTTATTATTTTCGCCAAGGTGACAGCATATTTGTGTCGTCGAACCGCTTAGGGAGTCTCTCCAAAAAAAATCCAACGTGCTGCAGCGATATTTACTTTGCGGTGGTTGAACAACCTGAGAAAAATAACCCACCCGACACCATACCTCCCCCGCCTCCTGCCATCACCTTTCCTGTGAAATTGTATTTCCGCAATGACTATCCCAATCCGAAGTCCTATGCAAAAAAAAGCAGCGCCCCTTACGACGTGCTTTACCGAGATTACCTAGGAGCTCGCCAAAATTATTTGGACAGTGCCTTGGATAAATCAAAACTCGGGACATTTTTTACCGAGGAGGTCGATCACGGTTATTTTGTACTTCAAAAACTGTACGATTCGGTCGTACACGAAATTGCTCGTGGGAATTCCATATTGCTCTTCTCCAGGGGGTATGCCAGTCCGTTGAACGTTACCCAATACAACGTCAACTTAACCCAACGTAGGATCTCCTCGGTAAACCGTTTATTTTTGGAAAACAACAACTATCAGCTTAAAAAGCTGCTGGACCAAAATAAATCGGTTCAATTTGAAATTGTGGAAGTCCCCTTGGGGGAATATGCGGCGAATCAATCGACATCGGACGACATCAACGACCGTGTTGCTTCGGTGTACAGCACCGCGGCGAGCATCGAACGAAAGGTGGAAATTCTCTACATGGCCCGGTCACAAAACGACGCATTGCAAAAAATTGAGGCGTCTCCATTGGTTCAAGAAGAAGAGATTAAAGAGGGGGTTGCTGTTACAAAACGAATCGCTCTTACCCACGATGTAAGTGAATTAGAGGTCAGTGAAGTAAAATTCAACCAAGAGGGGTTGGTTTATAAGTTGTTGCCTTTGGCTGAAAATCAATCGGAAATGGTATTTCAATTCACCCCTGAATTTTCGGGCAAACACGCGAGTTGTTTTGCCGACATTTTCTTTGAGGGAATCGAAGAGCCTGTAAGGGTTTACTTCACCTTTATGAAGAAATAAAAGGTCCTTAAGTTTTTAGTATTTTTGTACGTGCAAGAGGCTCAACCCATTCCATCTAAGCGGCTTTATTTTATCGATATCGCCCGAAGTATTGCAATCCTTTTGATGCTGCAGGGGCATTTTGTTGATACGACACTTGCGGACGAATTTAGAGATGAGCACTATTTGGCCTACGAGATTTGGTCCTACGTTCGGCAATTTACTTCTGCGGTATTTTTAACGGTAACAGGGATTGTTTTCACGTATTTACTGCTCAATCAAAACAGTGGAGGCTACTTTCAGAACCAACGGATACGAAAAGGCTTAAAACGGGTGTTAGAACTGTTTTTTTGGGGTTACTTGCTTCAGCCGAGAGCCTTCCACGTTCTTCAATGCATCGGTATTGGATTGTTGCTAATCATGTTGCTTTATGGAATATCCCTACTCATCAAGAAAGTGCCTCTGTCGTGGTATTTTTTCCTTGCATCGGTCGCTCTTTTTGCCAGCAACCTTTATTTCGGCGCATTGAAGTCCGATGTTTATTGGCCAGAAAAGGCTCCTGAATTCGTGCAAAATATTTTTCACGGACCAACTTCTGTATTCCCCATCACCCCTTATCTTGGATTTACCCTATTTGGTGCATTTTTGGGAAGCATGTTGGTTGGAATTAAAGAGAAAATCCATTCTTGGAAATTTATTATTCCGAGTTTTTTCTCGGGCCTGCTATTGGTGCTTTTTTCCAAGCCGTTTCTTATCTATCTGAACGAACTCCCAGGAATTGCTCCCTTTAAATTGTATTTATTGGATTGGATATTCTTAAAAATCGGTATGGTATTATTGGTTTTGTCCTTGCTTATTTCTGCGGAAGCTTTTTGGTTCAAAAACCTACAAAACAACTTATTCCTAAAACTTGGCCAAAACACCCTAAGCATCTTTATTATTCACATGTTTATTCTTTACGGTCCGGGAATTCGCTACAGCATTCAAAAGTACTTCGATCACGGAGTAAATGCTCTTTGGATTGCACCGGCAGCACTTAGTTTTGTGTTGTTTTTTGTGCTTTACGTTTATGTATTGGATCGGTATAGATCCCACATTCAGCGCATATTAAAACCCGTTAAATCCAGAACAAACTGGCTATTTGGTATAAAAGATTAAAACGTCACCAAGCGTTTTATTTCCTGTTTACCACACGGTTTGTGTATCGTAGCTTTTACCGTGTAGCTGCCTTTCTTTTTATAGGTATGCGTAGCGGAGAAGTTGGTTTCTGATGACCCGTCCCCAAAATCCCATACCACTTTTGATGCATCTGGAAAAACCGCCAATGCCTCAACAGCTAATCCCTTTGCCGCTTTATTCACTTGAATGAAATTGGACCATAAATTGTACCTGTTGTAATTGCTTGATATTACCGAAGCGGCAATTTTTTGGATTTGGTCTTCTTGCAATGCATTGTTGCTATTGTAAAAATCAATAGGGCTTGTTTGACGTAGTAAACTATAATAGAAGCAATAAGCGGATAAATAACTTCCCAATTTAGCCGGGTGTTGGCCATCGCTATCGTACAACGGATAACTGGGAAAGTTCTCTTTAACGGTTTCCCACACTTTACCCACAGGCACTATGGGTAACTTATATTTTTCGGAAAGGTACAGGTATCCTCGGTGGATTTCATCGCTCATTTGCTGATAGGTCCATTGGATTTTCCCATCCGAGTAACCGTTAAGGTAGCCCCATGTTTGATATAGCCAAACGTTGGTACATGCATTGTTTTTATAAATGCTATCAAGGATTAAAGATACATAAGGGACGACCGCGGTATCAATGTACTCGTTTCCAAACGCTAATTCTCGGCTAAACCCTTGCAAAATCACATAATCCCACTTATGCTGCTTAATTTTCTTGAACAATCCTTCTCGCTTTGAATGCATTTTAAAGGTATGGTTCGATTCAGCACTCATGTGAATTTCCACCTTGACACCCCGCTTATCGGCCAATTTCTGGACGATTTCAGGCATTTTATTGTAATGCGTATAACTGTTGCCCACAAACAAAATTCGCATTGGCTGAGCAGCAACATTACTAAATCCTAAACAGGTAAACAACGAAGCTATTAAGCCTGCTTTAATCGTTCTAAACATTGATGAAAATCATTAGGAGTAAAACTTGGTCGTTGCTTGGTGAAATCTAACTCAGCAACGTTGGAAATTGGAACGAGGTGGACATGTGCATGAGGTACCTCTAGTCCTACCACCGCCATGGCTACACGTTTATCCGGGAACGCCTTTTGAACTTGAAGGGATACTTGTTGTGCGAACAACATCAACCCGGCATAATCGTCGGCGGATAAATCGTAGATTTTATCCACTTCAACCTTTGGAAAAACCAAAACATGGCCAAGCACCAAAGGATTAATGTCTAAGATTGCCATGTTACGTTCATCTTCTGCTACGGTGTAGGCAGGAAGTTCTCGATGGATAATTCGTGTAAAAATTGAGGCCATTAGCGTGTAATCTCTAAAATCTCTAAATGCATTAAACCACCCGGTGTATTAATTTCAGCTACTTCACCAACTTTCTTGCCTAACAATCCCTTCCCTATGGGAGAATCTACTGAAATCTTTTTTTCTTTAAGGTTGGCCTCGCTTTCAGCAACCAAGGTGTACTGCGTTTCCATTTGATTGGCTTTATTGCGGATCCTAACGGTCGATAAAATAAAAGCCCTTGATTTATCAATGGAGGAATCATCGATCAATCGAGCATTGGCAATGGTGGTTTCCAATTTTGAAATTCTCATTTCCAAAATTCCTTGGGCCTCTTTCGCTGCATCGTATTCGGCATTCTCCGAAAGATCACCCTTATCTCTTGCCTCTGCGATCTGATTTGAAATAGCCGGACGTTGTACATGAATCAGGTGGTACAATTCGTCCTTTAATTTTTGCAAGCCTTCTGGGGAATAATAACTTATTTGTGACATAACAAGACTGGGTTAAACGAAAACAAGAGAGCCAAAGCCCTCTTGTTTCAATAAATATGATAATTAACTATTTTAAACTTACGGTAACACCTAAGGTATGAATGATTCCAAATACCCCTGCAAAGCGCGCTGCATATTCAACACCCAATGCACTTTTACTTTTACCAACTAGCGCATCCACGGAGAAACCAGCGGTAGGTCCTACAAGAGCATTTGAACGATTCTCAGCACTTAAAATGCCGTTTTCGTATGCAAATCCACCTCGAAGGTTAAAAGCTAATTTTTCGGTTACCATTCCATAATCAAGACCTAATCGGATCTGATCCTTTGAAAAGGAATTTGCTTGAAACGCTCCCGCAACCGTTAATCGACTTTCTTCACTGAAAATGAAATCATATGATCCGCCAATGTTCAATAAAGAAGGCAATTCGTAAGAAGCGGAACGTTGTTCAAGTGTTGCTATAAATTCGCTCGATACATACTCAACTTGGTTGGATAAACCATCTCCTTTAAACCTCATTACAGGACCAACATTCTTTAAAGCAATACCGAATTTTAATTGGTTCTGCTCCCCAGTAACATAGCGAATTCCCGCATCCAACGCAATACCACTGGAACGTAGGTTAAAGATACTTTCCGTAACCACCTTAAAATTAATCCCCCCGTAAATAGAGGAAGAAAATTTCTTCGCGAAACCAACGTTAAAAATATTAGCTCTCGGTGAGAAGAACCCAATATTTCCCTCAGGATTCGCAACGGTAGTAATCGGAACATCTCCATAATTCATGGATTGAACACTTACAGCAATCACATTCGATTCACCAACACGTTGTGCAATACCCGCAGAGTTTAAACCGATTCCGGCATTTCCCATCCAATTGGAATAATTAAACTTAATCTGGGTTTTATCGGTAAAAGCCAATCCTGCGATATTGTTATATTGAGCTTCCAACCCATTAATACAAGCTACCCCTGCATCGCCAATGGCCGAACCGCGCGCCCATGGATTTATTAATAAATGCGAGGCACCAGCAGAACCCACACGGTCTTCATTACCCGCTAATACCATGGTCGACATACCGCCTACCAACAGCAAACTGAACAATTTCATCATTTTCATTCTCCTAATCTTTTTAGATTATATACCTTGATAATCCGGAGTCCTCATTCCTCCAAAAAACTTCAACACCACTTCTCCAACATCCGGAACCTCCACATGGATCAAATACACGCCTCCTGCCACTGGTATTGCTTTGAAATTGGTTAAATCCCAATCCAATGAGGTAACAGGGCTGTCCTTTTTAAATGTACGTATTAACTTACCATTCACTGAATAAATTCGAACGGTGCACTTATCCGGAAGATTGGTAATTTTCACGCGTGTATCGATTCTTGTTCGCTCGTAATCGGAGTAGGCATAGTAAGGATTCGGCACCACGTTGATCATTTTCAAGGCATCTTTCAAGGCGTCTTGCGCTCCCAATTGGGTGGCAATGGCATCCATCGACCATCCGTACATGGGCTTGCCGCCGTTTGCACCCGTTGCCGTAAAGTTCTTATATTCTTTGTTGATGCGCAACTTGATGCTCACATCCGTTGAAAGCAAGCTTTGTCCCGGTGTTAGCAACGGATACGCAATCCATGTCAAGCTTCCGTACAAGTCGCGCTTGTCTTGGGCGCTGTTGGTTTCCACGGCCAAGTATTTTTGGTACACTTCGTTCGTTGCATTGTTCTCCGCTTGAGCAGGAACATAGGCTGGGAAGTCGTAGCTGGAATTGAACCCGTTGATGGTTTTTTGCTTGTAGCTGAACACATAAATCGGATGCATTCCTCCCATCAGCGGAGTTCCTACACTGCTCACGAACTTG
>CANMUN010000027.1 GCA_947500875.1 Flavobacteriales bacterium | reverse complement strand
GTTCTAAGAAATTCGTCCAAGGACTCCAAATCCGAGAACAGAACTTCGCGCGCCTTACTTCCTTGGAAGGAGCCAATGATTCCCATGGCTTCAAGTTGGTCAACAATTCTTCCTGCCCTGTTGTAGCCAAGTTTCAGTTTACGCTGCAATAAGGACGCCGACCCCTGTTGGTTGGTCACAACAATTCGTGCAGAATCCACAAACATGGGATCGATTTCATCGATTTCGAAATCTCCACCGCCTTCCCCGCCTTCGGGAACGTATTCGGGTAGGAGGAATGCGCTCGGATAGGCACGTTGATTGCCCACGAATTCACAGATTTCTTCCACTTCAGGGGTGTCAACAAAACCGCATTGAAGCCGGATCATGTCCGACCCCGTTGATATGAGCATATCACCTCTACCGATCAGTTGATCGGCGCCTGAACTGTCTAGGATGGTTCTTGAATCGATTTTCGAAAGAACACGGAAGGCAATGCGGGCGGGGAAATTGGCCTTAATCATTCCCGTAATTACATTTACAGATGGGCGCTGTGTTGCAACGATGAGGTGAATGCCAATTGCCCGTGCAAGTTGCGCAATGCGGGCAATCGGATGCTCGACTTCTTTTCCAGCGGTCATGATCAAGTCGGCAAACTCATCGATTAACACGATGATGTAAGGGAGGTAACGGTGTCCTTTTTCAGGATTCAACCTCCGGTTGATGAACTTGGCATTGTATTCTTTAATCGTTCGTACTCCGGCATTTTTCAGGAGTTCGTAGCGGTCGTCCATTTCTATGCAAAGCGAATTCAATGTGTTTACCACCTTGGAAGTGTCTACGATAATTGCGTCCTCTTCGTTGGGCAGTTTTGCTAAGAAGTGGCGTTCAATTTTGTTGTAAAGGGTAAGTTCGACTTTTTTGGGGTCAACCAGTACGAATTTTACCTGGGCGGGATGTTTTCGGTAAAGCAAGGAAACGAGTATGGCATTTAATCCTACGGATTTTCCCTGACCTGTAGCCCCTGCTACAAGAAGGTGGGGCATTTTAGTGAGGTCGAAGGTGTATGTTTCGTTCGTAATCGTTTTTCCCATTACGATGGGTAATTCTCCGTCAAAGTTTTGAAATTTTTCGGAAGCAATGAGGGATCGCATGCTGACCATTTCAGGTTTGGAGTTTGGTACTTCAATTCCGATGGTTCCTTTCCCGGGAATGGGGGCAATGATGCGAATTCCGAGGGCGGATAAACTCAACGCGATATCGTCTTCCAGGTTTTTAATTTTAGCAATGCGGACCCCCGGTGCAGGAATGATTTCATACAGTGTAACGGTCGGACCAACGGTTGCTTTAATTTTGGCAATATCAATTTTGTAATGGGAGAGTGTCTCAACGATGCGGTCTTTATTGCTTTCAAGTTCTTCTTTCGTTACCGAGGCGCCTCCACTTCCCCCGTATTCTTTGAGTAATTCAATGGGCGGTAACTGGTAGGATTCCAAATCTTTGGTAGGGTCGTACAAGCCCATGGAATCGGTCGGATCCAAGGAAGGATCTTCTTCTATGATGTTGGGTTCCGTAGGCGGGACCACTTCGGCGATTTCTTCAATTTCAAATTCCGGATCCGAAATAACTGTAATGGGGGTTTCCAATTCTTCAAAATCGTCTTGCAGGCTGTTGTCGAATACTACCGGCTTAGAAATTTGTTCCTCCCTGAGTTCGTTTTCTTTGATGGAATTGACCACATTCATGGATTGGTAGGGGTTTTCTTCTTCCTCTTCTTCCTCCTCGAGGTCAAAATAATCGCCTTTGAGATTTTTAGGTTGAATTTTAGCCCATAAGGTCGAATAATCGGGGTTGAATAAAAGCGTGGTAATGGCGACGAGCAGAATGAGATCAAAAAGCACCGTGGGTACGGAACCAATGGTAAGGCACAACCACTCGTTGATGAAGAAACCAAAATTCCCTCCGGCAAAATTCACGTAAGTATTGAAAAATCCAAGAAAAACCGATCCCCATAGCATGAAAGAAAGGGTAATGAGCGTTGTTTTTCCTATGGGTAGCAGTTCCCAATTGCTGACCCATTTAAATCCAACAATAAATCCAATCAAGCACAGGCCAATGGACGGAATTCCGAAGGTGTTGTATATGAGTTGGTGGCTGAACCATGCCCCAAACTTACCGAGCCAATTATCGGGAGCAGTGATGGAATTGGAGAAGAAATAGTCAAAAAACGAATATCCGGTAACCGAGTCTTGGTCGGCTTTCCACGTTAAGAAATACGAAAAGCAGGCAAAAAGCACAAACACTGAGAAGAGGCAAATGAACAAACCAACGGAAACCGCAAAGCGCCTTGATTTGAAAAAGGCAAGTGCAGCATTTTCTTTATCGGAGGATTCTTTTTTGGGTTTAGTGGGTTTTTCTTTCTGTTTTTCTTTTGGAGTTTCACGCTCCTTTTTCTGCGATGGGCCGCTGCTCACATATTCCGGTTCGTCGGCTTCAAAAGGGGTGAATTCGTTATCGCGCATGTAATTCGGTAAAATACGAAAGTACGCAAAGCGTTACGTGGCTTTAGGTGGATAGCCTGTTTTCTTTGCACAAAGCGGTGTTGAATAACCTTAGGGACGGGTCATGTCCTCCATGAATTCATCCAAGGTGACCCGTTTGAACCCGTCGGGTATCATGAACAAGGTCAATGGGGGGTCTTTTGGCTTAAATTCGCTCAGGGTGTAGTGGTAAACCCCTTGCGCGGTGGGAAGGTAGTAATCGATTACGAGTCCAGGAAAGGAGGTAAAAGCGCTTCCGTATTTTGCCGCAACTTTTTTGTAATAATAAAATTCAAAGGTTTTGTCGATGTCTTTGAAGGTTACCAGCAGTTTTTTTGCTTTTTTTCCGCAGATTTTTTTCGAACCTAACTTTTTTTTGAAAGTATATTGCAGGGAGGTATCTTGGTGCTTGCTAAAATCCGTCTTGACGGCAAATTTACCTTTTGAGGTTTCAAGGAGCAGGTAGGAGCGCTCAACACCGAGGTGTTTGATTAATTCCTGTTTACCCATGAGGGTCGAAAAGGTAATGACTTTTACGAGGCTGTCTTTGGCATAAAGCAGCACGCTTTCCCGAACCGAATCTTCGGGAATTACCCTAACCGCTGAAAAAAGCAATTCTCCGGAAAAGGGTTTTTGGTTTTTTTGGGCGAAAAAGGAAACGGAGAATAAAAAACTTAAGAGGAAAACGGTGTATTTCATCTGTCAAAGGTAATAAACGAATTGAAGTATTTATACTTAGGTTTTTTCAAATATTTAAAGAATTATTAGGGGATTTTATGGGATAAATCTTCCTTTTCTTAGGAGTGAATAATCGTGTCTAATCCATAGAATACGAATAGTTGACAGAGATTAACTTAATGGAAAAAAGCTAATAAATTGGATTTCAATTTACGTGAAGCGTATTTTTTTTTGCGATTTACGCAACATGATTGTTCCCAATTACGCAATACATTTTTTTATTTTTTTAAAATTGTAAAATATTCGTAGCATGAAAAATATGATTTTTAAACTGTTTTGTGCATTGTTTTTTGTGGGTAACGGTATCACTGGATATACTCAACAACAAATTCCACGAACCTACATGGAGTGTAATGGTGGCTTAGCGATATTAAACGATGATTGGAGCGGTGTTTTTCCAGGAATATCCTATCTAATCGGACAACAACGTTTTTTCAAAGAAATTTATTTTTTTGAATACCAAGCGGGTCTGTCTTTTCCCTCCATTGTAACGGCTAAATTGGGCGTTGGAGCAACGGGAAAAGTTTTTGGTGGAAGTTTGGGAATGCGTGTTTTTCCCAATTTTGTTTACGGACAAATACACTTTAGATTTCGAAATGGTCAGCTTAATTTCTCTGCCGAGGTATCGCCTTTTTACAATTCTAATTTTGTTAATATTGGACCTTCTTTTGGCGCTAACGCAATTTTACCTGTGGATATCAGTGGGCAATAGGGAAGAGCAGGTTAAATAAAGACCCCATCGAAAAGGAATAAACTTTTCATGCATCAAAGCTAATAATCCATACAATGGAAACGCATTACCTTTTGGTAAATCGTTGGAATATTTGGAGGATTAAAGTCAGTGAAAGCCCCAGGGTAATCAGGGACCAAAGCACACAGAAGATTAGGGCACAGAAATCTTCATAGGTAATGCCGAGTAAATTAGCACTGGTGATGCAGAAATCCGTGCAATAGACGTAAATATGAGTAATCAAATCCATCATGGTTTTTTGGTTCTTCGGATGAACAATTCCACGTTGGCTACCACTAACCCAAACATGAGCACCGGCCAGAGAATTACAAGGAACAAAATGTTATTGGATTTGTATTTATCGCCATTTGAAACACCAAGGGAACCAATAATCTTTTGGCGGAGGGTGTCCACTGGACCACGGCTAATACGGTTTCTTAAGCGATGTTCCTTCAAACACCCAGGGGTATGGCAATTCCATGTGCATTTATCTGGCAATGAATATTCAGGATTTCGAGCCCATTCAACATCCCCTTTTTCGAATATATCGTGAACTTGGTATTTTGGCTTTGTTGTTTCATTCACCACCACCATTAAAAGAAATGGGGAGGTCAAGAGGAGCAGGTAAAAAAGCAAGCGTTTTATTGGCATAAGGTAACATGGAAGTGATCGTCATGGCGGACGCTCTCACAACCTGCTTGAGAAAAGTTACCATGCAAGTTAAATCGTTGTTGGAGATGTTTTTCCAAAAATATGGTGTAAGGTAGATTTCGGTCGAAAAGTTTTATCAATTCTGTTGATAATTCGTTATTTAGAGGGTAATCAGTCCTGGGTATATTTCGATACATGAAGGAATATTGCCAATTTTTCGAATCACAATTACAAGGGGTGCAGGTTTCATCTGGTTGAGGGTCAACGGAGCTTCCGTATCCAAAAAATGTTGGAGTCTCATTCATTGGTTTACCATTTGCATCGTTGTAGATCAGAGCTATATCAGCTTTGGTTCCGTCGTGCGTAATGTGCGGTAAAAGCCCCTCTAAAATCCATGTATTTTTGTCGCCACTTATATTTATTCTAAACGGATAATTGCAATCCATGTATTTTACTTTGAGATTCGGGTGTTTTTTTACGAAGGCTTCTGCGATGGTTACTAGTTTGGCTCTGCCTACAGACTCGATGTAGTTCCTACCAAAAATGGCTGTCCAATACGTTACTGGGACCAATGCGCCTGATTTAGACATTGGCAGTGGAACCCGGTCTTGAATGCGTGCAAGGGGTGGTATAATAACGAACATGAAAAATAGGTAAAAAACCATGAATCCGCCTACGTTGACAGCGCGTCGAACCCATGCGTTTTTGAACCGTTTTTTGAAGAATTGATACAACAGTATCCACAGTAAAAGGATAAGTCCTCCTACTTGTGAAAGGGCGGTTAAGAGGACAAAAAGGAGAATTATTCCAAGGATGTTCAGGACTTTCATATGAATTTATTTAATGGCCACTAAGTAACACTTTTTAAGAAACAACCCGCGATCAATGCCGATTGGTGGGCGTTTATTCTGTAAGATTTCAAAGACTTCCGGTGAAACCGTAAAACACCCGTCGCTGTTGGCTGTGCATCCGTGTTCACTCACGTAGTTTCCTGTATGAATAAGTATGTCTCTTACTTTTGCGTTGCTGTTACTCTCACTCTTTCCTATCAATCCAAATGCCTTAGGCCAATGAGAACATGTTGAATCTTTCACATAATTATCGCAGCTGCAATGATGTTTTTTAGGGTGTCCCATATTAAATTGTCTGGTGATTTGAAACAATCCTAAACTACTTTGATTACTACCTTTTATATTAGAAAAACTTTGCGGTGGTAAATAGGATATGTGCGATGCGGATTTACTACCGTGTGCCGTGTAAGAGGTAGCAATAACCTCACCTTTGTCAACCACCCACAAACGTCGTTTTCGTCGGGATTTACTAAAATCCACATAAATGACAAACTTGTTCGCTAAGTCATAGTCTGAATAATAGGAAGATTTAGTGAATTTTTGAGGTAACTCTTTAACGTGTAACCCTCTATTGATCACCAATTTTTCATCATTCGGAAGGTAATTCCATAAGGCTATGGCTAGGATTAAACCAAGCAAGACAAAGGCAACAAAGATTCCTTTCTTCATAAGCTTAAGGTTTTATTTCAATGGGGCATCCATTATCTACGGCAGCGTAAATCTCATCGATTTCGGTATTCGTGAGGGCAATACATCCCGCAGTCCAATCTTTCCAACGGTGAAATTTACCTATCCAACCCCATTTTTGTCATAGTCCGTGAACTAATACATCACAACCGTAGCCAACATCAATTGCCTTGTGAAACGCGCTCGAAGTTCTTTTTTTTACATGAAACCTACCTTCAGGGGTAAGGGAGTCTCCACACATTTTACGTTTTGCTAAGCCTTTTTTACTTAACGAAACCTGATAGGTTGCAAGCAATTCACCTTTAAAAACGACCTCAAGGGTGTGTTGCTCTTTTTTAACAACCATTTTATCGATTTTTTGTCCGGGTGTTAATTGGTTCTCCGGCCAGAAGTAATAAAGAGCCAACAAGGCCATCAGTCCGAGGAAAATGTACATAATGTTTTTTTTCATGGAACTAAATATTAAGAATGTATTTAAATTTATTAAACCATTGATTTAGCCTATACTTCCAGGATTTTTGTTCACTCGAAAAATCGTACTTTTGGCCTTTTTCGTTAACTACATAGAGTTTTCCTTCATTTTTACTCTTTCCAACAAGTCCATCCGTAAATTGAATTTCTTTGCGGCTAAATTCAATGAGATCACCCATATTTGAAGACGCATTATTCCTCTTATCAAAAAGGTGGAGAACAAAAACAACATAATCTCAGCAACCACAATTGATGCAATAGGACGGAATTTCTTGCCACTGAAGCGGTCGATTAGTTTTGCAAAATCCATGATTTAGGTCATTAACGTTTCAAATATATTAGTTTTCAAGCTTCGCAGGGCGAACGTGGAGAAGATCGGGCTTGCCTCAACGCAGTTCGGCATAAACTTCTCGACCGAAAATGTGTACAAAAAAAAAGCCCTGCTTTGCTTTTCAAGCTTCGCAGGGCCGATGTGGAGAAGATCGGGCTTGCCTCAACGCAGTTCGGCATAAACTTCTCGCCCGAAAATGTGTACAAAAAAAAGCCCCGCTTTGCTTTTCAAGCTTCGCAGGGCGAACGTGGAGAAGATCGGGCTTGCCTCAACGCAGTTCGGCATAAACTTCTCGCCCGAAAATGTGTACAAAAAAAAGCCCCGCTTTGCTTTTCAAGCTTCGCAGGGCGAACGTGGAGAAGATCGGGCTCGAACCGACGACCTCTTGACTGCCAGTCAAGCGCTCTAGCCAACTGAGCTACATCCCCATAATCCTGTTCCGAGGAGTGCGAAGATACACCCTTTCTTTTAATCTTGGAAATTTAGGCTTTTTTAAGCTCCTCAACTTTTGTATCTTTGTACAGTCCCCCTTCAACGGGATATGCCATGAGCAAAAGCCTTCAAATCATCATCAACCCTTCTGAACTCGGTGCAGGTACAAGAGGTTCTTCTTTAGGCCCTTTGGCCATACAAGCGGCTGCCAGGTCGCTCGAAAACTCCCTGTTCAGCGATGTTCCCTGGAAGGTCCTGCCGGAATATAACCATCTGCTGGATCGCCCGGTCAAGTATCCCCTCGCCAAACGCATCGATGGCATGCAAAAGGTCTATCAAGGGGTTTCTGATGCCATCGTTGAGTGCATAAAACATGGAACTTTCCCTATTTTAATTTCTGGAGATCACGCATCTGCAGGTGGATCTCTTTTCGGTCTCAAAAATGCTTTCCCTAATCAGCGCATTGGGGTTGTTTGGATCGATGCCCACGCGGACTTACATTCACCGTACACAACGCCGTCTGGAAATTTACATGGCATGCCTTTGGCTACGGCCCTGGGCGTGGATAATCTTTCGTGCCAGAAAAACCAAGTGGATATTGAAACCTCCCTTCAATGGAGTCAGCTTAAAAGCCATTCTTTGAAATCCGAGGATTTAATTTTTGTCGGAGTTCGAAGCACCGAACCTCAGGAAGAGCATATCATTCAATCCGAGAAAATTACCGTGTTTACGGTTCCTAAACTGCGGCAATATGGAGTCCAAGAAGTACTTTCCTCTATTTCCAATCAATTGAACGATTGCGACTTGTTGTACGTTTCTTTCGATGTGGATTCCATGGATCCCGAGGAAACCAGCTTTGGTACCGGGACCCCCGTTCCTGGTGGAATTACCGTTCGAGAGGCAGAAGAACTTTTGACCGGTTTATGCTCGCATCCAAGAATTTGTGCGCTTGAATTTGTGGAAGTCAATCCCGTGCTCGACAATAAGAAAAACTATATGGCCGAGGTGGCGCTCGAGTTAATTACTCATTGCAAAAATACCTTATTAAATCATGGAGCATAGGTTGAGAGCAATCCTCTTAGAACGGGGGAGGGATTGGTTAGGTATCGACATCAACAGCGATTGGATTCAGTTTCAACCTACGCGCAAAGACGTGCGCGGTGATTTAACCCTCATGGTTTTCCCCTTTGCCAAAGCCCTGCAATGTCCGCCGGCGGTTGCTGCCACGAAACTGGGCGAACATCTTCAGCGCGAAGTCGAGTTGATTGAAGGTTTTGAGGTCATCCAAGGTTTTTTGAACCTGGTTTTTTCGCAACAATATTGGTTGAGTGCTTTAGACGAGGTGCATTCCAATCCCCAATTCGGTTTTTCTGCGCCGAATTCTAAGCCAAAGGTTATGGTGGAATATGCTTCCCCTAACACCAACAAGCCCTTACATCTTGGACATTTGCGCAATATTTTTCTCGGTTATTCAGTTGCAGAACTCAAGAAAGCGGACGGTCATCAAGTGGTAAAAACACAGGTCATCAACGATCGCGGTATTCACATTTGTAAAAGCATGTTGGCTTGGCAACGATTTGCCCCCATTCAACCCAACGGCGAACGCGAAACGCCTTCGAATTCCGGTATTAAAGGCGATAAATTAGTAGGTAAGTACTACGTTGAGTTTGAGAAACATCTTCAAATTGAATTGAAAGAGGTTCTTTCCCGTTGGAATGCCGGTGATTTTTCCAACACTTCCTCGGTGGCTGCAGCTAAATTTATGGAACTGAGCAGTGCAAAAGAAGGCAAGGACGAAAAGGCACAAGCGGCAATTGACGACAAAATCAAGGAGCTTGCGAAATCTGAAACGGAAATTCTTCGAGCTGCGCAAGATATGTTGGTTCGATGGGAGGGAAGGGACCCTGAAACCTATTTGCTTTGGTCCACGATGAACGGATGGGTTTATCAAGGGTTTGACGTGACCTATCAGCGCATGGGGGTGGATTTCGACAAACTCTATTACGAGAGCGATACCTTTCTTCTTGGCAAAGACCAAGTAATGGACGGGTTAGCACGCGGTATTTTTTATCAAAAACCGGATGGAAGCGTTTGGATCGACTTGTCGGCGGATGGATTGGATGAAAAACTCGTGCTTCGTGCCGATGGAACCGCGGTCTACATCACTCAAGATATTGGTACCGCCATTGAACGCTTTAAAGACTATTCGGACCTTACCGGAATTGTTTACACGGTTGGCAACGAGCAAGATTATCATTTCAAGGTTTTGTTCCTTATTTTGGATAAGCTCGGGTATGCTTGGGCAAAGAATTGCTATCATTTGTCTTATGGTATGGTAGATCTTCCAACTGGAAAAATGAAATCGAGGGAGGGAACCGTAGTCGATGCCGACGATTTAATGGAAGAAGTAGTAGTGGCTGCCACGGCTATGACGCAAGAACGAGGTCACATTGCGGAGCTCTCGGAGGAAGAAAGAACACGGTTGTATGAAAACATTGGGATGGGCGGATTGAAATACTATTTGCTCAAGGTGGATCCCAAAAAACGCATGATGTTCAATCCCGAAGAATCGATCGATTTGAACGGTAATACAGGACCTTTTATCCAATACACCCATGCTAGGATTGGTTCATTGCTTCGAAAAGCAGGAGATTTTTCAACGAATGATCCCCTCAGCATTTCCGCAGCTGAAACTTCCATAATAAAGGTGCTTCATGCTTTTCCAAACGTCATCAGCGAGGCATCGCACACCTATTCTCCGGCGCTTCTTGCGAATTATTTGTACGAACTCACTAAAGAGTACAACTCATTTTATCAGCAATGTCCGATATTGAACGAGTCCAATCAAGGACTCAAGGCATCCAGGATCTTAATTTCCAGATCGGTTGCTAATGTTCTGCGACGCGGTTTATTAATTCTTGGTATTTCTGCGCCCGAACGTATGTAGTTCGCATCGAATTAGCTACCTTTAGTCGCGGAAAATATCAGCATGAAAAATCTACTATTCTCAACGGCTGCATTATTGGTGTTCGGCACATGGTCTCAGTCTAAATTTCAACTTCCATCGGTAGAAATTAGAAAAGAATCCAACGAGGCTTTTCCCCGCTTTATTCGATTTGATGAGAGCGTAAGTGTGGCTCCAGAAAACCATGCTGCTTGGTTAAAAGAAGTTTTTGAATTACCTGCAGAATTTACCCTTCAATTCAACCGTCGAATGACGGACCAGTTGGGATGGGATCATTACACGTACACCGTATTCCACAAAAACGTTGAAGTTCGACACAACGTGATTAACGTTCATATGAACGGTTCGAGGGTTATTTCTGTAAATGCAGAACTGTACAAAGTACTCGGCTCGGCAACTCCTTCCATCGGTGCGGATCAAAGCGTTGAAGCAGCCCTACGCTTTATCGATGCTGAAAGGTATAAATGGCAAATGCCGGATGAGGAACGCTTGTTGAAATCCGAAAACAACGACCCCAATGCCACCTATTATCCAAGACCGGAATTAATGTGGTATCGTTCCAATGCTCAGGCTTCCCCCCAATTGGTTTATGGCATGGACATCTACGCGGACGCTCCATTATCCCGGTCTTTTGTGTATGTGGATGCCCATACCAATTCCGTTTTAGCAACAGAGAACAGAATCCATACGGCCGATAGCAACGGTATTGCTGTTACGGCTTATTCTGGGAATCGGTCCATTGTAGCGGATTATTTTTCATCGCAATTTCGCCTCAGGGAAACCGGTCGAGGGAACGGTATTCAAACGTTTGATCTGAACAATACGTCAAATTATGGGGCTGCTGTGGATTTTATCGATGCCGACAATTATTGGAACAATACGGCGAACATGGACCACTACGCTGGTGATGCTCATTGGGGAGCAGAAATGACTTACGATTATTTCTGGCAAATCCACAATCGAAATAGCATCGACGGTAATGGCTTTACCTTGAAAAGCTATATGCACTACAACACGAATTACAACAACGCTTTTTGGGACGGTCAACGCATGACCTACGGGGATGGCAACGGAAGTACGTTTACTCCATTAACCGCCATTGATATTACGGGGCATGAAATTGCTCACGGATTGACCTCCAATACTTCCAACTTAGTTTATGCCAACGAATCCGGGGCCTTAAATGAATCGTTTTCGGATATATTCGGCGTTGCTGTAGAGTCTTTTGCGAACAACAATGCTTTGAATTGGATTATGGGAGAAGATGCCACCCCGAATGGGAATGGGATTCGAAATATGGCCAATCCCAATGCCTTCAACGATCCGGACACCTATTTAGGAACTCACTATTACACCGGTTCTCAGGACAACGGTGGGGTTCATACCAATTCAGGCGTGCAGAACTTTTGGTATTATTTGCTCACGGTAGGAGGTTCAGGCACCAACGATATAAATGCCTTTTACAACGTTGCTGCATTGGGGTCGCTTAAGGCATCACGTATTGCCTTTAGGAACAATACCGTATACCTTACCCCGAATTCGGATTACTCGGATGCAAGGTTTTACGCGATTCAATCGGCCATCGATTTGTACGGTGCTTGCTCTCCGGAAGTCATGAGCACGACGAATGCTTGGCATGCTGTTGGGGTGGGACAGCCTTTTTCCTATTCGGTGACCTCTCAATTTAGCACCGCTTTCCAAGATTATTGTCAAGCCCCTGCTTTAGTGAACTTTACCAATGAAAGCTTTAATGCGGGAACTTTTCAGTGGAATTTTGGCGACGGGGGAACTTCGAATCAGCTGAATCCTTCGCACACGTATCAAAATCCAGGTCTTTATACCGTAACCCTCATAGCCAGCGGAGGTGCTTGTGGAACCGATACCTTAATTTTAGTGGATTATATCAACGTTGATCCGTCCTTGCCTTGTGCCATTACCCTGAATCCTGCAGGATTGAATCAAACGCAGACCTCTTGCAGCGGCACCTTGTTTGATCCAGGGGGTGTAGGGGCTAATTATCAAGACTTAGTCACCAGTGAAATTACCATCGCTCCAATCGGTGCGGCAACGGTTACGTTGAATTTTTCATTATTCGATCTCGAATTGAACTACGATTATCTCTACATCTATGATGGTCCGACCAATACCAGTCCTTTGATTGGTCAGTATACCGGTAATACTTTGCCCAACGGAGGCACTATACAGAGCACTTATGGCGCAATTACCTTGAAATTCTTTTCGGATACTTATGTTACCAATGCGGGATTTGTCATGACTTGGGCGTGTCAAATTCCCAGCAACCCTCCCGTGGCTGATTTTGAGGCGAATGCCACTACCAGTTGTACAGGTGAAATAACCTTTGAAGATCAAACAACGGGAGGTCCGAATGCTTGGAATTGGAATTTTGGCGACGGTAGTACATCAACGCTTCAAAATCCAACGCATGTGTATCAGCAGGATGGCACCTATACGGTTACCCTGATTGCTTCGAATAATATTGGTTCTGATACCTTTGCCCTTCAAAATTACATTACCATTGACCGTCCGGATGCTCCCGTTGCCAATGGGGTAATACTGTGTTCACCTGACAGCGTAACAGTCCAGGCTTCTGCCAATGGCGAAATCCGGTATTTCGATGCTGCTGTAGACGGTAATTTGCTGGACACGGGGGCTTTTTATTCGATGTTTTTGGCGCAGACGGACACTTTGTGGGTTGAGAACTTTGAGACGAATCCCATGCTCTATGTTGGGCCGCTGAACAACAGTTTTGGTACAGGTGGGCAACACAACAATGCCTCAACGCAGTACCAAATATTTTCGGTGCAAGAGCCTTTAACCATTGTTTCTGCTTGGGTTAATGCCGGCTCAACAGGGGATAGAACCATTACCCTTTGGGACGCGAGTGGGAACCAATTGGATTCTCGATTCTTAAACATTCCTTCGGGAGGCTCTCGAATTTCCTTGAATTTTCATCTTGAACCTGGAGTCAACTACCGCATGGGGGGAGCGCAAATGAACTTGTATCGCAACAACACGGGCGCGACTTATCCCTACCAAATTCCGGGATTGATTTCCATTACAGGGTCGAGTGCCGGGGCGGCTTTTTATTATTATTTCTATGATTGGGAGGTGGTAAAAGATCCGTGCATCAGTCCTAGAACCCCAGTGTATTTGGTCATGGATGAAGTAAATGCAGCAGCGAGCCTTTCTTCCTTTGGAATGACAGCAACGGTAGTCGCGAATGCTTCCAATAACGCCACCCAATACAGCTGGGATTTTGGCGACAACAGCACCTATGCGCAAGCAACCCCGCAACACACCTATGCTCAACCGGGAACGTATACTGTAACCTTGGTTGCTTCCAACGATCATTGTTCGGATACGGCTTATTTTGAAGCGACGGTCGACAATGCAGGCTTGAGCGAGGTGTCCCCAAGTGGATGGGCGATATATCCGAACCCGACCGTTGAGGCATTAACGGTAAGAAGTTTTGGAGAGGAACCGGGATATTACAGTATTTTCGATGCTCAGGGACGGTTGGTGAAAGAAGGGGTAATGAGTGGAATGTTGACGTCAATTCGAGTTCAAAACCTGGAAAGAGGTGCGTACCAACTTCAACTTCAATTTTCTTCCGGTAAGACGTCTCGAAAATCGTTCGTTAAAATGGACTAATTTCCAAAGAGTACTTCGTCCGTGATTTCTCGGACCATTTTGAAAAGTTCTTGCTTAAATTCTTGAGGATTGTAATCACCGCGTTCCATTTTTCGCAGTTTATGCTCCCATTGACCCGTTAGTTCCGGGCTTTTCAAAAGATCATTTTTGATGGTGTCAATCAGGGAGATTCCGGTAGCAGTAGCGATGAGGTTTTTCTTCTTTTTTTCGATATAACCTCTTTTAAAGAGCGTTTCAATGATGGCGGAACGAGTGGAGGGTCTACCGATGCCGTTTTCTTTCATGGATTCGCGCATTTCTTCGTTCTCCACGAATTTCCCGGCGGTCTCCATGGCCCTTAATAAGGTGGCTTCGGTATACGGTTTCGGTGCTGTCGTTTTTCCTTGGTGCATCATCGGTTCGTGGTCTCCGCTTTCCCCTTCCGTAAAAATCGGCAGTACTTTTTCTTCAGCCTCTTCTTTTTTCACCGACTTGGATTCCAGGTCTTCGTAAACCATCCTCCAGCCTTTATCGAGAATTTGCTTGCCGGTAGCTTTGAAGTTGAGCTGATCTACCTTTCCTATAACAGTGGTATTGGAAACTTTACACTCGGGATAAAAGGCCGCGATGAACCTCCTTGCAATTAAGTCATAGACTTTTTGTTCATCCGGGGAAATCCCCGTAGGCTGAATTCCCGTTGGAATAATGGCGTGGTGGTCCGTTACTTTGGTATTATCGAAAATGCTCTTCGTTTTTGGAATGGGTTGCGATAAAACTTGGGCGGTAAAACGTTCGTAATCTTTCAACCCGCGAAGGGTGGCAGGAATTTTTGGGTGTAAATCCTCTGAAAGATAGGTGGTATCGACCCTTGGATAGGTGACCAGTTTCTTTTCGTACAAGTTTTGCACGTGTTTGAGGGTGTCGTCCGCACTGAATCCGTAGCGTTTGTTACCGTCCACTTGCAGGGAAGTAAGGTCGTATAACCTCGGGTTTCCTTCTTTCCCTTCTTTTTGTTCGAAAGAGGTTACTTCGAAGGGTTTCCCTTTCAAGTAATCCAGTCCTTTTTGTGCGCGTTCCTCGCTTTTTAAACGATCAATTTGGCAAAGAAATTCCGTGTTACGGTAGACGGTTTTTAATTCCCAGTAGACTTCCGATTTAAACGCGTTGATTTCTTTTTGCCGTTGAACAATCATCGCCAAGGTGGGGGTTTGAACCCTGCCTACGGACAAGATCATTTTTGGGGCGGCAAATTTCTTCGTATAAAGCCGGGTCCCATTAATACCTAAAATCCAGTCGCCAATGGCCCTTGAATTGCCCGCAGCAAAAAGGTTGTCGAATTCTGATGCGTTTTTGAGTTTGGAAAAACCTTCTTTTATAGCCTCATCGGTCAGGGAAGATATCCAAAGCCTTTTTACGGGTTTTTTGCAACCGGCTTTTAACAACACCCATCGTTGAATCAGCTCTCCCTCTTGTCCTGCATCCCCGCAATTGATCACTTCTTCACAGGTAGCCACCAGCTGCTTGATGACTTCAAACTGTTTCTTAACTCCGTCGTTGGAAATGATTTTTATGCCAAAGGACTCTGGAACAATGGGTAAGTCCTCTACGCGCCACTGTTTCCAAACGGGGTTATAGTCTTCCGGCTCCTTCAGGGTGCACAAATGACCAAAGGTCCAACTGACCCAATATCCGTTGCCTTCAAAGTATCCGTCTTTTTTTGCGCTAGCACCAAGCAATTTAGCTAAATCCCGAGCAACACTTGGTTTTTCTGCAATGCACAGTTTCATTCAGTACGTTTTCGGAAAGGTAGCAACTTTTAACGGGAAACGATGACTTTAATGGGTTGAACATTTCCCTTATCCGTAACCAGGTTCACCCAATATATCCCCTCAGAAAGCGAGGAAATGTCCAAGTTCTCATTTCCGGAAGTACTGGTTTGTGAAATGAGCAATTTTCCTTGGATATCGAGTACCTGAATTTTCGCAAGTGAGTTATTTTTCCAAAGAACCGTTAGTAAATTGCTGGCAGGATTTGGAGCAATAATCCATTCCGGACCCTCAAGATACGTTAGTTCATTTAAGGTAAATTCATAAGGTTCTCCCATGGTTCCGCAACCGTCTTCGTTGGTAACATAAACGCTGTATGAACCATTTGCAGTGGGAACGTAGAATTGACCTGTTGCGCCTTGGATGGAGTTTCCATTCAAGTACCATTGGTAACTTGAAGCAGAGGAGCAGTATAGCGTATCCGTGCCCGTAAGGGATATTACCGGAGGATTTGGGTTTGACCCTAAGTTAACCGTTACTATATTGCTGGCGGCACTCGGACATGGTCCCGACGAATTCACGACATAATAATTACCCGGGGTATATACCATGATCGTATCTGTGGTTTCTCCGTTAGGACTCCATACATTACCTCCAGAGGTGTTGGAATATAGTTGGATGACACCGTCTGCGCAAATGATTAAAGGACCTTGTGGGTTTACTAAAGGAGCGGGCGGTGTAGGGTTAACGATAAGCGTAATTGGATTCGAGGTTGCTGTGCAGCCATTCGCATCGGTATAAGTCACCGTATAGGTACCAGAAGACGTTGCATAAAAGCTTGAAGAAGTATTTCCCGTGGGCGTCCATGTGTTGCCATTGGGGTAGGACGAACTTAAAAGCACACTGTCGCCTGAGCAAAAAGTGCTTGGCCCGTTTGCGGTGATGGTCGGAACGGCTGGGGAGCCCGCAGAGTTGATGTAGTTAACCATTACAAGGGTGTCAGAGGTGTTACCATTGCCAACAATCAATGTCACGTTATAACTTCCGGGCGTTGGATAACAAATTCCTGTAGGATTTTGAAGGTTGGAAGTGGCTGGGATTGCGCCAGGGAAAGACCAGGACCATGAACTTGGTGAGCCGCCGGATAAATCGGTAAAGTTCACACAATTGTTATTGGGGCACAACTGATTCATGGTTGATTGGAAATTTGCGTTTAATGCGGGCAAACCGCAAATAATGGTGGTATTTCCTCCCGAGCCAAAACTTCCACCGGTACCCGCAGTACCACCTGCTGTTGAACTGGTTCCACGGGTAGTATTCGTAGGGCCTGTTCCGCGGTCAGCACCTCCAGTTCTAAGCGTGCAACAAGTGCTGAGCGTAGAATCTAATTTTACCATGTAAATTTCATCGGGATAGGTTCCTGCCACTTTTTCTTGCGCATAACCGGCAACTAAATAACCTCCGTCAGAGGTTTTAATCAAGCATTTTCCTAGATCGTTTTCTGCCGTGCCTATAATCTTCGTGTCAAGTAAGACTCCGGATCCCGACACCCGCACGAGATAATATTCCAAACCGACTTGTTGGGCCGTGTTAAAATTGTAATTGAAGGAAAATGTGTATCCTCCAACCAGATAGTCGCCGTTGTTCATTTGAATAACCGATTCAGCATAATCACTGCCGTCTGTCGAGAAATTAGGGATTTGCGTTCCTCCGTAATAACGCGTCCAAGAGACTTGTCCAGCCCCATCCAATTTAACCAAGAGGTAGTGCCAATTAAATCCGCCATTCACTTTCGGTTGTCCAGCCTCTCCGGCAATCATGTAACCGCCGTCCGCAGTTTGTATGATTGAACGCGCATAGTCAGGATACTTCGTAGCATTTGCATCTTGCACTAGGCGCGACCAAACCATGTTTCCGCTTCCGTCGAGTTTTACAATGTAAAAATCGTTGGAAGATGAATTCGCACTGCCTGTCCAAGTATAGGCTGTACCGGCAATGGCAAATCCGCCGTCGTTGGTATTGGTAATGGAGTATGCAATATCGGCTTGCGATGCTGCACCAACTTTTTTATCCCAAATTAGATTTCCGTTCGCATCCGTCCTTACTACATAGCAATCGTTTGGAGAGGCACCGAAAGAAGCGGTTTGACCTGCAATGCAAAATCCACTATCGGGGGTCTGCACCAATTCCCAAGCTTGATCGGATCCCGAGCCACCGTACGTTTTTGTCCATTGAACCGTTCCCATTCCGTCCGTTTTAATTAAATAAAAATCGTCCGATCCGGCGCCAAAAGAAGAGGTTGTTCCTGCTATGGCATAGCCTCCATCGAAGGTTTTCACAATGGAACGTCCATAATCATTTCCTGAACCACCAACGGTTCGGGTCCATATTACCGACCCAAGGGCCGATGTTTTCATCAGGTAAACATCAATGCCGCCGCTTCCGAAGCTCGCCGTTTGGCCAGCAATAACGTAGGAGCCGTCGTTGGCTTGGGTGACGGAATGGGCTTGATCGTTCGAAGGACCTCCGCCAAAATAACACAGTTGTGATTGGCTGAGGGTGATAAAAGGCAGTGCAAATAACGCGATTACAATGTGAATGGGTTTCATAAAAGTTGGTTAGAGTTAATGCTAAATTAACATAATTACCTCAAAAATCAATGAAACCATAATTCAAGCAATCGACTTTTGCTCGGAAAAGGGATCATTTTTGGTATTCTTGAATTCCTTTTTCAAGCCATGCTTTGAAGTCCTCTGCATTTCCATGGTGTTCGTAGTCTGCAGATCCGTTCGCTAAGTCAAGGTCGCCTTTACCAATCATTCGATAATACGGTTGGGTATTGCTTTTGTATCGCGTGGCCTGTAGGTAACTCCATTTGTGGCCTACTTCACGAATGGTCATGGATTTTCCTGGGGCGTATTCTTTGACTCCCTGTTCCTCTTTCGGGAGCTCTGTTTTCTCGTCGACATAAAGCGAAACTATGACCATTTTATCCCGAAGCATCTCGATAATTCCAGGTTCACCCCATACTTTTTCTTCCATCTTTCGGCAATTAACGCATGCATGTCCTGTGAAATCGACAAAAAGAGGTTTATTCACCTTTTCTGCATACGCTTTTGCCTTATCAAAATCGTGAAAGACTTGAAGGTTCTGCGGTCCAATATGTAAATCAGGGTTATCTGAAGGGCTTACAGCGGTTTTAGAACCTCCAACACCTTGTGGAGATTCACTGTAAGCCAAGGGCGGAGGAAATCCACTGATGAGTTTTAAAGGAGCACCCCAAAGTCCGGGTATTAAATAAATAACAAACATTAATACCGTGGTTCCAAAAAGGGTACGACCAACGGATAATTTTTCCATAGGACTATCATGTGGCATCCGGATGAATCCTAGGAGGTACAGCGCCAAGACCAAGAAAATACCAATCCATATGGCAAGGAATACTTCTCTTTCCAAGAAATGTCCCTGAACAACGAGATCGGCGTTGGAAAGAAATTTAAAAGCCAAAGCCAACTCCAAGAAACCTAAGACCACCTTGACGGTATTCAGCCAACCACCGGAACGAGGCAAGGAATTCATCCATCCAGGAAAGGCTGCAAATAGCGTAAAAGGTAGAGCAAGGGCCAACGAAAAACCAAACATTCCAATAAATGGTGCAATTCCTCCAATCGTTGCGGATTCGACTAATAATGTACCCACAATCGGTCCGGTGCAGGAAAAGGAGACTAAAGCCAAAGCCAAAGCCATGAAAAATATACCTACAAGTCCTCCTTTGTAGGAAGCATTGTTCGCTTTATTCAACCAAGAATTCGGCAGGGTAATTTCGAAAGCACCTAGAAAGGATATGGCAAAAACAACCAGTAAAACAAAGAAAAGGAGGTTGAACCAAACGTTGGTGGACAGTTCGTTCAAGGCTGATGGCCCAAAAATAGCAGTGATAATGGTTCCCAATAAAACGTATATCGCGATGATGGAGAGGCCATAAAGTACCGCATTTCGAATACCTGCGGCTTTCGATTGACTTTGCTTCGTAAAAAAGGAAACGGTCATGGGGATCATAGGAAAAACGCAAGGTGTGAGAAGGGCAGCGAAACCGCTCAAAAAGGAAAGGATAAAAATAACCCATAGGGATTTGCCACCTTTTTCGGTGCTTTGGTTTTTATTTTGATCGGCCTGAGGAGTCTTTGGATCGGTGGAGGTTTTCTCTTCGGCAGACGTATCGACGGGTTGGGTTGTGGTATCGGAATTTGTTGTTGGGACAAACGCTTTAACCGAAAGTTCAAAGGGGTATTCATGGGGCAATAAGCATTTGCCAGCTTCGTCACATACTTGAAAGGAGAACGCCCCTTTTATTTTCAGGTCTTTGTCAGAAGAAATCTTAAAACTCCTTTTCATCGTTAACTTACCTTTGTGATGGCTTTGCATGTCACCAAGATCTTCATCGATGAACTGTATGGGTTTCGGTTCGGTCAATTTTCCAATGCTGATACCTTGGGTGGGATTAATCGTGAGATCCGTGGCAATGGCATAAGAGCCTTTGGGTAATTTATTTGAATTAATATGCCATCCTGGAATGATATCGATGGAGGCAATTACCTCCCCTTCACCGTCCTTTTGTTGAATTGAGAATTTCACTTTTACCACATCCTCGTGGTTGACCATTTGTGAAAAAGTACTTCCGAACGAAAGAAAAAGAAAAGCGAGAACAAGGTGTGCTGTTTTCATATTGATTTAGGGGTTAAGAAGAATAATAAGTTCGACGTCTATGGGAGGAAGGCACTGAGTTTCATCGCAAATCATGTAATTGATGACCGCTTTTACCTCGTTACAATCTTTGTCCAGTTTGACCTTTTGCTGCACGGTCACTTCCTTTTCCCACACATACACGGTTCCGCCGAAATTCTCGTCCATGTGGGCTTGCGGCTCGGGTGAAAAACGGGCGCCACCTTGTTTTTTTATACCCTTTCCTTCCATGAGCCGAATGCTCAATGCAATGGGTCCAAGGCCTGGATCGGTTTTTGGAGAATAAACGTGCCAACTGGAATCAATCAAGCCAGTAACAACGATTTGCTGAGCAGCAGCATCATACCGTCCCGACCACTGCACATGGTTTTGACTCCAAGCAACAACGAATATTCCGGAAAGCCAAACAAACAATATACTCCTCAAACCTTGACTCATCGACCAAAACTAAAAAATTATTTCGACAATACGGGGGATTGGAATGCGAATTCCACCTTTCAACAGAATGTGAAAATCCAATGCTGCCCACACGGTGGTGTGTACCATTTTAAGCCCTTCATCATCGCAAAAAACAATTTGAACTTTCGTGCGATAATTATTTCCAAGACTGGTGGCATAATCCAGTTTTTTTCTCAAATCACGATCTTGTGGAATGAACGATTTCTTCTTGAAGCCGCAAAAAGGAACGAATTCCTTTGGGATAGTCTGTAGGTCTAGAAACATAGGATAGAGATTAGTTCCTCTGAAGATAGCATATAATTTCTAAACGACCAACATTTTAATTTTTTTTTCAGATTTGCCGTTACCAAGCCAATCGCGCATCTGCTGCCACGCATTGATCGGAAAATACACGCTCGTGATAGAGAAAATGCCCAGCAATGGCAATCATGGCCGCATTATCCGTGCAATATTTGGGTGGGGTAAAGTAGAATTGCATATCCGGTCTTTCGTTTGACCATTCCTTGATTTTTTGTCGAAGCCCCCCATTGACCGAAACTCCGCCGCTTAACGCAATTTCCTTGATTCCTGTCTGCAATTGTGCACGCTTCAATTTGTCGATTAAGATATCAGTGATGCTTCCTTGGATCGAAGCGCATAAATCGTTCAAGTTTTTCTGAACGAACATCTCATCTTCCGCTTCGTGTTTTTTAAGAGCGTACAATACCGAAGTTTTCAGTCCGCTGAAACTGAAATCCAACCCTTCAATTTTGGGTTTCGAAAAGGTAAAAGCCTTCGGATTACCCAAGGCCGCATGTTGATCAATGTATGGGCCTCCCGGATAAGGAAACCCCAGCATTTTAGCGGTCTTATCAAATGCTTCCCCAGCCGCATCGTCGATGCTTTTACCAATGATATCCATTTCGGTGGCGCTGTGTACGACAACCAATTGTGTATGTCCACCGCTAACCGTTAGACATAGGTAAGGGAATGCAGGAGCATTCATTCCGTCTTCTTCGATAAAATGACTCAAAATATGCGCTTTCATGTGGTGCACAGCAATCAACGGTTTTTGTAGCGCCAAGGCAAGGCCTTTGGCAAAGGAGGTTCCAACGACCAATGAAACTTGCAATCCTGGTCCTTGGGTAAAAGCGATTGCATCGAGGTTAACGAATTCAACATTGGCCTGTTTTACCGCTGCTTGCACCACATCTGCCATATGCTCCATGTGAGCCCTACCCGCAAGTTCAGGTACTACACCTCCGTGTTTTGCATGGATTAGTTGTACACTGGTAACGTTTGAAAGGATTTTTCGCCCTGAAATTACCGCCGCAGCGGTATCGTCGCAGGAGGATTCAATACCAAGGATAAGTGGATTATTCAACGCAATGATTATCTTTGTTCAGGATGCCAAAAGTAGCGAATATTTTTCTCCGCAGTTGTGGGATTTTTCTTGAAATTTTAGCCCTGGCCATTATCCTTGTTGCGTTTTTAATTCGAAGCAGCAGTTTTCAAACGTATGTTGCACAGCGCGCTGCAATGCATTTTTCGAAGGAGTGGAAGACTCAAGTTCAAATCAAAAAAGTGGACATCAACTTTTTTGATAGGGTGTATTTAGAGGGAGTTTCGTTGAATGATCGCCAGCAGCGACCATTATTGAAGGTTGCTTCGCTGGAGGCCATCGTACGCGAATTTGGAACTGAGCACCTTATCTTGGATGAAATCGTCTTGTGCAACGGTCAAGTTTGGATTTGTGCTGAAAAGCCGGATGGATCCATGAACTTTGCGTTTATTTCCGATTATTTTTCATCTACGGACTCCGCTTCCAGTACGAGTCCTTTTGCACTTCATTTGAACAAAATTACGTTAAAGAATACTGGATTTCGATACGACGATTTTAGGATAGCCAAAAGCAATTACGGTTTTGATCCGAATCATATCCAAATACAAGGCTTGAACCTAGGGATGTCTAAACTTGCCTTGAGCGGCTCTAAAATCTCGTTTCACCTTGACCGTTTTCGGTTGTACGATCGGTCGGGTTTGAAGGTGAAAAATTTGACCGCATCCTTTGCCATGGATTCTACCTATTTGAAGTTATCCAAGGTTCGTTTGGTCCTTAATCGCTCTAACCTCCGAATTCAGGAGATGGGGTACTCCTTTCAAAGGATCGCAGATAAAAACGATTTTTTAAACAAGGCCTATTTAACGTGTGTTCTTGCTCCAAGCAGTGTTGATTTGAAAGATGTCTCATTATTCGTTCCCGCATTGAAGGGTATGGATGAAAAACTGGAATTATCAGCACGGGTTTACAATTTCCCCAACCGCCTTAAAATTCGAAATTTAATGCTGAAAATGGGTAAACGAACTCGTATTAAAGCCCATCTTGAACTCCCGGATTATAACGATTGGACGTTATACAGCATTCGAGAACACTTGGTAGAGGCCAACATCAATATGGCTGAATTGAATGCCTTAAAATTACCGGGGGGACAAACTTTGAACCTTGACAAAAAGCTGTTGTCCTTGGGGAATGTTGGAGTAAAAAATTTAAGCGTTAAAGGTTTTGGTGGAAGTCTCTTTGTGGATCCAGTAAGTATATCCACGGAAATTGGAGGATTGTCCCTGGATGCTCCGTTAAAAATATCCCCCAAACAGGACGGAATAGCGCTACAAAATTTGGATTTAACGCAGGATGTATTACGCGTGGACTCATTGAACCTTGCTGCAATAACGGGCGTTCCGGAACTCGGGGTTTTAAGTGGCAAACTCAGTTTAAATACCCTAAACGCTTTTTCAGATGGCATTCAGATTAGCGGTGGAAAAGGGCAACTAAACTCTATTCACTACAATGGCTATTCCTATCGCAACATTGACATAAAACACATAGAATTAATGGATCAAACAGCAGACTTGGCTCTGGAAATCAACGATCCTAATTTGGTCATGTCGCTTAAAGGGTTCGCAAAAATTGACGGCAAACCCGTACTTCAGTTGCAATTGAATTTGGATAAAGTGAGTCTTCTGCCCTTGGGATTTACGGAGAATGCAACAGATTTAGAAGGTGCGGTTAATGTTCAAATGAGCGGCACCTCCATGGATGCGTTTTTGGGACGTGTGACGGCAAGTGGATTGAAATATTCCGAAAACGGTAAAGCAATCCGGGTGCCTGAGCTAAGCATAGACCTTGAACATCATTTAAGTACGGATCAAGTGACCTTACGCAGCACGTTGGTCGATTTGGATTTTATTGGAAAAGTGGATGTGTCGACGTTCACCAACGACATCCTCTACAGCTGCTCACGGCCTTTGCCTTCTTGGTTTAAAGCTGAAAAACCCAAGCTGAATGGGGTGAACAATCGTGCAGATGCAACCCTTGTGATTCATGATGCAGGTCAAATTACTGAGCTCTTCCAACCCCAACTATCCCTTGCTACAGGAACCAAAGTGGTGGTCAAATTTAATGCGGGAAAAGAAGAATTGGGACTTGATGTGACATCGAATCGAATACAATACGACGATATCGTTTTAAAGAGAGTTCGTTTGGTTCAAGGGGTAATGAACGATTCGGTCATTGCCAACCTCTCCGTTGCTGAATTGGCACTATCGGATTCTTTGACCTTGTTCGACGTCAACTTTTTTTCCAACGGCAGTCAAGGAGTATTGCGTTCCAGTTTAGGTTGGGACGGAGGAAGATTGAACGAATCAAAGGTGAATTGGAAAACCTCCTTGCTTTCCAACCGTAATTATGATCTTTTGTTTGATGAATCTCGATTTTCACTGAACGGTTATCGTTGGAATTTGAAAAAAGGGAGCGATTTTCAAATCAATGGATCTACCTATTGGGCGAACGACTTCACCCTGTTAAGTCAAAAGAACAACCAAGAAATTTCCGTCAAGGGAAAATTATCGGAACGGCAAGAGGATCAAATGAAAGTTTTTCTTACCAACGTAAGTCTCGCGGATCTTTCAGGAATGCTTGGACTTGGGATTGATATGTCGGGAAAGCTCGGGGGAGAAGTTGGAATTGCCGACCCCTTTGAAGATTTGACGCTTACCAGTAAGTTGACCTTGGATAATTTTAGATTCAATAACCAAGAAATTGGCACGGTAAATCTTGGTGCTAGTTACGATGAAACGTTGGCCGCCGTTATCATCAAGGGTGATTTGCTTTATCAGGATAAAACATCGTTGCTCTTCAACGGCTCGTACAAGGTAAAAGAGAAAGACAATAACTTAGCTTTGGCCGTTACTTTTGAAAATACGGATTTGGGTTTTGTAAATGGTTTCATGGGTCCCAGCGTGGTTGCGAACGTTGCTGGAAAAATTAAGGGTTCCGTCGATGTAACCGGAACGCTTGAGGAACCGCTATTAAATGGAAGTTTATTACTCGATAACGCCGCCGCGGATTTTGCTTTACTGGGTTGTAGATACACCATTAATGGGCGTGTTCAAGTAGAAAAAGGGGGATTTTATGTAAATAAACTTCTTTCTATTAAAGATTCAGAAGGGAACAATGCATCCTTGGACATTGCTGTTTTTCATAATAATTTTCAACGATTTACTTACAATGCCGATATTGATTTTGAAAAAGGGTATTCGTCGGGTAAAAACACCCAAAAATTGGATCGATTTCTAGTACTAAATACCCAATACAAGGAAGGGGATTCGTATTATGGAAAGGCTTATGCCCTTGGTTATGCCCACATAGAAGGCGTAGAGAGTACGATGTCTGTGGATGTTAATTTAACCACCCGCAAAGGGAGTAAAGTAATTTTTCCAATGTACGGAAGCAGTGAACTTGAAGATGAATCCATCATTCACTTTATATCCAAAACGAAGGCTCCTTTGGCCGTTGCTCCAAAATTGAATTATTCGGGCATCGATATCAAAATCGGATTCAACATCACTCCGGATGCGGATATTCGTTTGGTGTTCAACGAACAAACGCAAGATGAGATCCGAGCAAAAACCAATGGAAAATTGAATTTATCCTTGGACGCATTTAATCAAATGAAGTTGAATGGCACCTTGGGTATTCTTCCCGGGAGCATCTACAATTTTGCCATGGGTCCGGCCCGAAAACCGTTCGATATTCTGGATGGAACCATAGTTTGGAAAGGCGATGTTGAGCACGCAGATATGAACGTGCTAACTTTATATACGGTAAAACATGCCAACATGCTTGAGCTGATGCCAAGCCAGAACAACGAAGCCTTATCTCGTCAAAATACCCAATGTTTGTTGAGGTTAAACGGAGACCTAATGGCTCCTTCCATTTCCTTTCAACTGGACGCACCTCAAGCTCCCGAGGCCGGTAAAGCATTGCTTAACCGAATTAATTCGGATGTTGACGAATTGAATCGGCAATTTTTTTCCTTGATGTTGTTTAATAAATTTCAACCCTTACAAGGAGGCGTTTCTGCGAATGAATCAGCGGCACTTGATTTGGTAGAAAGCCAAATTAACGCGGCATTGGCTCAAATGTCAAAAAGTTACCAAGTGAAGATGGATATCGGATCTTCAAACATTTCAACATCCGTACAAAAATCATTTTTAGACGACCGATTAGTGGTGTCTGGGAGTTTTGGTGTGGATAACAGTGCGGTGAATTCAGCAAGTGGTGGCTTGGTGGGGGACGTAAGTTTGGAATATTTGATTAATGAACAAGGAACCTTTCGGGTAAATGCTTTCAACCGTTCGAATGGCAATACGGTTAAAGAAAATGCCGGGCCTTTCACTCAAGGTGCGGGGTTTTCGTATCATGAAGATTTTAATGCAGGGAAAGATTTTATTCTTATGCAAACATTTCTCGATATCTTTCGGAAAAAGGAAAAACGCGTGGTCCAGTTTACTCGAAAAAAACAAAAAACCAAAGTTCCTTCGTTAACGAACGAACCTATAGAAAAACAAGAACAACATGAAAATGAATAAAGTCCTAATTGCCAACCGAGGAGAAATCGCTCGTCGGGTGTTGAAAACACTCAAAAAAATGGAGATTAGTTCCGTTGCTGTATTCAGCGACTCAGACCGATTTGCACCGCACGTACTAGAAGCCGGTGAGTCGGTTTACCTTGGTGCAAGCCCCTCGTCGGAGTCTTATCTTCGACAAGATGCCATCATTGAAGCGTGTTTGAAGTTAGGGGTGGATGGCGTTCACCCCGGTTACGGTTTTTTATCCGAAAATGCCGGGTTTGCAAGAAAACTCAAAGCTGCTGGGATAACCTTAATAGGACCTTCACCAGAATCTATGGAGGTTATGGGGGATAAGCTAAGCGCTAAACAAGCCGTGAAAGATTTTGGAGTTCCCTTAGTTCCAGGGGTTGATGAAGCGGTGGCGAACGTTGAATTAGGAAAGAAAATTGCAGCAGAAATAGGCTATCCCGTTTTAATTAAAGC
The DNA here is from genome assembly GCA_947500875.1 of Flavobacteriales bacterium. Lineage (GTDB taxonomy): Bacteria > Bacteroidota > Bacteroidia > Flavobacteriales_D > Crocinitomicaceae > UBA952. The sequence continues at coordinate 5,914 of CANMUN010000027.1, read as the reverse complement.
TTCTGCGGGTGGAGGAGGAAAGGGGATGAGGTTAGTGGAGCGAGAGGAGGATTTTGAAGAGCAAATGCACACCGCCCAAAGCGAAGCGCGTTCCTCTTTCGGCGACGACGCTGTTTTCATCGAGAAGTTTGTTACCAAACCTCGTCACATAGAAATCCAAGTTTTTGCGGATAATTTTGGCAACGTTGTGTACTTGTTTGAACGGGAATGTTCTATTCAACGAAGGCATCAAAAAGTCATCGAAGAAGCCCCAAGCATCGTGGTGAGCCCTGAACTTCGCCGACGCATGGGAGAAGCCGCGGTTAATGTATGCAAAGCGTGCAATTATACAGGAGCGGGTACGGTCGAGTTCCTTCTGGATGCCGATTTGAATTTTTACTTCCTCGAAATGAACACGCGTTTGCAGGTGGAGCACCCCGTAACGGAGGAAATCACGAAAACCGACCTCGTTGAGTGGCAAATTCGTGTGGCCCGCGGCGAAAAATTGCCAAAAATGCAGGAAGAACTGGAAATCCATGGCCACGCCATTGAAGTTCGTGTATATGCTGAAGACACCTTGAACGGTTTTATTCCGGATATTGGTCAACTGAACCGTTATCGAATACCCACCGGTAGGTCCGTAAGGGTGGATGACGCTTTCTTGGAGGGCATGGAAATTCCTATATATTACGACCCCATGATTGCGAAATTGGTGGTTTGGGGAAAAACACGAGAGGATGCTATTCGCAGGTGCATTGAGGCCATTGACGATTACCAAATTTCCGGAGTAAAAACGACCTTGGATTTCGGGAAATACGTTTTAAAACACCCCGCTTTTGTTTCTGGAAATTTTGACACCAATTTTGTGAAACATTATTTTTCCAATCCAGAGGTGGTGAATAGCGCCATGGAGGAGGAGCACCGTGCCTTAACCTTTGGCATTGACCAAATTTGGAGGGATATTAAGGCCTTTAAGGAACGGGAATTTGCTTCACGTGAGAATTCAAGCAGTTGGAAAAATAAATTGCAGTCCTGAGAAAATTCTCATGGATAAATCACTAATTTTACGCCACAAAAGTAGCATATGAACTTACACGAATACCAAGGAAAAAGCATATTAAAAAGTTACGGTGTCGCAATTCAAGAAGGAATTGTTGTGGAAAACGTAGCGGATGCAGTCGCTGCAGCTGAGAAATTGACCCTCGATACAGGTACAAGCTGGTATGTGGTAAAGGCTCAAATTCATGCCGGAGGTCGAGGTAAAGGTACCGTGGAAGAAACAGGTTCTCGTGGCGTTGTACTCGCAAAAGGAATCGGTGAAATAGAGGAAAAGGTTAAGGGAATCTTAGGGGGACACTTAGTGACGCTTCAGACGAATGGAAAAGGAAAGAAAGTCAACAAGGTACTAGTTGCACAAGACGTTTATTATCCGGGAGAATCCGAAACTCAAGAGTTTTATATGTCGGTTTTATTGGACCGGGAAAAAGGACGTAACGTAATCGTTTATTCTACCGAAGGGGGTATGGATATTGAGCACGTAGCCGAGCATACTCCTGAGAAAATATATAAAGAGTTCATTGACCCAAGAGTTGGATTGCAGGGATTTCAGACCCGTAAGATTGCCTTTAATTTAGGCCTGTCGGGAGAAGCATTCAAGCAAATGACCAAATTTGTTGCGTCGTTATACAGGGCTTACGAAGGTGTAGACGCTTCCATGTTTGAAATCAATCCGGTATTCAAAACATCGGACAATAAAATAATAGCCGTGGATGCTAAGGTGACCCTGGACGGTAACGGATTGTTGCGACATCCAGATTATGCTGCTATGCGCGATAAAACGGAGGAAGATCCAACAGAGGTTGAAGCCGATGAAGCAGGACTGAACTTTGTCAAATTGGACGGCAACGTTGGTTGCATGGTGAATGGGGCAGGTTTGGCAATGGCCACGATGGATATTATTAAATTGTCGGGGGGTAATCCGGCAAATTTCTTGGACGTGGGTGGAACTGCGAACGCCGAGCGCGTTGAGAAAGCATTTCACATCATCTTGAAAGACCCTAATGTGAAAGCAATCCTTGTGAATATCTTCGGAGGAATAGTTCGTTGTGATCGTGTGGCGCAAGGGATTGTAGATGCCTACAAAAACATTGGTCATATTCCAGTTCCGATTATTGTACGTTTGCAAGGAACCAATGCGGAAGAAGCCAAAAAACTGATCGACGAATCGGGCCTTAACGTTCATTCTGCGGTGTTGTTGCAAGAAGCGGCGGACAAAGTAAAAGAAGTCTTGGCGTAATTTCAATTACCCGGGGAATACCTCAACATGCTACCCAACATTTATCATTCAGAAACCACCACCGAGTTTATTCGGCGTATCAATAGCCTGACGGGTAATGAAACACCCTTGTGGGGTAAAATGAACGTGGGTCAAATGCTATCCCATTGCTGTGTGCCGTATCAACAAATTTTAGGGGAAAATTCGGGTCGACCGCCGTTCATCCTGCGCGTTTTGATGCAATGGTTTTTCCGAAATAGCATGACGAACGCCAAGCCATATCAGAAAAATCTACCGACGGGCCCCACTTTTGTTCGAACAGGCTACCATGATATACATGAGGAACGAATTCGATTAATCAGCTACCTCGAAAGAGTAAGTCAATTAGGTCCTGAAAAATTGGCGGATATTCCATCCTTGAGTTTAGGAAAACTCTCATCGGAGGAGTGGTCGAACATGCTTTATAAGCATCTCGACCATCATTTAAGGCAATTTGGAGTATAACGGGAGAAGCACCCCTTTTTTATGCAATATTCACAAAACGAATGAAGAAAAGCTACCATTTTTTGCTTATATTCGTCCTTGCAATCGAAGCATGAAAAAAAGCCTACTAAGCCTAATATTTTTAATTTTCTCCTATGTTGCTGTTTACGCTCAAAACGCAACATTTACGAGTTCACCAGCGGCAAATAATAATGTGTTGAGTTTGTGCGCGGGTTCTCAAGTACTTTTTACAAATACCACCGCCGGAGTGAACTCCATCAGTTGGACATTTCAAGGAGGCAATCCCGCTTCGAGCAATGCCGTTGGTCCCCACATTGTAACTTTTGCCAATCCAGGTACTTACACGGTTTCCTTAAGCGTTAATTCCGGTCCTGCAACGACCATGCAAGTGGTTGTTCAAGCGTCCAATCCTTCGCCGAATTTAAATCTTCAATTGGATAACGGTTGTGGGAGTGGTTTTGGTACCTCAACCTTCAACAATGTTACTTATTTTACTTCCTGCGCAAGTCCATTTAACGGTGATCAATTGTGTTTGTTTTCAAACACTAGTTCAACCAATGCGAATAGCATTCATACCCTGTATTGGGGTGATGGTACTAGTAATTCATACACCGGAGCCAACATTCCAGTTGGTGACATGGATTTTCAACATGGTTATCAGTCAGCAGGTACAACATATTTGACCTATACGGTTCAGCAGAATAATAATTCCTGCATTAAATCTCAAATTTTAATGTTGTACACTGGCGCCAATCCAACAGCAACAATATCTCCAGGAGGGGTGCCTACGTTGTGCAACCCGGGAAGTGTTTTATACAATATTAATCCTGGTGGTCAAAATACTCCGGGAACCATTTACACTATTGCTATCAACGATGGCGGATCCTACACATTCAATCACCCTCCGCCGGTATCCGTTACCCACAACTTTGCCTCGGTCTCTTGCGGCACTTCTTCTGTTATCAACGGGGTAACGTATCCAAATTCTTTTCAAGCATCCATTACTTGCTCTAATGCCTGTGGATCTTCCTCGAGTGCCATAGGACCCATAAATATTCAAAGTGCGCCGGATGCCATTATGTCGACAACTCCGAGCTTAAGCCCTTATAATAACAAGGTCTGTCAGGGTAGCAACGTTACCTTTAACGATGTGTCAACCCCTGGTACCAACATTAATATTCAAGGAAATGCTAACGCAAGCCCTCCAATACCTCCTTATTCATGCAATAATTTATACAAAAGAATTTGGAAACTTTACGGTCCATCAGGTCCTATTTATTCAAGTAATGCAAATGTGACAATCACGGGGTCAATAGGTTCAGGCAGTTTGCCTAATGTGAATTTGACAGCGCCAGGAGGTTGGACAAATGGTGCTCAAAATATAAATCTTACTTTTTTATTGCCAGGAAACTATAAGGTAACGCTTTACGTAGGGGGACTTTCTTACAACCCTTGTGGCGTTGATTCAGTGGTCACGAATATTTGTGTGACCCCAGATTTTCAAGTCAACATTACTTCACCTTTTGTCACGGCCTGTGCCCCTGCCACAGGGCTTTTTCAGAACAATTCTACCCAAGCGCAATGCAACTTGAATAACGTCTCAGCATGGTCCGTCACGACTTCCAATCCTAACCAGTGTGGCCAACCTGCTTGGGCTTACAACAACAACACGAATGCTCAGTCGTTAAACGCATCGATAGGATTTACCGGGCCTGGTGTTTATACCATTCAACTTACCAATAGTTTGAGCTCTCCTGTTTTTTCCAACACCAATCCGCTAGGTTGTCAACCGAAGACCACCACGACCCAAGTTACGATAAAAGCGCCTCCTTTAATCAATTTAAATGCACCCGGGGCAATTTGTCTAGGCTCTCCTTTCAATCCTTCGGCTACGGTCAATAATTGCTATTCAAATCAAACGCCAACCTATGCGTGGAATTTTAATCCTAATAACAATATTCCTGCTGCTAATTTACCATCACCAACTAGTTCCAATTCCTTAAATCCCGGAACAATTACCTACCCAAATCCCGGAACGTTTCCCTATACTTTCACCGCGACGAACGAGTGCGGTCCAACGACCATTAATCAGAACATCATAGTTCAAAACCCTGCCTCAGTAAATCCTGGTTCTTATGGTCCTTTTTGTACTAATTCCCCCGTCGCACTCAATGGAAGTGTAACCGGAGGGGTCGCCAATGGTTACTGGACGGCGAGTGTTGCCGGGGGAAGTTTTAATCCGATTGGAAGTGGTGGAGCGAACACGGGAGCATTGAATTCTACCTATACACCCCCAAATAATTATATTGGAAGTATCGTTTTGACCCTAACTTCCGTTCAGCCTCCGGCCCCATGTCCTGTGGTAACGGGTCAAACAACCTTGGTGTTTGATCCCAATGCATGGGCAAATGCAAGTACCTATCCTAATGGTGTTTGCTCGGGGCAGGCTATTGCATTAAATGGTACTTTCGGAGGTGCTGCCTCAAGTATTACCTGGTCTTCGAATGTTGGGGGAACCTTTTCAAATCCGAGTTCACCTACTTCTACTTGGACGCCCCCGGCTGGTTTTACAGGGAATGCCGTACTAACCTTGACTACCAACGATCCTGCTGGCCCATGCAACCCCGCTACATCGACCGCTGTTATTCTGGTTAAACCACTTCCTGTTGCAACATCACCTGCATCCGTTGGGCCAATCTGTTCTGGAGCGAATGCAGTAATAACCGTAACTTCTAGCATTAATCCTACGACCTTTGCTTGGGTCGCCACCATTCCTGCTGGAGTGGTAGGTACCGCAAGCGGTAATTTATCCACGGGAAGTAATACAGCTACCCTTACTACTCCCTTAACCAATAATACCAATGCTCCGCAAACCGTAATTTATGTTTTTACCCCAACAGCCAATGGCTGTCCGGGGATACCAGATACCACATCCGTGATTGTTCAACCCGTTGCTACTGTTGGGCCATTTAATCCTATCACAGTATGTCCTGGCGCAACAATAACACCCCCTGCTTTTGTATCGAATCCCAATGGAGCCTCATTTTCATGGAACAATGGAAATGTGCTCATCGGTTTAGGAGGCTCGGGGAATGGTCAAATTGCGCCATGGGTTGCCCCCGTAAATACCAACAATAATACGCCTGGAACGATAAC
>CANMUN010000026.1 GCA_947500875.1 Flavobacteriales bacterium | reverse complement strand
CCTACCGGGGGGAACGGAGCCTATACCTTCCTCTGGTCCAATGCTGCAACAACGGAAGACATCGCTTCGCTTGCTGCAGGTTCCTACTCCGTTACCATTACCGATGGAAACGGTTGTGTTGGAAGCTTTTCAAGCACCATAAATCAACCAGGAGCGCTAAGCTTGAACTTAAGTGTCTTGGATGTAATTTGTAATGGTACTAGCAGTGGTAGCATTAATTTAACGGTTTCTGGAGGTACTCCAGGATTTACTTATTCATGGGATGATCCAAATTCTACCATTTCTGAGGATCTTAATAATATTCCAACAGGGAGCTATACTGTGACTGTAAGCGATGCAAATGGTTGCTCTACTTCAGCCTCCGCGAACGTTAACGAACCAAGTGCTCTTGCGCTCACCACCTCCTCCACTCCTGCCTCTTGCACTCCGGATGGATCAGTTACTGTGAGCGTTTCGGGAGGTACTGGAAATTACACCTATGCATGGGCACCTGGAGGCGCAACTACTGCTAGCGTAACAGGTCTTGCCGCAGGTACATACACCGTTACCGTCACAGATGCGAACGGATGTACCTCCAACGCATCGCAAAGCGTTGGCTCTCTCTCCCTAATCAACGTTACTGCAACCGTTACTTCGCCTATACTCTGCAACGGACAAACCGCTACCGTTAATGTAACTGCCACGGGTGGTACTGGGCCTTACACTGGTACTGGGTCTTTTGCCAATGTTGCAGCAGGAAACGTGACCTACACTGTAACCGACGCGAACGGTTGTTCGGGATCGACTAACCTCACGGTAACCGAACCTGCGGCGATTACAAGTTCATTTTCGAATACAAATGTTCTTTGTAACGGCGCCTCTACGGGAGCTATAGATCTCACCATTGGCGGTGGAATCGCACCTTATTCGCAAACATGGTCTAATAACGCGATAACGGAGGATATCAGCGGACTTAGCGCAGGAACCTTTTCCGTAACAATAAATGACGCAAATGGATGTTCATCTGTCTTCAACACCACATTGAACGAGCCAACTGCATTACAATTATCAACCTCTGTAACGGATGTTAGCTGTTTCGGTAACGCTACCGGGTCCATTGATTTGAATGTTATTGGAGGGGTAGGACCCTATACTTATTCATGGGACAACGGATCAAGTAACCAGGATATTTCTAATTTAATTGCAGGAAGTTACACTGTTACTGTTACCGATAATAACAATTGTTCGAGCCAAACAACCGCAATTGTAAATCAGCCAGCGGCAGGTTTATCCGTTTCCAATACTACAACAAACGTATTGTGTAATGGTGCAGCATCGGGAAGCATTGATATAACGTTGACGGGAGGAACTGGACTTTTTACTTTTTTATGGAACGATAATTCTACCCAAGAGGATATCAGCAACCTCGTGGCTGGCAATTATAATGTTATCGTCACCGATAACAATAATTGTTCAAATCAATTCAATTTCTCCGTCACCCAACCTACAAGCATAACAGTGACTTCCGTTAACATTGATATCCTTTGCAATGGTTCAGCCACGGGGGGGATTGATTTAAACGTAACGGGTGGAACCGGGGGCTATAGCTTCAATTGGTCAAATAATGCAACTACCGAAGACATAACGGGAATTCCTTTCGGTTCATATTCGGTAAATATCCTTGATAACAACGGTTGTGCTGTTATTTACAACACTTCTATAAACCAACCACCACAAATAACCCTTACCAAATCATCCATAGACGTAGATTGCTTCGGAGCAAGTACTGGTAGTATTAACATAACCGTGAACGGTGGAGTTCCTGGATATTCTTATTCATGGAACAATGGAGCGAACACCGAGGACCTTAGCAACATTGTGGCTGGAACATATACACTTATCGTTACCGACGCAAACGGTTGTAATGCATCCACTTCTGCTACCGTTAACGAACCTGCGGCTTTAACCCTGACGACCTCTTCCACTCCCGCTTCGTGTAACCCGGATGGATCCGTTAGTGTGAGTGTTTCTGGTGGTACCGGAAGTTATACCTATGCTTGGGCTCCAGGAGGGGCAACCACGGCTACCGTTACGGGCGTTGCTGCAGGTAATTACTTCGTGACCGTTACCGATGCCAACGGTTGTACCGCCAATGCCTCTCAAAGCGTTGGTTCCCTTTCCCTGCTCAACGTTTCTGCTTCCATTACTTCCCCTATTCTCTGCAACGGACAAACCGCTACCGTTGATGTAACTGCCACTGGCGGAAATGGACCTTACACCGGAACGGGGTCCTTTGCCAATGTCGCTGCTGGAAACGTAACCTATACCGTCACCGACGCCAACGGATGTACTGCTTCTACAACCCTTACGGTTAGTGAACCTGCTGCACTTTCGGTCTCGCTTAGTACCACCGATGCTACTTGCGCCGGTGCCAACAACGGTACTGCCGTTGCCAACGTAACTGGCGGTACCGCAGGTTATTCCTATTTGTGGTCCAATGCCCTTATCTCCAATCCCATTACCAACCTTGCACCAGGAAATATTACGCTCATCGTTACCGACGCCAACGGTTGTACGAGCAATGCTAACGGCGTTATCAATGAACCGGCTCCTATTACAGCAACCGTGCAAATTACCGATGTTACTTGTAACGGATTATCCGATGGTATCATCGACGTGACCGTTGCCGGTGGAACGCCCGGTTATTCCTTCATTTGGGATGATCCAGCTTCTTCTACCACCGAAGACATCAATACCTTAGCGCAAGGTACTTACAACTTAGTCATTACCGATGTAAACGGATGTACGGCCTCGATCTCTGCTGCCGTTAACGAACCGAATCCTTTGGTTGCGAGTTCAAATGTAACAAACCCCATTTTGGTTAACGGAGGACAAGGTTCAATTACGGTTTCGGCCACTGGGGGAACAGCACCTTACAGTGGAACAGGTATATTTAATGAATTTGCAGGAACTTATACATATACTGTAACCGATGCGAATGGTTGTTCAAGTTCAACTACCATTTCAATTACCGAACCTAATGCACTTCAAGCAACAGCATCCATAAGCTCAATCATTCCATGCAACGGAGGTAATGGAATAATTGATGTCACGGCAACGGGGGGGATTCTCCCTTACACTGGAACTGGAAGTTTCTCGGTTGTGGCAGGCACCTATTCCTATACCGTTGTTGATGGCGCAGGAACCACGTCTACCATTAACATTTCTATCACCGAACCTACATTGTTGGCTGCTACCGCAACTTCCACCAACGTAACGTGTAACGGGTTGAATAATGGAACGGGTATCGTGACTGAAACCGGGGGAACGGCTCCTTACACCTACTTATGGAGCAATGGTCCAACCACCGCTAACGTATCAAGCCTTGCTCCCGGAGCTTATTCCGTAACCGTTACCGATGCCAACGGATGTACTGCTGTCGCCAACGTTACCATTACTGAACCTGCATTGTTGGTTGCTACTGCAACTTCCACCAACGTCACGTGTAACGGGTTGAATAACGGAACGGCTATCGTGACTGAAACCGGGGGAACGGCGCCATACACCTACTTATGGAGCAATGGTCCAACCACCGCAAACGTTTCAAACCTTGCACCAGGAACTTATTCAGTTACTGTTACCGATGCCAACGGATGTACTGCTGTCGACAACGTTACCATCACCGAACCTGCATTGTTAGTTGCTACCGCAACTTCCACCAACGTAACGTGTAACGGGTTGAATAACGGAACGGCTAACGTGACTGAAACCGGGGGAACGGCTCCTTACACCTATTTATGGAGCAATGGTCCAACCACCGCTAACGTTTCAAGCCTAGCTCCAGGGGCTTATTCCGTAACTGTTACCGATGCCAACGGATGTACTGCTGTCGACAACGTTACCATTACCGAGCCTCCTCTACTAGTTGCTACGACAACTTCCACCAACATTACGTGCAATGGATTGAATAATGGATCTGCCAGCGTTACCGCCTCCGGAGGAACCGCTCCTTTCACCTATTCATGGAGCAATGGTCCTACCACCGCTAACGTTTCAAACCTTGCACCGGGAACTTATTCCGTAACCGTTACCGATGCCAACGGATGTAATGCTGTCGCCAACGTTACCATTACCGAACCTGCATTGTTGGTTGCTACCGCAACTTCCACCAACGTCTCGTGTAACGGGTTGAATAACGGAACGGCTAACGTGACTGAAACCGGGGGAACGGCTCCTTACACCTACTTATGGAGCAATGGTCCAACAACCGCAAACGTATCAAACCTTGCACCGGGAACTTATTCCGTAACCGTTACCGATGCCAACGGATGTAATGCTGTCGACAACGTTACCATTACCGAACCTGCATTGTTGGTTGCTACCGCAACTTCCACCAACGTAACGTGTAACGGGTTGAATAACGGAACGGCTATCGTGACTGAAACCGGGGGAACGGCTCCTTACACCTACTTATGGAGCAATAGTCCAACCACCGCTAACGTTTCAAACCTTGCACCAGGAACTTATTCAGTTACTGTTACCGATGCCAACGGATGTGCTGCTGTCGACAACGTTACCATTACTGAACCTGCATTGTTGGTTGCTACTGCAACTTCCAACAACGTCACGTGTAACGGGCTGAATAACGGAACGGCTATCGTGACTGAAACCGGGGGAACGGCTCCTTACACCTACTTATGGAGCAATGGTCCAACCACCGCAAACGTATCAAGCCTTGCACAAGGAACATATTCAGTTACTGTTACCGATGCCAATGGATGTATTGCTGTGGACAACGTTACCATTACCGAGCCTCCTTTACTGGTTGCTACGACATCTTCCACCAACATTACGTGCAATGGATTGAATAATGGATCTGCCAGCGTTATCGCCTCTGGAGGAACCGCTCCTTACACCTACTTATGGAGCAATGGTCCAACCACCGCAAACGTTTCAAACCTTGCACCAGGAACTTATTCAGTTACTGTTACCGATGCCAACGGGTGCACCGTAACCTCTAGCGTTACGATTACACAACCAACTTCAGTGGTCGCAAACTCAAGCGTTACACAAACCATTTTGTGCAACGGAGGGACAGGACAAATCAGTGTAACTGCCACTGGAGGGACACTTCCTTATAGCGGTATTGGCGTGAATGCTGTAGTTGCTGGCACCTACACCTATATTGTAACGGATGCGAACGGCTGCAGTAATTCAACAAACATAACCATCACTGAACCCACGGCACTTACCCTAAGTATTGCTGGAATTGATCCTTTATGCAATGGAAACAGCAACGGCTCCGCAACAGCGACGGTTAACGGTGGAACCGCTCCTTACACCTATTCATGGACTAACGGTTCAACGACCAACCAAGCCGTAGGATTATCGGCGGGAAGTTATTCCGTTATTGTAACGGATGCGAACGGATGCCAAATCAACGGAAATATCATCCTGAATCAACCGGGTACCTTGTCGGCAAGCAGCGCTGTAACAAGTCCCATAATCTGTTTTGGTGGATCAGGACAAGTAACTGTATCTGCTAACGGTGGAACTTTACCTTACACTGGAACCGGTGTATTTAATGTAGTCACAGGAAACAACAGCTATACCGTCACGGATGCGAATGGATGTACAGCGAGCACCTCAATCATCGTTCCGCAACCAACCCAGGTGATTGCCTCATCGGCCATTGCATCTCCGATACCGTGCTTTGGAGGCAATGGAAATATTATCGTTACTGCAACCGGTGGTACACCTACTTACACGGGTACAGGGTCCTTCAGTGTACCGGCTGGAACCTATACCTACACTGTAACCGATGCCAACGGATGTACGAACGCAACCACCACCACCATCACTCAACCGAACGCATTAACTCCAGCGGCCAATGTTACTACAGCAATCCCTTGTTTTGGAGGAACCGGAACTGTAACGGTGAGTGCAATTGGAGGTACTCCAACCTATAATGGAACGGGGAACTTCACTGCAACAGCAGGGATTCAAAACTATACCGTTACCGACGCGAACGGATGTTCTGCCTCTGTTTCTATCAACGTTGTCCAACCCTCCTTACTTACTTCAAGCATAAATAGCCAGAATGTAACATGTAACGGACTAAATAACGGTTCCGCCACCGTAACTGCTGCAGGAGGAACACCGGTATATAGCTACTTATGGAGTAATGGTAATACAACCTCAACGGCAACTAACCTAAGCCCTGGAGCTTATTCTGTTACGGTAACGGATGCAAATGGGTGCCAAAGTGTATCAAATGTGGTTATTACCCAACCAACCGTTCTAACCAGTTCGTTAACGCAAACCAGCAATGTTCTATGCTTCGGAGGAACCGCCAATGTTTTTGTAGCTGCCAATGGAGGAACTGCACCTTACACAGGAACTGGAACGTTTAGCGTAGTGGCAGGGAACACCTTCTTTACCGTATCGGATGCCAATGGATGTACCTCGACATCTTCTATATTGATAACCCAACCACCTCAACTAATTGCAAGCGCCAGCCAAGTCAGCCCAATCCTTTGTTTTGGAGGACAAGCGATTGTTACCGTAAGTGGAAGTGGCGGGACACCTTCTTACACTGGAACGGGAAGTTTCAACTCCTTTGCTGGAAATAATACCTATACGATTCAGGATGCCAACGGATGTACTGCATCTTCAACCATCAATATTACCCAACCCAGTGATGTAACTGCAACATTTAATAATTCAAATGTTACTTGTTTTGGCTTTACCAACGGTGCCTCAACCGCCTCCGTTTCTGGAGGAACTCCGGGTTATACTTACTTGTGGTCAACTGGGTCGACCATCAATGGTATATCCGCCCAACCCGCTGGAACCTACACGTTACAAGTTACGGATAACAATGGGTGTATATTCAATTTTAATACCACCATTACACAACCAGCGCTTTTAGTTTCTACAGCTAATATCATTCTACCAATTGCTTGCTTTGGTGGACAAGCGATTGTTTTGGTTAATGGAGCAGGAGGAACTCCCGGATATTCAGGAAATGGCACCTTTTTTGAATTTGCAGGAACCTACACCTACACCCTCACGGATCAAAACGGTTGCACGGGGTCTACCACCATTACCGTGCCTCAACCTGCTCCATTCATAGCGACAGCAACGATTACCAGTCCAATCGCATGCAACGGAGGACAAGCCACCGTGGTGGTTACAGGAACAGGTGGAACGGCTCCTTATTCTGGAACTGGAACATTTACGGTATCAGCAGGAACCTATACCTACACACTAATAGATGCCAACGGTTGTACAGCTACAACGACCATTAACGTTACTCAACCTGCAGTTTTAGCTGCCACAGCAACGATTATTAGCCCCATTTTATGCAACGGAGGAAATGCAACAGTGCAGGTATCAGCCACCGGTGGTACCCTACCGTATTCCGGTGATGGATTGTTTACTGTGGTGGCAGGAAATTACACCTACCTGGTTTCAGATGCTAATGGATGCAATACTTCTGTGAGCATCAATGTGCCGCAACCAACGCTTTTAGTAACCAATGTAATTCCTACCAATATTACCTGCTTTGGTGCAAATGATGGTAGTGCCATTGTATTCAATAGCGGTGGAACACCACCTCTGTCCATTTTATGGTCGAATGGAGCTACAACCAACAGCATCAATAATCTTGCTCCTGGAAATTACAGCGTAACGGTAACGGATGCCAACGGATGTCAAAACGTTAATAACTTTACCATTACTCAACCCAATACGCTTGTTGCCAATGCAGTAGAACTCACCCCTATTTTGTGCTTTGGCGGAAATGCCATTGTGAATGTTTCAGCCACAGGTGGTACCAATCCCTACACGGGAACAGGTAATTTCTTCCCGGTTGCTGGTAACTATTCCTACATAGTTACGGATGCAAACGGTTGTTCTGATACTGCAAGTATTACGATTACGCAACCGACTCAATTGACGGCGGTAGCCACCATATTATCTCCGGTTCCGTGTTTTGGCGGTCAGGCTCAAGTGAATATTTCTGCTACAGGTGGCGTTGCACCGTACACGGGTGTTGGCAACTTCAACGTAAGCGCGGGTAATCAATCTTTCACAGTAACCGATGCCAATGGATGTGCATTTACCGTGAACTTGTTCATTTCACAACCTGCAATATTAACTTCTGTGATGACCTCACAAAACGTAAGCTGTTTCAATGCAGGCAATGGTTCAGCCACGGTTACTCCTAACGGAGGAACACCTGGATACCAATATTTATGGTCGAACGGCCAAACTACCGCTACCGCAGTAAATTTGATTCCAGGATTATACAGCGTAACCATCACCGACACCAACGGATGTCAAACAACGAATCAGGTTACCATTACACAGCCGACGTTTCTTCAAGTTAGTTCCAGTTTAAGTACCCCTGTATTTTGTTTTGGAGGAACGGCTACGGTGAATGTTAGTGCATCCGGCGGAACGGCACCCTACGTTGGAACGGGAGCCTTCCAACAAGCGGCTGGAACAACCACGTATTATGTAACAGATGCCAATGGGTGTTTGGATTCTACAACAATTACCGTAACTCAACCGGCACCGCTGATTGCATCGGTACTGCAAACTTCGAATGTTTTATGTTTTGGGGGCACGGCAACGGTGGACGTAACAGCGATCGGTGGAACGCCTAACTACACTGGTACTGGAACATTTACGGTAGCTGCAGGTTGGAATACCTTCAACGTTACGGACAATTACGGTTGCTTAGATACCATCTCCATCTTCATTTCTCAACCCACTCTTTTAGTGGCAAGTTCCACGTTAATTTCTCCTATATTGTGCAACGGTGGAACTGCAGTAATTGACATATCTGCAACGGGTGGTACTCCAACATACACCGGCACAGGTAACCTAACCGTGATTGCTGGAACTTTCACATATACGGTTACTGATGCCAACGGATGTACTGCAAATACAACTATCACGATTAATCAACCGGCTCTTTTACAAGCTATTGCCACGATAACCTCCCCTATTGTTTGTAATGGTGGGACCGGTACCATTACCGTAACCGGAGTTGGTGGTACATCGCCCTATGCCGGCACTGGTTCATTTGTTGTTCCAACAGGAACTTACACGTACAATCTATCCGATGCGAATGGTTGTCAAGCGACGGTAACAACAACCATTACCCAACCAACCGTTCTAAGTTTGAGCTTAACCCAAATCAATGTAAATTGCAACGGTTTTGCGACAGGAACCATTAATGCCAACCCGGTTGGTGGTCAAGGACCATACACCTATTTGTGGAGCAATGGTCCAACGACACAAACCGTTAATGGATTGATAGTAGGAACTTACACGGTAGTCGTTACAGACAATTTAGGTTGTACAGTTTCGGGAAGTGCAACCATAACGCAACCCGCGGCTCCAATTCTACTTCAAGAAACGCATGTAAACGTTCTTTGCTTCGGAAATAATACGGGTTCAATTGATGTAACGGTAAGTGGTGGTACTCTACCCTACACTTACCTTTGGTCCAACGGAGCGACTACACAAGACCTCAGCAACCTCATTGCAGGTACCTACAGCATTACCGTTACCGACGCGAACGGTTGTATTTCAGTCATGAGTATTGTTGTAAGTCAACCCGCACTTCCTTTAACTGTGGGTTATACCGTGAACAATGTCAGTTGTTTTGGTTTATCAGACGGTACCATCGATGTAACCCCATTAGGTGGCACTGGTCCCTTCACTTATTTCTGGATTACCGGGCAAACCTCTCAAGACCTGAACAATGTTCCTCCTGGAACCTATATTGTGGCCATTACTGACGCGAATAACTGTGTCGCTGCGGCTCAAATTGTGGTAACTCAACCTTTGGCTCCATTATCAGGAACCATTACCCAAAATCCGATTAGCTGTTATGGTTATAATGATGGGCAATTAACAGCAAATGGTGCTGGAGGTACTGCCCCATACTCCTATGTGTGGTCTCCAACCGGTCAAACCGGAAGCATTGCCAGTCTTTTAGGTCCTGGTAATTACGTGGTAACCATCACCGATGCCAACGGATGCACCGCAGTAACCAACGATGTTTTAGCGAGCCCACCACCTCTAATTGCAACCTTTACCGTAAGCGACAATGTAATTTGTTTACCTTCAACCGTAACGTTTACGAATTCAAGTATAGGCACTTTCAATACGGTACTTTGGACATTCTCCAATGGAACGTCTTATGCAAGCAATCAATTCACGGCCGATTTCAATAACCTAGGTTGCGTGGATGTAACCATGTTGATAACCAGTTCTAACGGATGTACTGCAGACACAACCATCAATAATGCCGTTTGTGTGGTTCCTGGGCCGACCGCAGCCTTCAGTACCGTGACTCCCGATATTGACTTTGTAACAGGAGAACTCGAATTCATCAACAATTCCCAAAACTATACAGGATCAATTTGGCAATTTGGGGATGGTGGAAGTTCCATCTTGGATAATCCAATTCATACGTATCCACCCTACACGATTGATAGTTATAATGTTACCTTGGTGGTTTATGACGCAAACGGTTGTACAGATACTGTCACCGGAGTCGTTGAAAGCAACGATGTTGTCAGGCTAACGGTCCCGAATGCCTTCACACCGAATGGAGATGGCTTAAACGATGTATTTACCCCGATTATCAGCAATTCGACTCAAGTCAAATACTATCGATTTGAGGTTTATAACCGTTGGGGACAAATCGTATTTGAAAGCAACAAGCCTGGTGATGGTTGGGATGGAAAATACAAAGGAAAACTGGTGCAATTCGGAACTTATACATGGAAAGTCAGCTACGATGTTACTGATCAAGGAACCACCAATGCCGATGGTCATGTTACCTTAGTTAAATAACCGTTCCTTGTAGAGAAATCGCTTTTGAATGGATTCAAATGGGCGATAGATGTAATAAACAAAGCCAGCATTAACACGAATCTTTTCAACGTATTTGTGATGTATGCGGTGTTTGGTACTGATTTGACCGTTAATCAGGTTAATATCCCCTAAATGCGTTATACCGTCCTTTTCAAATACGGCATACAGAACACCTGTAACTGGATCTTTAATGATATTACGACGCCAACCTGTTCTATCCTTGTGGTAATGAAAATACAAGCCCATGGATCGTTTTAATTCACCTAACGGGTTGTATACCCAAATTTTATCCGAAGGGAAATCAAAAACGTAAACGCTGTCGCCCACCCTGAATAAAGGAGCATAAGGAACCTTGTAATAGATCGATTGGGTAAAATAATTGGCGCCAACCCAAATTTGCGCATCAATCCCCGTTTCAATTTCATTCTGCTTAGCCCATAGCCGCGTTCGGACATCAACCCATTTATATTCGGAACGGTATAGCTCCATCATAAGGGTATCTTCGATGTGGACAATTTTTCGATAAGCGGAATCTATATAATCCATTGAGAAATAATCAAATGCTGGGTAGTATTCATTGAAATTGGAAAAGAAAAACTTGGATGTTGTAGAATCAACGATGGGCAGTACATATTCGAGAAAGTACTTCTTTGGAATACTATTCAACAACAATGAATCACCTTTACAATTTACATGGACTACGGTTTCTTGGCAAATAACATGGAGGTTGTTGCGATAATCCTTGATAAGATTGATGCCAACACCGTTCAACGTTAGGCTGTCAATGATTAAATTTCCGTCAAATAAAAAAATGGCATTTTGATGTCCTGTTCTTCTCGGATACACCAGAAGGACATAGTCTCCGTTCTCATTGATTTCGAAATCTGCCACATGAAAATCCGTCGAGTTAAAAACGGTGTCAGGAATTCCGGGAGATTTAACCGTAACTGCTTCTTGGTTTTGTCGCTTAATGGACTTAAGTAAGATTTTGACCTCCAAAGTGTCCTGAGGATTCTTAAAGATTATTTTTTGCAACGTTTGTGGATCGTACATGGGATGTTGAACAGAAAAAACCAATGCATCGCGTTCCTCTAAATGATCCATCCACAACGTATATTTACCATTCATATCGGATTGAACCGATAAAAGGCTATCGTTCCATTGGATCATGATTTCGGCATTTGGAATAGGTTCCAACGATTGTTTATCCAAGGTCAATATTGCAATGACCTGACCCCAAAGACTCAGAGGTAAAAATGCAATACAAAACAGGCAAAAAATACGCATCGTTCTGTAAGAACTAACGTAGTTTCCGCACTTTGCTATCTTACACGAAATAGTTCCAATTGAAAATATCATCGCTTTGTCCGATTTTTAATCCTGACAAATACGCTTTGAGTCGGTTCGAAACGGTTCGGGTTTCCACCGGTGGAAGGTGGTAATCCGTTCCTTCATGTCCTATGAGTGCGATTTGAGCCAAGGTTGCGGCGGTGCCTGCGCCGAAAGCATCTTGCAATCTGCCTGATTTGGCTGCATTGATGACTTCCTCAACCGAAATTTTACGTTCCTCAACCTTAATTCCCCAATGCTGGGCGAGTTCGATGATTGAACGCTTGGTAACCCCTCGTAGAATGGTATCTTCTTCTTCAGAAGGCGTAATTAAAACATCATCTATTACGAACAAAATGTTCATGGTTCCTGACTCCTCTATGAACTTATGCTCCTTTGCATCGGTCCAAACCAATTGGTGATATCCTTGGTCTTGGGCAAATTTGGCAGGATACAAGCTCGCACCATAATTCCCGGCTGCTTTTGCCCTACCCACTCCGCCCCGTGCAGCACGCGTGTAATGAGGCTCGATTTTAACGCGAACCAATTCAGAATAATAGGTTCCTACAGGCGAAAGTAGGATCATGAATTTATAGGTTTCCGAAGGCTTAATTCCAACCCAATGATCGGTTGCGAACATGTAAGGCCGAATGTACAAAGAATGACCTTCCAAGGATGAAACCCAAGCTTGGTCCACTTCCACCAATTTCCGCACAAGTTCCACAAAAAGGTCTTCAGGAACTTGAGGCATGCACATACGTTCAGCCGACTCATTAAACCGTTTGGCATTCATGTCCGGACGAAATATCGAAACCTTCCCATTGGGATGGCGGTATGCTTTTAACCCTTCAAAAATGGCCTGTCCGTAATGAATGGAGGACATAGCGGGATGCATTGGAATGTCTTGAAAAGGTAAAACCTGAGGCTCTTGCCATGAACCGTCGGCGTAATCCATCATGAGCATGTGGTCCGTAAATACTTTACCAAAAGCTAAATTCTCCCAATCCACTTTCGAAACAGCGGATTCTCCTACTCTTTCAACCTTTATTTTTAGTTCAGTTAAAGCCATAAGACCGATTAATTTGAAGCGAATATACGCCGAATAAACAATGTTGGCAACAAATTATCGTTAAGGTCGATTAAATAGTACATTTACCAAGCAAATGAGAAATGGTAAAAACTCCTAAAGAAATTTTAAGAGAATATTGGGGCTTCGACGACTTTCGTTTGTCACAAATACCGATCGTTGAGGATGCAATGGCTGGCAAAGATGTATTAGCGCTACTACCTACTGGGGGGGGGAAATCCATTTGTTTTCAGGTGCCGGGACTTTATACCCAAAAGTTAACCTTGGTTATTTCTCCCTTAATTGCACTTATGGAAGACCAAGTACGCAACCTTAAATCACGCAACATTCGAGCGGTAGCTATTACAAGTGCGCTACATGCTAAAGATATTGAACGATTCATCAGTAACGCAACGGTAGGTGCTTACGACTTCCTCTACGTTTCACCTGAACGCATTCAAACGCCCCTCTTTCTCGAGCAATTTAAGAAAATGTCTCTGGGTTTAATCGTTGTAGATGAAGCGCATTGTATTTCTGAATGGGGACATGATTTTCGACCGGCCTACCGTAACATTCAGCGCTTAAGAGAGCTTCGACCGGAAATTCCAACCATGGCGTTGACAGCAACCGCCACAGTTGAAGTCGTTTCTGATATCTCGGAACAACTCAACTTGAAATCGCCTTCCATCCATTCCAGTTCTTTTCATCGGACCAACTTGACGTACGAGGTCATTAACACGCCCAATAAATTGGCGAGTATTTTAACCTATTGCAATGGGAAATCTCACCTGTGTGGAATTGTATATTGCTCCACCCGAAAAGCGGTCAAAGAACTGGCAAAAGTTTTTTACGCAAACAAAATTCCTGCAGCCATTTATCACGGCGGGATGACCCCAGAAGAAAGGAGCAACGCTCTTTCTCTTTGGATGCAAGGCCATGTTGGGGTTATGATCGCAACCAATGCTTTTGGTATGGGAATTGACAAACCTGATGTACGATTTGTTTTGCACTACGATTTCCCCGACAATTTGGAAGCGTACGTTCAAGAAGCAGGAAGGGCAGGAAGGGACGGCAACATGTCAAGAGCCATTGCTTTCATCGACGGTAAGGAAAAAGACGATTTTGAGCAACAATTCCATGTTAAGTTTCCGGATATCGCACTCGTTAAAAAAACGTTTTTGGCCATTCTTGCGGAATTGAACATTGCCTTGGGATCTGGAAAAAACGAAGTTTACTCAATTGACCTTTACGAAATTGCCCAAAAACAAGGAATCTCCTATTTGGAAATCTACCAAATATTAAAGGTTTTGGAATTGAGTGAAGAAATTGTTTTCGATGAGCGCACCAACCATCCTGCAAGCGTAAAATTCTTGGTTCATGGGGTTGATTTGTATTCATTCCAAATAAAATACCCGGAAACCTACCCCATCATTCAGGTTATTGAGCGAAATTCCAGCTTAGACGAAGACCGCCCCATCCTCATCAATATCAAACAAATCGCTGAAGTTTTGAAGCAGAAGCATGCCCGGGTGGAAGAACTGTTGCAATTTTTGGTAAGTGCCGAAGTAATCGAATATACCCCGTTCAGTCAATATCCCAAAATACAATTATTGAAAGAACGTCGGCCCGACGAACACCTGCAGTTGAGTTATACCTCCTTACAGCTTCGGAAGGAAGTCGCTGAAAAAAAACTGAAGGCTGTTTTATCCTATCTGGGCTCGGAAAACTGCAGGGTTATGGACATTTTAAGTTATTTCGGTCAAAACGGCGAATCCTGCGGTTCATGCGACCGTTGTACTTATCAATCCTTGGAGATGAACAAAATCGAAGCGTTCATCCTCAATGCCCTTCAGATGCCGCTCTCCTATCTTGAACTTCTGGAAAGAATACCGTTGCCCAAAGAGCAATTAAAACGCATTCTCCGCGACTTACAACTATCCCAAAAAATTCAACTTATTGACGGTAAATTCTACGTTTAACTTCGTATTTGAAACCCTTTAATCTACCGCTGACCCTCGGACCTGAAGTGCTGATGGCTTTGTCCTTTGTAATGTACCTTTTCGGATTCACCGAGGGTTGGTTCGCTTGGGATTTTACCTTCCATCTTGCGTTGACTGTTTTATTGCTCATCTTTCAATTATATATCCGCAATACCCTTGCATTCATTACCATCGCAGTTGTTGGATTTTTCAATTTAGGTATGTTATCCCGTTCCACGATAGGAGAAATGAGGGAGGAAGGAATATGCTATTTTCAGCTATCCAAAATCCAACAATATGAAAACCATTTTCAAGCATACGGTAAGCAGTACATTCGTAAAAAAAACCGGTTAATACCCACTGATCACCAAGTGGTATGCACTATTCGTAAAGCCATTATCCCTTTCAAAACGTTGCAACCCGGTGATTTAATTGCCGCGCATGGCGAAATGACCCGAATCCTTTCAGACAATAACCCGGGAAGTTTCGATGTTGAGACGTATTACCGTTCAAAAGGAATCCTCTACCGGTGCTTCATTCAAGACACCATTAAACTTTTGGGGAAATATCCTAATTGGCAGGACTGCGTGGAAATTTACCGGCAACAGCTCGCGAGCATTTTTGACCGCGATCTCTCCACCGTTGAGTCAGGCTTAGCAAAGGCTCTTTTATTGGGAGATGGATCCAGCGTTGACTCAAGCAGTAAAGCAGCATTCTCTGCCACAGGAGCCATACATGTATTAGCAGTTTCAGGAATGCATGTTTCACTGTTCGCTCAAATTTTACTCATGTTCATGGGGATATTTCATCGGATCTTTCAAAAAAGGGTGATTCAAGTAATTTGCATCCTTGTTCTTTGGAATTATGCACTTCTAACAGGACTATCACCAAGCGTTGTGCGATCGGTTACCATGTTCACCATGCTTCAAATGGCTCAATTTGTGGGAAAGGACAGTCCGCATAACCATTCGGTATTAATGTGCGCATTTGTGATGGTGGTATTTGACCCCCTTTGCATCTTGGATATTGGATTTCAATTATCCTTCTTGGCCGTTTTAGGAATCTTTAATTTTCAGAAGCGCATAGAGCATTGGATCACACCCCAAAATAAGATCATTCGTTTCTTGTGGTCGAATACCTGTGTTGCGTTAGCTGCCCAATCCCTCACACTTCCATTAACCCTTTATTATTTCCATACTTTTCCAAATTATTTTCTTTTGGCCAACATCGGAGTTGCGGTAATTTCCGTGGCTTCCATGTATTTAGGCTTTCTTTACCTCTTCCTTTGCACGGTACCCTATTTAGGGGGAATATGTGCCGTACCCTTTGAATTTTCCCTTAAGGCATTGAATCATTTTTTAAATACCATTGCACACATACCGGGAGCAATCGCTGAAGGCTACATGATTTCAATTCCCGTATGCATCCTTCTTTTATTGGCAATTGCAGGGTTGTTTTACTCCAAAATCCATTTCTTTTTTCGTTGCATTCCCATTACGTTACTTGTCATCTTTATAACTGTACAGCGGTATCAAAGACAACGCGAAAACCACCTTTACCTGTTCTCCGGAAAAACCCCCATGTTGGTGGTGAAGAACGGAACTTCAGCAACCGTATTGGTCGCAAAAAAGCACATGAACAACACTGCAAACCTGATTTGCACGAACTACCGAAGAATTTACGGACTGAATCGCTTAGATACGGTTTACCTGCATGAAATGGATTCCCTAACGCTGCCCTATTTGACGGTCTTGAAGCAACAACAAGGGCTTACCTTGACGTTCAAGAAATCACACTTCATCGATGCTCACACCTTTCATTTAGCAATAACTCCCAAGGGATGGTACGCACGAAAAATCAAGCTCCACTAGCGAGGATTATTCATCAACCATTTAACTGCTTCAGCAGCATTTAAAAACCCACCCGTAATGGAAAGTTCTTTCAATTTTGCTTTCTTTTTCGTTCCAGGAACAACCACTTTCTTTTTATACGGCGTAGCCGTCTTCATGAGCAAATCCTTGACCTCAACGGCCGTTAAATTCGGAAAATAGCTTCGAATCAGGGCTGCAACTCCGGCAGTTGCGGGACAAGCCATGGAAGTTCCGGAGGCATCCTCGTATTTCGCATCGGGAACGGTCGAATAAATATCCACTCCTGGTGCAAAAAAATCAACTGTAGTGGCTCCATAATTGGAGAATTCGGCTATGATTTTCTTCGGACTTCGGCTGCTGCTCGATGCCCCAACTTCAATCCAGTTGGCAAATTCCTTACCGTTATCCGCCTTTCGGGTAGGAAAAGACGTCTCAATGTCCTTGTTCTTTGATTCGTTACCCGCAGCATGCATTAACAACACGTCGTGATCTAAGGCGTATTGAATGGCTTCATCTACATAAGCCTTGTGCAACACATAATATTTACCAAAGGACATATTAATAACCTTAGCACCGTTATCCACGGCATATCGAATGGCATTAGCCACGTCCTTGTCTCGTTCATCTCCGTTGGGCACCGCGCGCAATACCATGATTTGCACATTCGAGGCGATACCGTCGATACCCAATCCGTTGCCTCTTACCGCTCCAATGATACCCGACACATGGGTTCCGTGCATTGCATCTGGGCCTTCGTAACGGTTGCAACCGTAATATCGGTTGGATAAATCCATGGGGTCATCCCCTACCATTAAGGTACGTAGGCTATCCGCATCGACGTTTGCCATTTTCATTTGTCCTTCCATGGATGCTTTTGCCCCGGCAAGTTCCGCATCGAGTTGTTCGGGAGAATAGGCCATCAATATCAACCCTAAACGCTTTTTAATTTTCTCTTCACGTTCATTTGCAGGCGTGTAATTTTTGTTTGACTCTTTCGAAAAACTACCGCCCGACTGTTGTTTCACGTTGGCAATGTAATCCGATATCAATTTGATGTTTTGATACGACATTTGATTATCCAACAGCTCCTTATCATACACTGCTTTTATTTTTTTGTAGTTGGCATATCGTTCTAAATCAGCAGCTCCCAATTTCGAGGTATCCTTGCCGTTAAAGTACTTATTATCGATAAACACCAGTCGCTTCAACTCGGAAGACTCATCTCCAATATCTTCTGTTGGCCCACCTAAAAACGACCAACCGTGAACATCATCTACGTAGCCGTTGTGGTCGTCGTCGACACCGTTGCCCGAAATCTCACCTTTATTGACCCAAATTACGTCTTTTAAATCCGGGTGATCGGTTTCAACTCCGCTGTCAATTACCCCAACGATCACGGGGACGGACTTGCGTCCTGTAAGCAATGCATAGGCTTCCTCAGCAGCGGTTCCGTAAATACCGTCTTTTTTCGGGCTTTTTAAATACCAATTTAGAGGAGCGTTGGGTTGAGAGAACACGATCGCAGTGCTGAAAGAAGCAATGGACAGATAAAGAAATAAACGTTTCATACTATGATTTTAGAGATTGCGAAGGTAGTTATTTCGTTAAATCTTTAAACCATCATCTTCACAATGCAACCATTTGAACTGATAAATGTTTTATTTTTGCAAACTTAAAAAAGGGAACAACATGATATCAACTAAGTGCCTTATTATCGGATCCGGTCCTGCAGGTTATACCGCTGCAATATATGCTGCGCGAGCAGAAATGAAACCCCTGATGTATGAAGGATTGCAGCCGGGAGGGCAACTCACCACAACGAACGAGGTTGAAAATTTTCCGGGGTATCCGGAAGGAGTAACGGGACCAGAAATGATGGTTCAGTTGCGGAATCAAGCCCTGCGCTTTGATACCGACATTCGATCAGGTTTCATTAACAAGGTTGATTTTTCTGGAGCGGTTCATAAATGTTGGGCCGATGATGGCACGGAGATTCATGCCGAAACGGTAATCATTGCAACCGGAGCCTCTGCAAAATACCTGGGTATCCCAAGCGAACAACATTACCTGCAAATGGGCGGTGGTGTTTCAGCTTGTGCCGTTTGTGACGGATTCTTTTACCGAGGTCAAGAAACTGTAATTGTGGGTGCTGGAGATTCGGCATGCGAAGAGGCGCATTACCTATCCAAACTCTGCACAAAGGTAACCATGCTGGTTCGGAAAGATGATTTTAGAGCTTCTAAGATTATGGCAGATCGCGTGAAAAAAACAGCCAACATTGAAATCCTCTACAATACTGAAACGTTAGAAGTCATGGGTGACGGACAACTCGTGAACGGTGTAAAAGTGAAAAACAATGTAACGCACGAGGAAAGCATCATACCATGTACTGGTTTTTTTGTGGCGATTGGGCACACTCCGAACACGGATATTTTTAAAGGATTCATTGATTTGGATGAAACAGGCTATATTAAATATGCCCAACCCGGTTCCTCGCGCACGAATGTTCCAGGGGTATTTGTTTCAGGAGATGCCGCCGATAAAACATACCGCCAGGCAATTACCGCAGCAGGAACAGGTTGCATGGCTGCCTTGGATGCTGAACGGTATTTAGCAAGTAAGCACTAAGGAGAAAAAAGTGCTTTTTTCTTTCTTCGGTAAGAAACTAAGGCTTAAATTTGTCAACGACTTACGACTGACCCCATGAATTCAACATCTAATATCAATTACCTTCCATTAATGATGCAAGTTGCCGTGGCGGCTGGTTTCGTGATTTTTACGCTGATTGCTACGCATCTTTTAACACCTCGGGTAAAGAGTGCTAAGAAGGAAGAGAATTTCGAATGCGGAATCGAGGGTCAAGGAAATGCTCGTTTCCCGGTTTCCATTCGCTATTTCATGACGGCCATTCTTTTCGTTTTATTCGACGTGGAAGTGATTTTTTTCTATCCCTACGCTGTGAATTTTCACCAACTTAAATTGGAAGGACTGCTGGCTGTAGTAATGTTTGTAGCGTTTTTCTTAATTGGATTCATTTATGTTCGTAAAAAAGGAGCTTTAGAATGGGAAAAATAGAAGATTTAGAGGTTATCAACGGTGAAGGATATCAGTTAACTACGCTTGATAAAGCGGTTGCCTTAGCTCGATCTAACTCGGTTTGGCCCCTGCCGTTCGCTACGTCGTGTTGCGGTATCGAATTCATGGCAACCATGGGTTCCATGTACGATTTATCACGCTTTGGTATGGAACGAATGAGTTTTACCCCCCGTCAGTCTGATTTGCTAATTGTTGCCGGTACCATCTCCAAAAAATTGGGACCCGTTCTCCAAAAAGTTTACGAACAAATGGCCGAACCCAAATGGGTGCTGTCGGTGGGAGCTTGCGCCTCTTCTGGAGGGATTTTCGATACCTACAGTGTATTGCAGGGCATTGACCGAATCATTCCAGTGGATGTTTATGTTCCGGGATGTCCACCTCGTCCTGAACAAATCATCGATGGGGTAATGAATATTCACCGCTTGGTAAAACACGAGCCTATGCGTCGTCGATACAGCGAGGAATACCGTCATTTATTGAGCGAATATAAAATCGAAGTAACCAATGCAGAAAATGACAAATAGTGCGTTAGCAGAGGCCTTGAATTCCCTGCTTGGCGAACGAATTGTTGCAAGCGAGGAGTTGTACGATGCATTGGTGGTTGAGGTATCTTCGGCTGATGCCTTTTCGGTCATCGAAACCTTGAAATCAGACCCACAGTTATCGTTCAATTTTCTCACTTTGATTGGTGGGGTGCATTACCCGGAAAATGCAGGGCGAGAACTCTGTGTAGTCTACCATCTTCACAGTTGGAAGCATGCCATTCGGTTACGCGTCAAAGCTTATTTACCTGCCGAAAAACCCTCCATACAGAGTGTGACTTCTTTGTTTGAAACAGCGAACTGGATGGAACGTGAAACCTTCGATTTTTTTGGGATCAAGTTCGAAAACCACCCCAACTTAACGCGGATTCTGAACATGGATGATATGGACTACCACCCCATGTTAAAAGAACACCCGCTAGAGGATGGTACACGTGAGGATAAAGACGATCGCTTTTTTGGCCGCTAATTAACTTTTCGATGATGAACGCAAACGATAACCTTATTCGACTTTCCAACGGCCAAGTACTATCCCGAGAAACCATCGACGGTGACATTGCTACAATCAACTTTGGTCCGACTCACCCTGCGACTCACGGGATATTTCAGAACATTTTAACCGTTGATGGAGAAAAGATTTTGAATTCGGTGCAAACCGTTGGTTACATCCACCGCGCTTTTGAAAAACTCGCCGAACGCCGCCCTTACAATCAAATTACGCCTATCACCGATCGTTTGAATTATTGCTCCTCCCCTATTAACAATTTGGGATGGCACATGACCGTGGAAAAACTTTTGCAGGTGAAGGTTCCGAAACGTGTGGATTACATGCGCGTCATCATCATGGAACTTGCACGAATCGCTGACCATTTAATTTGCGATTCAATCATTGGAGTAGATACCGGTGCATTAACTAGCTTTTTTTACCCTTTTTCCGAGCGGGAAAAAATATACGAACTCTACGAAGAAATGTGCGGTGCACGGTTGACGACCAATATGGGGCGCATTGGAGGCTTTGACAAGGACTTTAATCCTGTTTTTCACGCGAAACTGAAAGAGTTTATTCGAACCTTTCCTGCGGCATTTGAGGAATGGAACGGAATGCTGGAGCGCAATAGAATTTTCATGGACCGAACCAAAGGCGCAGGACCTATTTCTGCGGAACGAGCACTAGCCTATGGTTTTACTGGACCCAATTTACGTGCGGCAGGAGTTGATTACGACGTTCGTGTAATGCATCCTTACTCCTCTTATGAGGATTTCGACTTCATCATTCCAGTCGGAGTGAATGGAGATACCTACGACCGTTTTATGGTACGTCAAGAAGAAATCCGTCAAAGCCTTAGGATTATTGAACAAGCCTACAACAATTTACCCGAAGGACCTTTTCATGCAGAAGTCCCCGAATTTTTCTTGCCGGATAAAAAAGACGTTTACAACAACATGGAGGCTCTGATTTACCATTTCAAAATCATCATGGGAGAATCCGAAGTGCCGGTTGGGGAAGTTTATCACAGCGTTGAAGGTGGGAACGGAGAATTGGGGTATTATTTGATCAGTGATGGTGGACGATCACCGTACAGGCTACAGTTTCGTCGACCTTGTTTTATTTATTACCAAGCGTATCCCGAGATGATTACGGGATCGAATATCAGCGATGCCGTTATCACCTTGAGCAGCATCAACGTTATAGCAGGAGAATTAGATGCATAAACTATGAGCCATTCGACCAAACCCATCATTGCTGCTGAACCCGTTGAATTTTCTGCAGAATTACTTGCCAAAATGGAGGAGGCAAAAAACCTTTTTCCTGACGGTAAAGAAAAAAGTGCCCTATTAAAAATGCTGCATTTAGCGCAAGCTGAATTCGGATGGGTAAGCGTACCTACCATGGACAAAATTGCCGATCTCTTATCGATTCAGCCCGTTGAGGTTTATGAGGTGGCGACGTTTTACACCATGTTTCACCTTGAACCGGTGGGTAAATACGTTTTTGAAGTTTGCCGGACAGGGCCTTGCATGCTGGTGGGTAGCGACCAATTGATAGAACATATTGGTAAAAAATTGAACATCGGTGTGGGTGAAACAACCGCAGATGGCTTGTTTACTCTAAAAACTGCCGAATGTTTAGGCGGTTGCGGGTACGGTCCATTGCTTCAATGCAGGCATCGTTTTCACGAACATTTAACCGCAGAAAAAGTCGACGAACTCATGGAACAATACCGACGAGGTGAAATAGAATCAGGAGCCTTATGAAAAGCAGAAAATTACTTTTAGAACATTTGGACGTTCCCGGTATACAAGGGATTGAGGCCTATGTAAAACAAGGTGGATATTCAACACTGGAGAAAGCGCTCAAAAAAATGAGCCCCGACGAAGTGGTTGAAGAGGTTAAAAAATCGGGCTTGCGCGGCCGCGGCGGCGCAGGATTCCCTACCGGACTTAAATGGTCCTTTTTGGCAAAACCAGAAGGAATTCCTCGATACTTGGTTTGCAACGCGGACGAATCAGAGCCCGGAACGTTCAAAGACCGTTACTTAATGGAAAAAATCCCACATCTTTTGGTGGAAGGAATGATTCTTTCCTCTTACGCACTTGGAGCGAATACCTCGTACATATATATCCGCGGGGAATTCATGTACGTCTTAGAAATTTTGCAAAAAGCCATTCAAGAAGCCTATGCTAAAGGTTACTTAGGTAAAAACATTTTCGGAAGCGGATTTGACCATGATTTGGTGGTTACTCCCGGTGGAGGGGCCTACATTTGCGGCGAAGAAACCGCCCTACTCGAATCGTTGGAAGGCAAACGAGGTAATCCTAGAATCAAACCCCCATTTCCCGCAGTGAAAGGTTTGTGGGCAAGCCCAACGGTTGTGAACAACGTGGAATCCATTGCCGCCGTGGTGCCGATTGTCCGCGACGGAGGCGAGGCGTACGCTTCCATTGGCATTGGAAAAAGCACCGGAACAAAACTGATTTCTGCATGCGGAAATCTAGCTCGTCCAGGAGTTTACGAAATCGAACTGGGTTTGAGCGTTGAGGAATTCATTTACGGGGACGATTATTGCCGAGGAATCGCGAACGGCAAAAAACTGAAGGCCTGTGTTCCAGGAGGTTCATCGGTTCCGATTCTCCCCCATTTTTTGGTTACTAAAACTGCTGCAGGTGAAAACCGTTTGATGACCTATGAAAGCCTTGCCGACGGAGGATTCCAAAGCGGATCCATGTTGGGTTCAGGTGGATTTATCGTCTTCGACGAAGACCAGTGCATCGTTCGAAATACGTGGAATTTCACCCGATTTTATGCCCATGAATCGTGCGGTCAGTGCTCGCCTTGCCGAGAGGGAACGGGGTGGATGGAAAAGGTGCTTCACCGCTTGGAGAGCGGAAAAGGTCAGATGCACGACATCGATTTATTGGCGGACATCAATAAAAAAATCGAAGGAAATACGATTTGTCCTTTGGGGGATGCAGCGGCTTGGCCTGTTGCGGCAGCAATTCGTCATTTCCGAGAAGAATTCGAATGGCATGTTACTCATCCAGAAGAGGCGCAAAAAAGAAATTACGGTTTAATTCAGCAACCCGTCGTTGCATAATATTTAGGTATGGTAAAAGTTACAATAGATGGTATTGAAGTTTCGGTCGAACCCGGAACGACCATTCTCAACGCTGCACGTCAAATTGGCGGTGATGCGGTGCCTCCTGCCATGTGCTACTACAGTAAACTGCCCGGGACCGGAGGCAAGTGCAGAACTTGCTTAGTAGAAGTTGCCGCAGGATCGGCAGCGGACCCGCGCCCTATGCCTAAGTTGGTGGCTTCATGTTCAACCCCCGTTCAAGATGGAATGGTCGTGAATAACAAAACCAGCGAACGTGTGCACAACAACCGCGGAGGAGTCGTCGAATTTTTGCTCGCAAACCATCCCTTGGATTGTCCTATTTGCGATCAAGCGGGAGAATGCCATCTGCAAGATTTAGGTTATGAACACGGAAGTGCCAAAACAAGGTACGAAGAGGAGCGACGAACTTTTGATCCTATTGATATAGGGAATAAAATCAAGTTGCACATGAACCGTTGCATCCTGTGTTATCGATGCGTATTTGTTGCGAACCAACTAACGGACCAACGAGTTCACGGAGTAATGCACCGAGGAGAACACGCCGAAATTTCCACGTACATCGAAAAAGCGGTAGAGAACGATTTCTCTGGAAACATGATTGATGTATGCCCTGTGGGTGCCTTAACTGACCGAACCTTCCGATTTAAAAGCCGTGTATGGTTCCTGAAGCCGATGGAGGCCGAGAGAAACTGCACAAAATGCTGCGGAAAAGCGGTCGTTTGGATGTTTGGTAACGAAATTTACCGAATTACCGCTCGAAAAGATAAGTACGGCGAAGTAGAAGAAATTGACCAGAAAACGGCCTGGCTTTGCAACGATTGCCGTTTTGAGAAAAAAGACGCTGCGGATTGGAACATTCTTGGACCGAGGGTTATTAACCGTCAGTCGGTGATATCGCAAGGCAAGTACGCTACCACGATTGACAAACCCGTAAAACGTATTGGATAATGGAAACTTTTTACTGGATTGACAAATTGGTGCTGGTGGTTTTGCTTTTCGTTATTTCTTTAGGGATAGCAGCCTATCAAACATATTTCGAACGGAAATTGGCCGCTTGGATTCAGGACAGGGTTGGCCCGGATCGCGCAGGTCCCTTTGGAATTCTACAACCCATTGCTGACGGAGTGAAAATGTTCATGAAGGAAGATTTCACCCCCTCCAATGCGGACCGTTGGTTGTTCATTCTTGGACCGGGTATTGCGATGTTCACCTCATTGATTACCAGCGCGATCATACCATGGGGACCGAATCTTCATTTATTTGGAAGGGAAATCTCCTTGCAAGTAGCCGAAATTAACATCGGAATTCTGTTCGCTTTTGGTATCATATCCATTGGTGTTTATGGCATTATGATTGGAGGCTGGGCATCCAACAACAAATACTCTTTGTTTGGCGCCATTCGTGCATCGTCGCAAATGATTTCCTATGAATTAGCGATGGGTATTTCTGCCATTACGATCATCATGATTTCGGGAAGTTTAGACCTACGGGAAATTGTGGAAAGTCAGCACGGAATCAATTGGAATATCTGGTATCAACCGGTGGCATTCATTGTTTTCTTCATTTGCGCTTTGGCGGAGACCAACCGCGCCCCCTTTGATTTACCGGAATGCGAAAACGAATTAATTGGTGGTTATCACACCGAATACAGCTCGATGAAATTGGGATTATTCCTCTTTTCGGAATATGTCGCGATGTTCGTTTCATCCGCAATAATGGCTATTTTGTTCTTTGGAGGTTACAATTTCCCAGGCATGGACGCCTTCAAGGACAGTCCAAACTTGCTCGCAATCCTGGGTATTGCGGTATTTTTCGTTAAAATCTTCCTGTTGATTTTCGTTTTCATGTGGATTCGTTGGACCATTCCGCGTTTCCGATTCGATCAACTCATGCATTTAGGGTGGAAGGTTTTAATACCGATTGCTCTCGTAAATATGTTGGTAACCGGTTTCGTTGTTGCATTTTATCATCAATGGTTTTAATAGAGTTATGGAGTCACTAACCAATAGAAAAAAAGTCGTTTCCGACAAGCCCATGACCTTCGTGGAGAAACTGTACATTCCTGCCATCTTGAAGGGAATGATGGTAACGTTCAAGCACATGTTGAAACGCCGTAAAACGGTCAAGTATCCCGAGGAAACTCGCGAATTTGCGCCAATATACCGCGGCATGCACGTGTTAAAGCGCGACGAACAGGGACGAGAAAACTGCACAGCATGTGGTTTGTGTGCGGTAGCATGCCCTGCCGAGGCAATTACCATGACATCCGCCGAGCGAACCAAGGATCAAGCACATTTGTACCGCGAAGAGAAATATGCGGTAACCTATGAAATCAATATGCTTCGTTGCATTTTCTGCGGTTTGTGCGAGGAGGCTTGCCCCAAAGAAGCGGTATTTCTTACGGACCGTTTGGTACCGACGCAATTTGAACGCGGAGAATTCATTTATGGAAAGGATAAATTGGTAGAGCCCTTGGATGGACGTATAGATATTACTAAGCGACAATTTACCGGAAAACGAACAAACGTATGATAGCAACTTTGATTACTCAAATACTTGGAGCCCTGACCATTGCCGCTGCGATGATGGTAGTGCTCAGTAAACATCCTGTTCGAAGCGTATTGTACTTGGTGGTTACCTTCTTCTTTATTTCAGGACTCTACATCATGATGAATGCTCAATTTTTAGCCATTGTTAACCTGATTGTTTATGCGGGTGCTATCATGGTGTTGTTCCTTTTTGTCCTGATGTTATTAAACCTGAACAAGGAAGCCGAACCCAAAACCCCTACCCTATCTTGGGTCATTGCAAGCATTGCTGCCGGAACGTTGTTCATTGTTTTTATTGCGGCATTGAAAGATATCGTGTTGGTTACCCGTCCCGGTGATCAAG
Organism: Flavobacteriales bacterium; assembly: GCA_947500875.1. Classification (GTDB taxonomy): domain Bacteria; phylum Bacteroidota; class Bacteroidia; order Flavobacteriales_D; family Crocinitomicaceae; genus UBA952. The sequence goes on along the minus strand of CANMUN010000026.1, from coordinate 6,481 downwards.
TGGCGGTAAGCAACATCGGACTGGTTAAGAATTTAGGTAATACGTTATTCACCAAATACGTCGTTCCTTTTGAAATTTCAAGTATTCTTTTCATTTCTGCTATGGTTGGTGCGATACTGCTGGCCAAGCGTGAAAAACAAACCATTGATTAACATGCCAACATCAACCCCCATCAATATCGACTTTTACATAATCCTTGCCACGTTGCTTTTTGTCATCGGGGCTTTCGGAGTAATGATTCGAAGAAATATGATTGTTCTTTTGATGTGCATTGAGCTCATGTTGAATGCCGTCAATTTACTCATGGTTGCCTTTTCCAGTTATTACAACAACGCAGACGCTCAAATATTTGTTTTTTTCATCATCGTTGTCGCTGCAGCTGAGGCCACGGTAGGATTATCCATTTTAATCCTTGCCTACCGTCAATTGCGATCCATCGACATCAGTATTTTCAACAAACTTAAAGGGTAATCATGGGTTTTTCAACGATTGTATACATTCTATTGCTTCTCCCACTTTTAGGAGGTCTCACCAACGGTTTATTCGGAAAACACCTTCCCAAGCAGTTTTCCGGTGCCCTTGGAACCGGAGTCATTTTCTCGGCATTCTTGTGCGTTCTTATGTTGTTTAATCACGTAAATGAACCCGTTCAAATCGACCTTTGCAACATCCTTCGATTCGACAGTTTTTCCCTTGAAATCAATTTTCTGATTGACCAGTTATCGGTTTGGATGTCCTTGATCATTACGGGAATAGGAACGTTAATTCATTTGTTTTCCATGGGATACATGAAAGAGGATGAAGGATATTATAAGTTTTTCACGTATTTGAACCTTTTCATTTTTGCCATGCTAATTTTAGTGTTGGGAGGGAATTACTTTGTGTTATTCTTTGGTTGGGAAGGTGTTGGTATCTGTTCCTTCTTACTGATTGGCTTCCATTACAGCGATCCTGTCAAGGGAATTTCGAACAGCCTTGCGGCGAGAAAGGCCTTTGTTATGAACCGCATTGGCGATGCAGGACTCATCTTTGCCTTGTTCATGTTGTTGTCCACGTTTGGTACCCTCAACTTCGTGGATATTTCAGAGCGACTATCGGAGGGAGTGAGCATGCATCATTTAACGGTGTTGGGAATAACCTTGTGCTTGTTTCTAGCTGCAACCGGTAAAAGTGCTCAAATTCCATTGTTCACCTGGTTACCCGATGCCATGGCAGGACCAACTCCCGTATCGGCACTGATTCACGCTGCCACCATGGTAACAGCAGGTATTTATTTGGTGGCTCGTTCCAACTTTTTATTCGAACTGGCTCCGCTAACCCAAGACATTGTATTGTACATTGGAATCGCTACGTCGCTTTTTGCTGCATTTATGGCGCTTCGTCAAAACGACATTAAAAAAGTTTTGGCCTATTCTACGGTTTCACAGTTGGGTTTAATGGTTGTCGCGTTGGGACTTGGTGCCTATACCGTCGCAATTTTTCACGTAACCACCCATGCCTTTTTCAAGGCACTGCTTTTCTTGGGTTCTGGAAGCGTTATTCACGGAATGCACCACGAACAAGACATTCGTAAAATGGGAGGGCTCAAAAAAGTTATGCCGATAACGCATTGGACCTTTTTAATCGGAACCTTAGCGATTAGTGGTTTTCCGCTCTTATCCGGATTTTATTCCAAGGATGAAATCATTGGGCATTTATTTGACCAAAATCCGGTCCTTTATGGGGTGATCATGGTCTCGGTACTTATGACTGCCATTTACATGTTCCGACTTTATTTCTTGACATTCCATGGAACTTTTAGAGGAACCCAAAGCACGTGGGAACACGTCCATGAAAGTCCTTGGACGATGACCCTTCCTTTAGTGATTTTGAGTGTGTTTTCTGCTTTGGGTGGGTTGCTCAACCTTCCCGGTCTATTTTTTCACGAAGGAGCGCATTGGTTGTCGGGGTATTTACACGGGGCTCCTGGTATGCACAACATCGTACACGAAACGCCCAACTTCAGTACAACCCTTGGACTCATGGCAGTGGCATCCGCTTTAAGTATAGGGGTATTGGCGTGGGCTTACCAAAATTACGTACGTCGAGGCTCGGTAGCTAAATCCGATGAAGCGTTGAACGGATGGGAAAAGCTTTCCAACCGAAAATTGTACTGGGATGAATGGTACGATTGGATGGTTGTTAAACCCATCGAATGGCTCGGTTTTCAAACGAACCATACGGTTGAGGAAAGAGGATTGAAATCCGGGATTTCTGGATTAGGAATGCTCACTGGCAAAGCAGGAAATGCCTTACGCAAATTACAAAATGGCTACGTTTCGTCCTACCTAAGTTGGATGGTTATTGGAATGATTTTATTGGTTGTGTTTTACCTATTAAACGGAAATTAACTTGGAACTGATTTTACTCCCCCTCTTATTTGGCATTGTTTCTTTTTTCATTCCCGGTCGCTGGGGAAGAATAAGTTCCTTGCTTTTTGCTGCTATTTCTCTAGTAGCTGTTACCGTTAAGTTGTTCTATTTTCAACCGGACGTAAAGGAATACTTCGTTAACAACACGGGCACCTATGTTTTAGGAATGACGTTTAACATGGCCATTGACGGATTGGGGATATTGATGTTAGGTTTGAGCAATTTGGTGATTTTTCTGGTTGCTTTGTCCAACTTTAACCGAGAGGAAGCCTCTAAGCCTTCGTTCAACGGACTGTTATTTTTAATGCAATTCGGATTGAACGGTGTTTTTGCTGCGGAAGATGGGATCCTCTTTTACATGTTTTGGGAATTGACCTTGATACCTGTTTTTCTTATGTTGTATTGGTATGGAGCAAAAGAAAACCACAAGAATTTACTAACGTTTTTCTTGTATACCCTCTTTGGTTCGTTATTCATGTTGTTAGCAATACTGGCGTGGGGTGCCTATACCCCCAGCTATGATTACAATAAATTGATGTATGCTGCGGTTCCGTCGCAATATGTTTGTTGGATTTTCACGGGTTTTCTCCTAGCTTTTGCAGTAAAAATTCCCTTATTTCCTTTTCATACTTGGCAACCGCCCACCTACTCTACCGCCCCAATGGCAGGTACGATGTTGTTGTCGGCCATCATGCTCAAAATGGCCTTGTTTGGAATGATAAAATGGATGATTCCTTTGAGCTATTCAGCACTTAAATTCTGGCAGCTTCCTGTGATTATTCTGGGGATCATTGGTATACTTTACGGCGCCGTGATTGCCTTGAGGGAGAACAACATGCGTAAGGTCTTTGCCTTTGCTTCGATCAGCCACCTTGGATTAATTGCCGCAGGTATCATGATCTTCTCCTTCGACGCTTTGATGGGGAGCATTATTCAAATGGTGAACCACAGCTTAATTGCCGTGGGATTATTTTTGTGTGCTGATATTGCCACCAATCGTTTTGGTACATCCGATTTACAACAGATGGGTGGTTTGGCGAAAGTTGCACCCCGCTTTGGTTTCTGGTTCGCTGTGACGGTGTTAATCGCCTTATCTGTCCCCCTAACCGCTGGATTTATTGGTGAATTTTTATTGATAAAAGCCGTATTTGAGTACCAAGCCGTTTTCGGAATTTTAGCAGCTCTAACCCTTGTACTTGGAGCAGTTTATATGATTCGTGCTTATCAAATGAGCAGCATGGGCGCCCCAAAAATAACCAACGTTGCAGATTTGCATTGGAATGAAATGCTTGTTCTTGCACTGGTTGCTGTACTGGCAGTATTCCTTGGTCTTTATCCCAACGGAATCATTTCTCTCGTTAAACCAAGTATCCAACACATGCTGGAAAATGTACAGGATACCACAAATTTGATTAAATAATGGACGCGGTAGTTGTAATATTTGTAACGGGTTTAATTTCACTCTTTCTCGGGATGTATCATAAGCCAATGCTTGCATTAACCAGTAATTTGCTGGGGCTTTCAACCGCTTTTACGTTGTTTTTCCTTTACGGCACCTATAATTCTGTACTTAAATCACATTTCTTCAGCCTCGTTTATGATGGAAGTGGTGTATTATTGAGCCTATTAAGCATCGTAATGACGGCCCTAGTACTGATTATGGGGTACAATTCACAATCCAAGGACCGCAGTAATTACGCAGATTTAACCTCATTGATGATGTTTTCATTGACTGGAGCGCTTTGTTTAATTGGGTTTCGTGATTTTTTCATGTTCTTTATTGGGCTTGAAATTCTTTCGATTCCGGTTTATGTTTTAGTGGGAAGTCGTCGAGGAAATCAGGCTTCGGCAGAAGCAGCGCTTAAGTATTTTTTCACGGGTTCCTTTGCCACAGCTATCTTACTTTTTGGTATCGCGTTGGTATTCGGTGCAACCGGAAGTTTTAACATCAATGAAATTGGTTTTGCCATACTCAGCGGCTTATACACCCCGGAACTCATGATTCCAGGTGCTCTAATGATTTTGGCGGCTCTCCTTTTCAAAGTTGGGGCCTTCCCATTCCATTTCTGGACAGCAGATGTTTATGAAGGCAGTTCTAAACCTGTATTAGCCTACATGTCGACTACGGTGAAGATTGCCGGTCTTTTTGCGCTGGTTCAATTGATGGGGTTAATCTTTGGTAATCTAAAAGGTAACTGGGAGATGGTGTTATATGTGGTAATTATTGTCACCCTTTTCTTAGGATATCTCTCAGCTATTCAGCAAAAATCAATGAAGAGATTACTGGCCTATTCTGGAATTAGCAATACAGGAATTGCGCTTCTATCTATCATGAGTGGTGCAGACCATGGCAGTAGAAATATTGTGATATTTTTACTTGCATACGGGGCCAGTGCGCTCGTCCTATTGGTTGTTGCTCAATTTGCCCAAGACGAGGAAAATGACCTTGAAGAGCTTAAGGGGATTGGGTATCGCTACCCTTTTTTAGGAATAGCCTTATTAATTGCCTTGCTTTCGTTAAGTGGAATCCCACCCTTTTCTGGATTTTTCGGAAAACTGCTGTTGATACAAGATGTACTGGTGAACCATCCCGTACTTTCTATTTGCGCTGTGCTGAGTTCGGTAATAGGAGCATATGTTTACATTAAACTCCTGCTTCACTTTTTCCACAAGGAATCTACGCTGAAGGATGTTCGCCTCAATGTTGCTTCGATCATCGTAATTACGGTGGCAAGTCTTTTGCTAATTGGTGGCTGGCTTATTCTGTACATTTAATAGTAATCGATTCATAGCCAAAGGTTAAGATTATTTTATCGACGCTTTACGAAAAATTAATATCTTTGTAAAAATTAATTTTTCGTTGGAATGAAATCCTACCCTATTAAGCAGAAATTAGCCCTTGTTTTCCTGTCCTTATCCTCCATGTTTTTGGCACAACCCGTTGCTAACAACGACAATGTCACAGGAAATGAAGACCAAATAATCACCTTAAATGCTGTTCAATCAAACGATGTATCCAATGGTGGATCGCTTGTCTTATCAAGCATCGATTTGAATGTTGCGCTTCCCGGAAATCAGTCTTTCGCCAGTAGCACCAATGGGCAATGGACCGTGGACTATCAGACGGGGAACGTACTTTTTGTTCCAAATTTGCATTTCAATGGAACCGAAAGCCTCAACTATACCATTCAAAACTCCTTGGGTCAAACCTCGAATTCGGCTCAAATAAGCGTGGCCGTTCTTGCCGTAAACGATGCGCCGGTTACTTTTAACAATTTCATTTCTTCGGTAGAAGACGGTTTATTGCTGAACGGCAACATGCTTTCGAACGGCGATTACGATATTGAAAATACGGCCCTATCTTGTGCTTTCGTTCCAATAAATAATGCCAACAACGGCACATTCACCATCGCGGCCAATGGCAATTTCACCTACCTCTCCAACGCCAATTTCCATGGGGTAGATACGGTGGTTGTATCGATTTGCGACAACGGTTCTCCCCTACCTGCGGCATGCAGCAACGACACCTTGTTCATTAACATTGCGCCCATCAACGACGCGCCGGTATTGGTCAACGATGCTTACACGGTTGGCGCAAATTCGAGCACCTACTTTATGCCCCTTATGAACGACACCGATGTCGATAATCCCCTGTTGCTTTCTTCTTTGTCATTGCTTTATGGTCCGTTGAATGGTACGGCCTTAGTGGTAGGTGGGCAAATTCTTTATACCTGCAATCCTGGCTACAGCGGTTTAGACTCCATATATTATCAAATCTGTGATTCGGCAACCCCTCTGGTAAATGCGTGCAGCCAGGCATGGATTCACATAACGGTGTCGGCTTGTGCCCTCAACCCCGCGACCGACTGCGACGGAGATGGCGTTACCAATGCAACAGAATTGGTTGACAACACTGATCCTAATGATCCTTGCGACTATTTGAGTTCCAGCCAAACTTTAACGGTTGGAGCCCTGTGGGTGAATGCCGATTGCGACGGCGATGGGTACACTAACGGTGTTGAACTTGGAATGGGATACGATTTAAACGATGAATGCAGTTTTCCTTTTAT
>CANMUN010000025.1 GCA_947500875.1 Flavobacteriales bacterium | reverse complement strand
TACGACGAGGCCTTCATTCGGCCAGTAGGAAGTGAAACCAAATACCGGTTAATTCAGGCGATTAACATTCCTATCGCGCCGAGTAAGCTGCATTTTCAGCGGCAAGGACAATTGCACCGCTACACCCTTCTTTTTCCTGCTTTGCCAAAGAACATTCAAAAAATCGACATCATTGAAAAAGAAGCTCCGGGAACGTTTTTTAATTTCTATAACGTGGATTTCTCCAACTGGATGACAATACCTCATGCCGCGGATCAACGCATTTGCAACAACTAATCATGGTAACGGAACTTAAGCACGGCAGCCTGGCCCGTTTGCATCAAGCACACTTAATGAGCCTTCGAGCAAGGATGTTGCTGAAAGAAAAAGAAATCCTAATACAGAACTTCATTTACCGTGGGGATTACGTTGCTGCTGTCCAAGAAAAGGAGGTGTATCGGCAATCGGCTAAATTATTACTCGAAAGCATCGATGTATTAAGGCGGGAATATACCTTAAGGTCAGAACAAGAGCGGGAGGACGAAATTGGAAGCGCACTGTTGCGGATTATCTTGGAATTTGAACATTTAGAACAAACGTTAATCTTTTAATTTTTAGAAATATGTGGAATTACGAACAACTTGAATACCGAGCTCAAAAATACGACCGCTTCGTGGAGTATATTTCTGCTGAATACGGATGCCTCAATAAATTTGACAAATGGTCTTTAAGCAAGGACCATTGCTATGAAATTCAGAGTTTGTCTTTTATCCTAGGCAAAATGCACGTTTACATGAACGATCGTCAAGACATGGAGCAAGCGAATTTAGCCTTAAAATGGTTTGAAAAAGAATTCAATGAAACCTATGATTTAAGCGACTTCAAGCAATGGATGGCCGACAATCCCGAGGAATAGGTGAAAAGAGCGAATGAGGCATGAAATAAATCCGCATTAAAAACCAGCCAAGCTGTTACAGATTGACGCTAAGTATTAGCATCCTTCATCAAATCATTCCGCAACTGCAACCCTCCCATTCCCATAAAGGCTAATATCAACAAGAGCGAACCAATCCCGCTTAGGGTGCTTCCGTTGGAAAAAGATTGCGGTTCAAAGCGCCATACAATCTCGTGCTTTCCAGCCGGTATCTCCATGCCTCGGAGCACATAATTTACTGCGCAATACTTCGCTTCTTTTCCATCGATGGTACAGGTCCAACCTTCTGGATAATATATTTCGCTGAATACCGCAAATCCTTTGTGCTGGCTGTTGGAAACATATTTTATTTCTTTCGTTCCGTATTGGGTCATTTCAATGCGGTCCATAGAATCGGTGGCATATCTTTTACTCAAGGAAACTGCGTTGGCTTGAACGTCGACAATGGCTTGACGCTTTGTATTGAGTTTACCCAGGCCTAATAACTCTTCGTTGGCAGATCGCACTTGCCGAACTTCGTTTACCCACCAAACGTTGCCATTGGCATTGGTATTTACCAAAGGCTCATCGCTTCTTCTCGCCACCACATAACGGGTATTTAACATGTTTAAAATCTGACAGCTGTCGTTCAAAAGACCACCTCCTACCGAAATCGTATCAAACACCTCTTTCGCTTTGTCTTGTGGAATATTCATTAAACTTGCATACTCTTGAAGCTTGGCCATTTTAAGGGCACTTATGGTCCCATTCGCTTTTTGCATTTCGTCCTGCATGTAGAAGTCAACCATTTGTTGATAACGTTTCACTTTAGCACCATGGTAACCGCCCACTGATTTATGGAAGAAACTCGTTACCGTTTCGTTAAAAGGATTCTCAAACGTAAACACCCGATAATTGGAATGCAGTTGAGTCACCGTGAATTGGGCCATTAAATTGAGCACCTCCTCCCCTGCATCTCCATAGGTTTTAGCCTCCAAAAGCACTGCTTTTGCTCGGTTCACTTTGTCGAAAAACTGAGGAAGATTCTTTCGCTCTTTGTCCAAAATGTACAAATCCGCTTTCTCTGGCATGTAGGGAATTTGACCATCGCTTACAGGTTCGTATTTTGCATAAACGCCGCCTTCCTCCTCGTTGTTCAGGTACCGCTTGGCAACACCAATTTCGTCCACTGAAACCAACAGACCAAAACCTGCCACCCAAATCCAAGGGCTTTTTCGGTAAAGCATGAAAAGATAGAGCAGCACGGCACTTACTACAACCAGCATCAAGGACCTCAAGGCATCTGCCTGATAGATGGCTTTGCGCATGTTGATAAGCTCCCCTTTCATGCCCTCAAGCATGGCAATCTGACCAGAATCTTTCATTCCTTTTGTGGCATCGCTGAATTGCTGCACTTCTTCGGTTGTGATGAACGTACCCGAAACCGAAGGAACCGCGTATAAAACAACCGCTAACAAAACGATTCCACCTAAAACCCCGTAACGGTATTTCTTCGATTCTTGCACACCTTCACCGTTCCAAAGGTGGTTGAGTAAAAGCATCCCCATGAGCGGAACCATGACTTGAAGAACAACCAAAATCATTTTCGTATCGCGGAATTTATTGTACATCGGAAAGTGATCAATGAACCAAAAATTGAGACCGCCTGATTTCAGGGAAAGCAATACGCAAAGAACCGCTAAAAATGCTGCAGGAAACCGAAGCCAATCCTTCAACAGCAAAAGGGACGCAAAAAACAGAAAAAAGGCTACGGCACCAAGATAAATGGCACCACCGCTAAACAACTGTCCTCCCCAGTATTGGTTAAATTGCCCAATCTGCTCCGCATAAGCGGGATCGTTAAGAGCAGCCATGGCTTCTTCATTGTTCGCAATATATCCTCCCGAACCACCTTTCGCATTTGGAATGAACAACGACAAAGCTTCACCTGGTCCAAAGTTATACTCAAGTATGTAACTTCTATCTAATCCAGAACGGGCTTTCGATTCTTTAGGGGTTCCTTTCGGAGCTACTGAAATGTCCGATTCTCCCCGAGTGGAATACTTAGCATATTCATAGGTCGTTAGGAGATTGCTCGAAGAAGGTAAAACGGCGACCATTGCAGCAACCGCCAATGCTCCGGCGACCTTGGCAAGTTCAACGGCCTTTTTTTCAATCAGCAACCGAATTCCTTCGCCCAGAGACACCACTCCGAGCATGATCAGAAGGTAATAACTGATTTGAAAATGGTTAGCACTGAGGTTGAGGGCCAAAAAAAACGCAAATACAATGCTACCCCACAACCATCTTCCGCGAGTAGCCATAAGGAGCCCTCCAAGTGTTGGAGCCATGAACGAAACCGCATTAACTTTCGTGAGATGTCCTGCCCCTAAGTACAGAATATTAAAGGAAGCAAATCCGAAGGCCAAGGCCCCAACAATGGCAATCCACGGTTTGATGCGCATGCACAATCCTAAAATATAAAATCCGAGCATCGTCACAAACAAAATCCCAACAGGAACGGGCAATCCAAGGCGCATGAACTCACCTATCTTCGCCATATAATTCGAAGTATGTTTTACGCTTATTTGATAAGCAGGCATCCCGCTGAACATCCCATTGGTCCATAACGCTTCCTCGCCATTCAAGGTGCGATAGTCCGTAATTTCTTTAGCGGCACCTTGATACTGCTTGACGTCCGATTGAATGAGCTGGTTTCCCTCCCACACAGGCGAGAAATACACCCCAGCAAAAACTAAAAAAACCACAAGGGCAATGATGTGAGGAATTATGGCTTTAACATTCAGTTTCATAAACATAGATTTTATAGTGGGTTAGCAAAGCGTTGAACATCCGATGCGGAAATTTCTCCGCCGCATAAAATTACCAATCGTTCCAATACATTCCGCAATTCTCGGATGTTTCCTGTCCAATTAATCGTTTGAAGAGCTTTGATTGCTGCCGGATTTAATTTCTTTAGCGGCAATCCTTGTTCTTCGCAAACTTGCTTTAAAAAATGGTTGGAAAGTTCTGGAATATCGTCGCGTCGATCGTTCAGCGCAGGAACCGCAATAGGTATTACCGCTAAACGGTGAAACAGATCCTCTCTGAATTGTCCGTTGTTAATAGCTTCACGTAAATTCTTGTTCGTCGCGGCAATGATCCTGCAATCTACTTTTATATCTTTTTCCCCTCCTACGCGCTGAATCATTTTTTCTTGCAATGCGCGCAACACCTTCGATTGTGCATTAAGGGGCATATCACCTATTTCATCCAAGAAAAGCGTCCCTCCTGATGCCAATTCAAATTTACCTTTCTTGTCTTTTACCGCACTGGTAAAGGCACCTTTTTCATGACCGAACAATTCACTTTCCACCAGTTCCGAAGGAATAGCGGCACAATTCACTTCAACGAAGGGCGCTTTGTGGCGAAGGGATTGCTCATGTAAACTTCTTGCGACCAACTCTTTACCGCTTCCATTGGGCCCTGTGATCAATACCCGCGCATCCGAAGGAGCCACCTTTCGAATCATCTCCTGAACCTCTAAAATAGCCGGTGAACTCCCAACCATGGAGTTTCCGATGTACTTTTTGATACTCGACTTCAAGGCCGCATTGGACCGTAACAACAAGCCTTTTTCATTCACATGCTGAATGCTCACCAAAATTCGGTTCAAATTGAGAGGCTTTTCAATAAAATCATAAGCGCCCAACCTCAGGGCTTTTACAGCCATTTCTATCGATCCATGTCCGGACATTACGATGGTTTCAACAGAAATCCCTTCTTCTTGAATGGCTTCCAACAAGGCAATGCCATCTTTTTTAGGCATTTTAATATCGCACAAGAGTACATCATAGGTTGATTTCATCAAGCGGTCCAAGGCTTCTTGACCGTCTTCTGCCTCTTCCACATTGTGCCCCTCCATTTCTAAAATCTCCCGAATTACCCTTCGAATCGACCGGTCATCGTCAGTGATTAAAATTCTCATGATTTTGGGGTTTTAATCGACACTTTTTGTTCCAACATTGGAACAAATTTAAAGGTTCCAAATTGCTGTTGGGTAAATTCATTTTCGTTCAATCGAACGATTTTCAACATGACCTGCTCCACACCTTCTCCAACCGGTATGATCATAATTCCTCCAAAGGCCAATTGTTTCTTCAATTCCAGGGGTATTTCAGGAGCGCCGCATGTCACAATTATGCGATCGAACGGCGCGTAACTCGGCCAACCGCGGAATCCGTCGCCGTAGCGCAATCGGGCATCAAATTTAAAATGTTTAACCATGGCATCGGCCTTTAGGTGCAATTCTTCGTGGCGTTCAATGGAGTACACCTTGGTGCCAAGCGCGCACAAGATGCAGGTTTGAAATCCGGAGCCGGTACCAATTTCCAACACCTTCATTTTTCGCTGCACCTCCAAAAGCTCCGTTTGAAATGCGACCGTGTAGGGATGTGAAATGGTTTGTCCAGAACCGATTTGAAATGCCGCATTCGTGTATGCTAGATCATCGAGGGCTAAATCCATGAAAAAATGACGCGGAACTTGATAAAATGCATCCAAAATTGCAGTTTTTTGAATACCCATCCGTTTTAATTCTTCTATTAATAATTTGCGTTTACCTTGATGACGGTAGGTATCTTTAAGATGATCCATGATGGATACAAAAATAAAGGATAAAGGTCTATTTTAACGTTTTTAACTACCTTTGTTTTGAACAATGGAGCGTGAAATGACCATACTTGTTACGGGTGGGGCGGGATTTATTGGATCCAACCTGTGCGAGGCGCTTTTAGATCGTTCTCATTCCGTCGTTTGTTTGGATAATTTCCTGACCGGAAAACGGGAAAATCTGGCGAATTGCTTATCGCACCGAAAGTTCACCCTCGTCGAGGGCGACATTCGCAGCCTTGAGGATTGCCAGAAAGCCATGACATCGTGCGATGCCGTCGTGCACCTCGCTGCTTTGGGTTCTGTACCGCGTTCCATCCACGACCCTGTTACCTCCAACAGCATCAACATCGACGGTTTTCTCAACATACTGCATACCGCCAAAGAATTAGGCATTCAACGCTTTGTTTTTGCCGCCAGTTCGTCCACGTATGGAGATTCAGAAGAATTACCTAAAATTGAGGAGCGCATTGGCAAGCCTCTTTCTCCCTACGCTGTCGGGAAGTACGTCAATGAACTCTATGCCCATGTGTACCAACTCAACTACGATTTCAACTACATCGGTTTGCGCTATTTCAATGTCTTTGGTAAGCGACAAGACCCCAATGGCGCCTATGCTGCAGTGATTCCAAAGTTCATTCAGCAATTTTTGGATGGACAAGCCCCTATCATCAACGGAGACGGCAGCAATACCCGCGATTTTACGCACATCGAAAACGTTGTGGATGCTACCATGAAAGCCTTGTTTAACGAACGTACCGCAGCGCAAAACCAGATTTACAACGTCGCTTTTGGGACCAGTACGAGCCTAAATGAAATGACGGCATATATTAAGGCTTCGATTTCAAAACGGTTACCTGAAAAGGTTCTGCCCGAAGTTAGCTATGGTCCGTTTCGAAAAGGCGATATACCTCATTCGTTGGCGTCCGTGGATAAAATTCATGAATTGCTCGGCTATTCCCCACGAATTAGTGTGCAAGAAGGCATTCAAAAAACCGTGGATTGGATGCTTGAATCACAAAGCTAACTCGATACCTACCGGACAATGATCGGAACCCAGGACTTCGTTGTGGATGGTCGCTTCTTTTAGGTTAGGAAGCAGTTTATTGGACATTAAAAAATAATCGATTCTCCAGCCAATGTTGTTCTGACGCGCACCTGCCCTATAGCTCCACCACGAATACTTGGCCGTTTCGGGATGCATGTGCCGGAAGGCGTCCACAAAACCGTTGGCCACAAAAGCATCAAGGCCATCGATTTCTTCCTGCATGTAACCCGCCGACTTATTGTAGTTTTCTTTGGGCCGCGCCAAATCCAAGGGCTTGTGAGCAACGTTGAAATCCCCACAGACCACCACTGGCTTGGAACTTTCGAGGTGCTTTAAATAAGCTAAAAAATCCCGGTCCCATGTTTGTCGATACGTCAAGCGTGCAAGCTCGCTTCCAGAATTAGGAACATAAACGGTAACAACAAAAAAAGAATCAAATTCAGCGCAAATCACTCTGCCTTCCCGATCGTGTTCCTCCATCCCCATGTCGTAGGTAACGTTCAACGGTTTTTGTTTTGTAGCAATGGCCGTTCCTGAATATCCTTTGCGCTCGGCTTCATTGGCGAAAATCACATAACCCGATAAGGCTCCCATGGCTTCTTTCACTTGTTCCACCGTTGCCTTGGTCTCTTGCAGGCAAAAAATATCGGGATTCAAGTGTTGCATGTCTTGAATAAAGGTTTTAGCCGTGATGGCTCGTATGCCGTTGACGTTGAAGGAAATAATTTTCATAATATTGTAATTCAATGATTTAATTGCAATTAATTAATGCACCACTTCCATATTTATTAAGTGAAATACTCGACGGATTCCCCCAATAACGCACGTTACCCGAACCGTCGATTTGTACTTGCAGGGGCACGCCGTCTGCACGAATTTTCTGGTCGCGGGAGGAGACGGTAATCCATTTTAAGGAATTCGAAACATGGAGCCCTTCAACATCAAATGATCCGTCGCCCATGAGGTTCGCGCGAAGGGTTTGTGTGGTCCCACGCAGCACCATATTTCCCCAACCGTAGGCGTTTTCGGCTTTAACATCCAACGCTTTAACCTTGAGATCTACGGTTCCTCCCCCGTCTTTTAAAGTAAGCGTGAGATAATCCGTAAATAAGGTGTCTTGATTGTACAAACGTTCGGTTCCTTCGAAATTCAGGTTAATCAGACGGGTAAAGTGGATTTCCACCGTGGGCATGGCGTAATTTCTCCAAAAATTGCAACGGTTGTGGTTCACCACGGTTACAAGGCCACCGTTTTCCGTTAATTCGACCAGGTTAAGTAGGTTTTTTCCGCCTTGGATAACCACTTTATTCGTTGAATCTTGAATCAATACGAACTTCATCCGCTCACGAAGGTCTAAACGGTTGAAAGCCCCCATAAAAACAGAGCGTTCCGAAAAATCACCGCTCGTTTTAAAACAGGTACGATTTTCCGGCTTTTTACAAGAAGATGAGTATAACAAGCTCAACCCTATAAAAATAATATTCCACCTCGTCATTTCTTACGGTAATTAAAGGTGTAGCCTATGCCATATTCTAACACATCGGCACGCGCAAAATGGGTTTTTAGGGTTAAATTGAACATTATGCCATTTTTCAAATAGTACCTCGCCCCAATTCGGTGGTACACAGGGTCTTCAGGACTGTACTTATCCCGGAGGTAGGCACCCATTCCAAAAACAAAATGAAATTGGTCCAGCGGTACGAGATAGGCAGCGTAAGCTCCTACTTGAAGGATATCCCATTGCGTTTTGTTGATGTAAGGTTGATAATCCAAAATGGCTTGTTTGGAGAAAACATCTACATCCAATTCCAAACCTGCCTTGTGGTTGAAAAAACGCTTGGCGGACAGGTTTAATCCGAAAACAGGATAACTGTTTCCACCGATGGGCATCATTTGTTTGGCATTAAAAGTAAAGGTTGCACTGTAGAGCCATCGCTTGTAGGGCAAACTCATAGGAACGGTCGGTTCTCCCTCATAAGGATCATATTTCAAGGGATTTACAGCAACCAAGGTTCGAGCATAGCCCAGGGAAACATAGGGCATGTTGATCCCAAAATTGGGTACTTTGAATGCGGCATTGCTGAAATGGGTCAAATCCAAACTTGCCGTGATGGTGTTTTTACCTAATTGGTAGGAACTTTTGATGGCTAAGCACATCAAACCATTGATTTTGGTGGCCAAAGCAACGTTCATGGCATTATTAACTGGGTCGTAGGCATTGCGATTATAGCCTAACCCTAAACCCAACTTAAAATCCATGCGGTAGTTGCGAAAGGAAATCATGGGCAATTCTGCATAACCATAGGTACCCACAAAATTTCCCAGCAAGGCTTGGTTTCCCACTTGTCCATAGAAAAGGGTAAGGCCATAGGTGGGAAAACGATAGGCTTTTTGATAGGCTTTGTGGCCTCGGGTGCGGAACAACAAGCTCAATTCGCCAGCAAGTGCAGCGTTCTTTGGCATGTGAGCCATAACGCCTCGGTGGGCTGCTAAAAAACCGATTTTTTGACGGTATTCTAGGGCTTTTTCGAACTTCCCTTGACCAAAACTCACCCAGCTTAGTCCTAATAAACTAATAAAACAAATGGCTCGCATACAACAAAGTTAGCAAAGCAAACGGATCAAATGAACGATTCAAAGTACATTTGTACATGGATGAACGATTAAAGGCCTTTGAACGTCTATTGACCATCATGGACGAACTGCGAGCGCAATGTCCTTGGGATCAAAAACAAACGTTTGAAACGTTGCGAAACTTAACGATAGAGGAAACCTACGAACTGGCAGATGCCATCACGAAAAATGACCTACAAGAAATCAAGGGGGAAATCGGCGATCTTTTCCTGCACATGGTTTTCTACAGCAAACTCGGGTCCGAAGTTGGCGCCTTTGACGTAAGCGATGTTCTCAACGCGATTTGCGATAAATTGGTCCACCGACATCCGCATATCTACGGCGACGTGCAGGTCTCTGGCGAGGAAGAAGTCAAAGCCAATTGGGAGAAACTCAAGTTAAAAGAGGGTAAAAAATCCGTGTTATCGGGGGTGCCTTCTTCCCTACCTGCTTTGGTAAAAGCCACAAGGATTCAAGAGAAAGCTAAAGGGATTGGTTTTGAATGGGATACCAAAGAGGACGTTTGGGCAAAAGTCAAGGAGGAACTGGCAGAGTTCGAAGCAGAGGTCAAGCTAGGCTCTAATAAACAAGAAGAAGAATTTGGCGATTTGTTGTTTTCATTGGTCAATTACGCCCGGTTTATCAACCTGTCTCCCGAATCAGCCTTGTCCATCACCAACCAAAAGTTCATCACCCGTTTTCAATGGATGGAAGAAGCCGTAGTACACGATGGCAAAGCCCTTTCCGACATGACCCTCAAAGAAATGGACTTCTACTGGGAGCAAGCGAAGCTAGAATTGAAGGGAATGAAGTCGTAAGTCTTCATATCCTAAAGTCCTAATATCCTAAAGTCCTTAAATCCTTATATCCTTTTGTCCCGATATCCTTGAATCCTAATATCCTTGTGTCCTTATATCCTTTTGTCCTGATATCCTTGTGTCCTGATATCCTTGTGTCCTTGTGTCCTTGTGTCCTTGTGTCCTTGTGTCCTGATATCCTTGTATCCTTAAATCCTAATATCCCTAATTCCCCAGCTTAAAATGCTTATCGGCTTCATCGGCCACGTAGTCTCCAATGGCCAAAGAGGCGGTTGCGGCGGGTGAAGGAGCGTTCAAAACGTGAATAGAATTGCCGTGGTATTCAATCCTGAAATCATCGCGAGTATCGCCATCCTCAGCGAGCAATAAAGCCCTCACCCCTGACCTACCCGGCTTGATGTCGTCCATGGTCAAGGAGGGAATCATGCGCTGCAAGGTTTTGAGGAAAAGTTTCTTGGAAAAAGCACGACGGTACTCGTTGATACCAAAGGACATGTTCGAGAAGAACAATTTCCACGTGCCTTTGTAGGTCAAGGCATCCCAGGTATCGCGCAGCGAAAAATCGGTTTTGCCATATCCTTCGCGTTTGAAGGTGAATACGGCATTGGGTCCGCACTCAATTTCACCGTCGGTCATTCGGGTAAAATGCACGCCCAAAAAAGGAAAATCGGGATTCGGGGTTGGGTAAATTAAGTGCTTGACTTTGTGTTTAGCTTGGTCGGTTAATTCGTAGTAATCGCCTCGAAAACCCACCACTTTTTCTTTGAGCTTGACGCCATCTTTTCGCGCCAATCGGTCGGCCTGCAATCCTGCGCAATAAACGGCATAGGTGGCCTCGAAATTCCCTTGTGAGGTAATGAAACGTGATCCACTGTCCGTTTTTTCAATGCTCAGCACTTCGGTGTTTAACATTAATTGAGAGGTGGGATTGATGGCTAAGGCCAGTTCCACCATCTTCGCGGTTGCTGCTCGGAAATCAATGATTCCGGTACATCCAACGTGCAAGGCAGCAATGCATTCAACGTGGGGTTCAATTTCTTTAACTTCCTCGGGCGTAATTTTTCGCAAGCTTTCGATTTCATTTTGTAAACCGGTTTGGTATATTTTCTCCAAAAAGGGTAATTCTTTTTCATCGGTGGCTACGACGACTTTTCCACAAACGTCGTGTGGAATACCATGTTCTTTTGCAAAAGCCACCAATTCGCGTCGACCTTGAATACAATTCCTGGCCTTGAGCGAACCGGGTTTATAGTACAGACCTGAGTGAATCACCCCGGAATTGTGCCCCGTTTGGTGGTCGGAAAGTATATTTTCCTTTTCAAAAAGAACCAACTTCAGGGAAGGATTTCTCTTTTGCAGCTTATAAAAGGTGGCCGCTCCAACAATCCCTCCACCTACGATCGCGATGTCAAAACTCATGGCACAAAAATACGTCAAAAAGGAATTCGTATGTTGCATTCATTCATCGGAAAATGAACCTAAGTCTCTTAAAGCGGTATCTTTGATTTTCTTAAATGCAAAAACCATGAAAACACCAGCCATCCTTGTACTTCTGTGTATAAATTTCTCCTCCTTCCTTTTTTCCCAAAACAAAACCAGCGAAGATGCACCGTACATTGAGGTCGACGGCTATGCAGAGAAAGAAATAATACCCAATGAAATTTACATAGGTATCAACTTGCGAGAACGGATGGAAAATAAGGAAAAAGTTACCATTGAATCCCAGGAAAAACAACTGCGAGATGCGCTGACTTCGTTAAGCATTCCAATCACGAACCTTGCTATAGCGGATGCCAATGCCGATTATGTGAAAGTAAGTTGGCAGAAACGCGATGTGCTCACGAAAAAAGAATACCAACTCAAAGTGGGCAATGCTACAGCGGTAGGCAAGGTATTTCAGGAACTCGAAAAATTAAAAATCCAGGATGGCTTTATTGATCATGTAAGCCATTCTGCCATCGATAGCTTACGAAAGCAAGTTCGCATTGAAGCCATCAAAAACGCGAAAGAAAAAGCCGATTATCTGCTCAATGCCATTGGACAATCTACGGGAAATGCCCTTATAGTAAGTGAAACCTTGAAAGATGTCGTTTCGCGTCAAGACATTTCCCGGATGCCGGCAAAAGCCTTACATAAAATCAGCGGAGTTGTCGTTAGTGATTTTGGAAATTCCCCGCCAGAAATTGAATTTCAAAAAATAAAATTAAGTTATTCTATTTACACCAAGTTTTCGATAAAATAACAACGTGCTATTCAGGAAAATCATCCCATATTGTCTTATACTTCCTTGGATCATTGGATGCAGTCCAACGACCAAAAACACCAAATTCTCGGAGGAAAAACCAGTAGTTAAGCAGCGGAACAACAACACCAAGCCCCAGCACGTAGCGCTCAAAACCCAAGAACCGCATAAACACGAGGAAATCGCTGAAGTGCATGGGGACATCCGAAGGTATTACACCCTTTCCTACCGCAATATTGTGGGATACGATACTGTGATTAGTCAATTATCCATCTGCAAGAATGTCTTCACATTTTTTGTGGAGAATTCGGACGTAAGTACAATAAAGCGATTCAGGCAGGACGGATTTCCCATAGAATTCTGGAGCACCAACATGTGTTCTTTTTATGGAGTTCCTTCCTCCAAAGTGAAGCATTTTATCAAAAAAGCGAAAAGGCTTGGATACCGACTCGTGGGCTATGATGCCGAACTTTTTAACGAAACAGACAGCATACGATTTATTGCTTCTAACCGATTCACTGTTCATTTTGATCGGCGCACGGCACAAGAAGACTTGAACCACGTGCTTCAAGAAATTAAGGGCCTTCGTCTTGAGGGTGGCAGCTTGGATTACGCCTTCGTTGTATCAGTTACATCGTATGAATTGCCACTAATTCTAGAAAAATTTAAGCAGCTCAACAATGATCGACTGGTGCGTTTTGTAGAATTTATTCCTGAAGCTTGCGGGGCGATGTATTAGTTTACTAACTTTACGTAAATTAATCAGTATGAAACACCTACTTCCCTTATTCGCTCTTATTTTATTTGCAACAGCATGTAAAAAGAATGAAACGAAAACCTATGCTATAGGCGAAGAAGCCTTCGGCGGTATTGTGATTCAAGTTGACGAAAGCAAAGAACACGGTTTAGTGGTAACCAAATCGGACCAAGTTACCTTCGCGATGCACAAGAATTGGAGTGATTCTAAGGCGATCGTTGAAGCATACAGCGAAGGCGGTGAAGGGTGGCGTTTACCTACTCAAACTGAACTTGAGTTAATATACAGTTCCAAAGCTTCCTTAACGGGATTCGATAACCGGGATTATTGGTCATCAACCCTTGGAAACGGTACCGCTTGGTCCAAGTACTTCGGAAGCACCATGGGCGGGTTTACCTCGAGTCCTTGGAAAGCGCTTTCGAATTGCACCCTATGCAGCCGAGGCGTTAAGGCGTTTTAAACCAACTCCTTACAAAAGGACTTAATCTCATCGCGTACCGATCGGAATGCGTTCATAACCTCTTCTTCAGTACCCCTTGCTTTCGCAGGATCTGGGAAATTGTGATGGATGCGCTTCACCGCACCGGGAAACACAGGACATTGCTCGCTGGCGTATTTATGCGAAGGAAAAGAAATTCCTTTAACCACCATTGTTTCTGAGGTGGGCGAAGTCCGCCAATTGTGAGTAAAGTTTTAGCAGTAGTTATTCTATTTCTCACCCGTTTCATTTTCAAATAGTTCGTGCAATTTCTGTTGTAAAAGTTTCTTATCTGGCAGTTGCGTTTTATATTCTGAAATCATGGTCGGGGAAAGGCTTCTGCTTAATGAATATTCAACTACTTCACTGTCTTTATCCTTGCAGAGCAACACTCCAATGCTTGGATTTTCATTTGGTTTTCTTACGTCTCTGTCCAAAGCTTCAAGATAAAAGTTAAGCTGTCCCAAGTGTTCGGGTTTAAACTTGTCGGCTTTAAGCTCAAACGCGACAAGACATTGAAGTCCACGATGGTAGAATAGTAAGTCAAGATAAAAGTCACTGTTACCAACTGTGAGCTTATACTCTTCTCCTATGAACAGAAAATCTTTACCAAGTTCAAGAATGAAGTTTTTCATTTGCCCTACAAGTCCATGTTGCAAGTCACTCTCATTGTGTGGATCAGGTAGATTCAGAAACTCAAATACATACCTGTCTTTAAACGTATTTGTCAGATCGTGTTTACTTTCTCTCAATGCTGCCGAGAGTTTTGAGTTTCCAATCATTGTCCGCTCGAAAAGGCTCGCAGAAATTTGTCGATCAAGTTCTCTATAGCTATAGTTGTCCTGTTTCGCAAGCTTCAAATAAAACTCCCTTTCTTCAATAGTCTTACACCTTGAAAATATTGCCAAATTATGTGACCAACTAATTTCTCTCAACAGTGTTGAGAGTTTTGGAAAGTCAACATAAGTTTCGTAAAACTGCTTCATTCTCCACATATTTTTATCGGAGAAGCCTTTTATTTCTGGTTCTTGTTTCTTTATGAAATTAGCTAATTCTGTAACTACAGAGTCACCCCATTCTGACTGTTCTATTTTCTTGCTGATATGCTCGCCAATAGCCCAATAGAGGTTTATCAGCTCAGTGTTTACTGCTTTTATTGACTTAGTCCGAGATTGTTTTATAAGCTCAATTATGTCCGTAAAGCGATTCTCCATTCTTTTATTCTATCTATACAAATTCATTATTTTCCGATAGTGTTTCTTTTGTTTTAGTTTTCTGACATAACAGCTAACTATTTTATAACTAAAAAACTAGAAGCAGGTAAATAGCTTTGCTTCATTTTATCGAGACAAAAAGTATATACTAAAATAATATTTTTAATGAAACGCAACTCGTAACTCGTTCCTTGAAATAACCTATAATTCCCACCATTTGAGAACTAGGAATATCCTTATGTTCGTCTCCAGTAACAGAAGACATTTTTCATATCAGGGTTTTACAAAAGGACTTAATCTCATCGCGCACAGAACGGAATGCGTTCATTACCTCTTCTTCCGTTCCCTTCGCTTTAGCAGGATCGGGAAAATTGCGATGAATGCGCTTGACCGCACCCGGAAAAATCGGACATTGTTCGCTGGCGTGGTCACACACGGTAAAAACCAGATCAAAGGGAATGTGCGTGTATTCGTCCACATGATTGGAGGTATGCATGGAAATATCGATTCCATCTTCTGCCATTACTGCAATTGCGCGCGGATTCACACCATGTGTCTCAATGCCCGCGCTGTAAACGGTGGCAACGGCACCATGAAAATGACGGATATATCCCTCCGCAAGCTGACTTCTGCAGCTATTGCCGGTGCATAAAACTAAAATATTCATGATTTACTAAATTTATTCTTTAATGCTAAACTGGCTTTAACCAGAAGAATTAACGCCGGAACCTCCACTAATGGTCCGATCACCCCGGCAAAGGCTTGACCTGAATTCAAACCAAAAACTCCGATGGAAACGGCAATGGCTAATTCAAAATTATTCCCTGCAGCCGTAAAGGCTACCGTTGCGGTGTCCTTATAAGAAGAACCCAAGGCCTTTGCTACAAAAAACATAAGAAAGAACATCGCCAAAAAGAAAATTACCAGCGGAAGCGCTACCCGAAGCACATCAAACGGCAAGGTCGCAATGAGTTTGCCTTTTAAACTGAACATAACAACAATGGTAAAGAGTAAGGCGATCAACGTAATTGGAGATATTTTCGGTAGGAACTTATATTGAAACCATTCTTGTCCGAATTTTGGGATTAACAACGTCCTACTTAGCATTGCGGCTGCAAAAGGAATTCCTAAATATATTCCAACCGTTTTAGCAATCTCAAGCATGCTGATATCTATGGCGATGGCGTCAAATCCAAACAAAGGAAGCATGATTTCCAGATAGAAATACGCATAAAAACTGAAGAAAAGAACCTGCAATAGGCTGTTGATCCCCACTAAACCCGCCACCAACTCTCGGTTACCTCCGGCAAGGTCGTTCCAAACAATGACCATAGCAATGCACGGCGCAAGACCAATAACAATTAGCCCCGTTAAATATTCAGGATCATTTGGGAGAAAGGTAATGGCCAATAAAAACATCAAAAAAGGTCCCACAATCCATGTGATGAACAGGGACGAAAACAACAAGCGCTTATCACTCAACGTTGCTGGAACTTTCGCAAAATCCACCTTGGTTAAGGGGGGATACATCATAAGAACGAGCCCAATGGCCAGGGGAACATTCGTAGTGCCAATGGCAACGTTCGATAATAAACCTTCTACATCAGGTATAATATTTCCAAGCAGTACCCCTACTCCCATCGCTAAAAAAATCCAAAGGGTTAAAAAGCGATCTAAAAATTTAAGGCGCGTTTTCATCGTTTTTCGTTTAACAACATCCGGTACTGGGAGAACAACAACTTGTTTTTGGCAACTGCGCTTCGGGAATACCGCAATGATCGGGAGCCAAACACTCAGTATACAACGGAGTTAAATGAAAGACGCCCTCAGAAAATGAAATTCCATAACGTTCAATGGTTTGTCCTTGATATTCTATTTCAACCGGTTCATCGGTCAGACCATAATCCAATTCCCCTTTTTTTATAATACCCAACCACTTAAACGACGTTAGTCGATGATCGATATCGTTGGCCACCCAGAGTTGAAACGTGACCTTTCGTTCTACACGCACTACTCCGCCACAATCCGTGAAGTTCTTACTGATTAACGCCAATTCCGTGACATGAAAATGGGAAGGAACAAAGGTTCCGTTGGGAAGCATGAGTTTAATATGAGTTAATTCGTTTAGGCTAGATTTAAATTCAGACAGTTTCATCGCAACACGTTTTTGGAATGGATAATTTAATGGAATTAATCAGGGAAAGTATCGTTTCAAGGTGTTCGTCAGACAAACAATAACAGACGGAAGTTCCGGAAATTTGGCCTTTGATTATTCCCGCCGTTTTTAACTCTTGTAAATGCCTCGAAATACTGGCCTGCGCTAGCGGAAGTTCGTCTACGATATCCCCGCAAATACACGTTCCTTTTTGTAGCAAATAAGATATAATCGACAAACGCGCCGGATGACCTAAGGCTTTAAAAACCTCCGACAAGGCGAGTACACTTGGTGAATAAGAATCGATTTTTGTAACTCCCATAATTAACAATATATCGCAATATTACGATAAATAATTTAAGCGCATCTATTTTTTCTATTTTTACGCATGATTATTTCCATTACGGGCTTAAAACCCAAATCGTTTTGGCACACGCTCCCCTTTTGGTATCGAGCCATTCCTTCGTTTAATCAAGCTAAAAAAGCCTCGGGAAATCTTTTTTGTGAAGTCAAGCAAATTCAAAGCATTCATCATACCCTCACCGCATGGAACGACATGGCATCCTTGCGTTCCTTCGTTGGTTCAGGACCTCACTTAAAAGCCGTGAAGTCTTTTCGAAAAATTGCCACAGGAAGCACCTATCATTACGAAAGTGATACGATTCCTACCTGGGAAGAAGCGCGTCGTTTATGGGAAGTGAATTATAAAGAGTATTAAAAAAACCACTGGGTACTACCCTACTAAACCCTCTTGAAGGAGCAACTTAGAGACCATTAGCACCCAGCGGCAATAAATTCCTTTACTCCTTTATCACTTTAAATACTCCTTGTTGTCCGTTTACGGTAATTCGCAACGAATATACTCCGGCACTTAATCCTTGAGTATTCAATTGAGTTTTACCCATTCCTTTCCCGAATTGCACCAAGCGACCGCGGGCATCCAACAGCTCGTAACTGAAGGCATTCGCCAAGTCAATGGTAAGGCTGCTGTTCGTAGGATTGGGATAGATCGAGGCGTTGATCATTGATTCGCTGAGTCCAGCACCGCAACTGTTCACGATGATATTAGCGGATACAACGGCTTCACAGGTACCATCAGACACCAAACACGTGTATTGACTTGTTGCGCCCGGGGTTACCGTAATGCTGGCAGTATTACCAATAACGTTCGGACCATCATACCACGTGTACATGGTTCCACCTCCTGCCGTAATTGTTGCGGATTCACCAACGCAAATGGTCGTTCCTGGAGTAATCGTTGCCGCCAATTCCGTAGAGGCAGAAATCGTTCGCGAATAGCTTTGAACGCACCCACTGCCTGAAGTACGTATGCGTGCTACATAATTCCCCGCAGGTAAGTTGCCGAAATTCAGCGATGCCTGATAGTTCACCCCATCTAAACTATACTCGTAGGTTGGATTTGGGGTTCCACCGGTTGGATTGGTAAAAACTATGGTTCCGTTGTTTAAGCCGCACGTTGTGTTGGTTTTCGTACAGGTAGCAGAGGGTTTTGCACTGACAGTAACAGGAAGGTAAATACCCACGGTTTTACACGAACCATCTGCGAATAAATATATCCTTCGGTTGGCCGCCTGGTTAAACGTAAGGGTGGTTGCGGGAGTTGAATGGGTGCTTATTACTGTCGTAAATGGATCGTCCGTTACGTACCATAAATACGAGTTGGTATTGGTGGAACTTGCTCCATTGACCGTTATTTGTCCTCCGGTACAAATGGCCGATTCAGAGAAGGTGAAATTCGCTAATGGATTCGGTCCATTGGAGGTTAATACGTCCATCCACAAACTGGTTTTGATGACCGGATTGATATCCGTAGTGGGATGCCAAGTACCCGTGGTATTGGTCAATCCTCCGTAGTAACATTTAAGGGTGCTAAGCCCATTCGCAATCATTCCATTGCGGTAGTCAATACCCACGCACATGAAAGCTACAGAATCTTGAGGCGATCCATAATTGAACTCAAAACTTACCCAAAAATTTCCGGTAACCGTTGGTGGATTCGTAAAGTCAAATTCGTTGAAAAAGCCGGCATTCATGTCCGCAATCAGAAAGGTGTCGGTAACGATGACGTTGCCTGGGTTGTTGGCATTATCCTGATGGACTCTGACCTTTACCAGACCAGCTCCAGAGGAATTTACCGCCTTTATGATGGGCAAACGCAATCTTCGAACCTGGGTTGAAGCGGGAGCAGTATATTTATCGGCAATTTGGTAAATCAACGACGTGTTCGTCGAGGAAAAGCGACCTGTTCCTGGCAAGAATCCCCACCCAGTCGACCAATTGTAGTAAGCATAATCTTCCGCAGGTAGAGGCAAATAATTGCGTAAGGTATCGCATGCAATTCCGGGAGCAGCACCTACGACCTCCACAAAAGCCACCTTGGTTTCCGTATCACTGCCGAAGGCATTGGTAGCCGTCAAACTCACCGTATACGTACCGAGGGTATTAAACACCGCCGTTGGATTCTGAACGTTGGAATTGGTTGCTCCTCCTCCAAAGTTCCAAGACCACGAAGTTGGGACATTGGTCGAAGCATCAAAGAAATTAACCGCAGCCCCCACCGGAATGATGATTGGACTTGAAATATCTGCGGTAAAATCGGCCACAGGAGGAGTATTGGTGGGGTCGCAACCCGGCGATAGTAATAATGATGCACGGGCACCGGTGAGGGTGTTGAGCATGTAGTTCGCCTGAAGTTGGCTGAACATGACAGTACAATTGCTATAATCCATGTAGTTCTCGTATTGAACCTGAGTATTGCCACAAGTCGTTTGATTTCCAGAACAAGAACCCCCGTAGTTGAATGAGGGTCCTGCAGTATTTGGAGTATCGTTGAATCCATCGTCCAAGTTACAACTGCCCGAACCTCCCCAGGTATGGTCAAGACCCAAATAATGACCTACTTCGTGGGTAAGCACGTTGTCGTTGTTCATCCCGAGGTTGTAATCTAAAACGATACCGTCAATCGATGCCCCGGGCAACATGTTATTGGTTGGACGGTAGGCATATCCAGCCGTACCTGAGTTTGCACCGTTGGAAATGTCGCAAATCCAAACGTTGAGGTATTTGTTGCGGTCCCAAATTTGAGATCCTCCGGTAGCAGAAGCTTTCATCTTATTCTCCTCTCCCCCGTTGTGGTTGTAATAATCTTCGTTGGTCGAAACACGCACAACACCTTGTTCCGCTAAAGGAACGCCTGCCGCATTTTTAGTTGCTAGGCAAAAACTGATGTTTACATCCGCTGGAATAAAGCCAAAATTGGTGCGTGCATTAGCAGCGTCTTGGTTCAATAACTGAAAATCCTCCTGAAGGTCGTTGAAAACTTGCATGATGAGGGCGTTGGAAACGTTTTCCGCTGGATTGTTGGGATTGTGCACTACGTGAAAAATTACCGCGATCGTATTAACTCCGGGGGTTTTCTCCGGCTTGTAAGGCTTAGTCTTCGACGCTTCTTCCAAATAGGATTGGTTAAATTCTCCCCATTTACCGATGCTTTCGTAATATTTTTGGGTCAAATCATGCGTAGCGCATGCATTGTTGTGCAAACCATGCCCTCTTTCTTTGGGTGGAGCGACCGCTTTTTGCCCTAAGGCAGGGAAATTTCCGATGGATTTAACTGCCTGGTTTGGCCGTGAAACCGGATTCAAAATGGGTTGTTGTGCCATGGAATTAAAGCTGATTAATCCCAAAAAGGCCCAGAGCAGGGTATTACAAATTTTCATAGTAGATTCGTTTTATCGTAGGGTAAATTTAATAAAACGGAACAATTGTACGTGGTTTGCCTTAATTTTGACCTCAAAATAAACACATGCAGGACAATTTAGAGTGGATTCGAAACAATAAAACCAATAAATCAACAGCATTTACGAAGGACGAGAAAAAAACTCTTGGCTTAGAGGGCTTATTTCCATATCAAACAAGTTCGCAAGAACTTCAAATAAGTCGGGTGCTTCAAAACTTGGAAAGAAAACCCAACAACATTGAAAAATACCTTTATTTGTCGGCACTTCAAGCACGAAATGAACGGCTATTTTACCGGGTTATCAACGAACATATTGACGAATTGATGCCCATCATTTACACCCCCACCGTTGGCGAAGCCTGCAAATCGTTTTCCCACGTGTACACGGAAGCTAAGGGTTTCTATATCACCCCTGAGCACAAAGGACGAATCCTCGATATTTTAAACAATTGGCCTTCGAAAAACATCAAAGTGATTGTGGTCACTGACGGTGAGCGAATTCTTGGATTGGGTGATCTAGGCGCTAACGGAATGGGGATTTCCATCGGAAAACTTGTCCTTTATTCCGCTTGTGGGGGAATTGACCCCTCTGCATGCCTACCGGTAATGATCGACGTGGGCACGAACAACGAGGAACTCATCCATGACCCCTTATACCTTGGCGTTCCCGAGCGGAGGATTTCAGGGGCTGCGTATTTGGAATTGTTGGACGAATTCATGGAGGCTGTAACCCAAAAATATCCTGGCGTCTTGATTCAATTCGAGGATTTTTTAACCCCAAATGCGTTCGCGCTCTTGAAGCGATATCAGTTCAAATACCGTTGTTTTAACGACGACATTCAGGGCACAGCAGCGGTTGCACTTGCCGGGGTGATTTGTTCCACACGCATTACCCACCTGCCGCTAACGGAAAATCGATTTTTGTTTTTAGGTGGAGGTTCTGCCGCAACAGGAATTGCAGACCTTTTGGTTAACAGCCTTGTGCTCAATGGCCTTAGCAAGGAGAACGCACTTGAACGGATTTACATTTGCGATATCCATGGTCTAATGACCACGGACCGCACTGATTTACAACCGCACAACCTCCCCTACGCCAAGTCTTCTCCCGCAAGTACCTTCTTGGAAACCATTCAACATTTTAAACCAACGGTGCTTATTGGAGCCACAGGTGCCGGTGGTGCTTTTACCCAAGAGGTAATTGAAGCCATGAGCGCGATCAATTCTCGTCCGGTGATCTTTGCGCTTTCCAATCCGACCAGTAAAGCGGAATGCACCGCTGAACAAGCCTATACCTGGAGTAAAGGACAGGCCATTTTTGTGAGCGGAAGCCCTTTCGCCAATGTCGTTTATGAAGGTAAAACGTTTGACCCAGGTCAAGGAAACAACGCCTACATTTTCCCGGGTTTGGGTCTGGGAATAGTGGCTGGCGGCATTGAACACGTCAATGATGAACTTCTCATTACCGCAGCAGAGTGTCTAGCAAACTTGGTGGAAAACCATGACTTGGACCTCGGTGCCCTGTACCCTCCTATTCAAGAAATTCGTTCGGTTTCTTTAGCCATTGCAAAAGCGGTAATGCTCAAAGCGGTGCAACAAGGCCTAAGTTCGATTGATCCAAGCACCATCGACCAACGGATTCAAGAGGAGCTGTACGATCCGAGGTATTGAGGGGTTGCTATTACACTTTTAATCTTCCCATCCCACCGTCAACGGGTAACACCTGACCGGTGATCCAAGCACTTTGCTCGGACAGCAAAAAAGAAATGCACGAAGCAAAATCCTCGGGATTTCCCAAACGCTTTAATGGATGTCGTTGAGCTCCTGCCTCGATTTTTTCAGGCGTATTGGTCAATTTTTCCGCCATTGGGGTTATCGTAAGCGACGGAGCCACTACGTTCACCCGGATTTTCGGAGCCCATTCTGCGGCCAATGAACGTCCTAAGCCTTCCAAAGCGGCTTTTACCGAAGCTACCGAAGCATGAAAGGGCATTCCAACATTCGCTGCAACGCTTGAAATCAATACTACACTGGCTCCTTCGTTGAGTTGAGCTTGATACGCTTTTAAGGAATTAACCGCCCCTAATACGTGAATGTTAAAGTCGTCCTGAAAATCCTCGAGTTTCAAGGATCGAAAAGGCTTCAAGTTGATGCTACCTGGAAAATACACCAGTCCGTCAAATCGTTGATTAATATCAGGCATAATACTCAAATAATCAACAACTTCCACATCGCTATGTGAAGAATTTCGTGATATCCGATACACCGAATTACCTTCAGATTCAATCCTTGATTTCGTTGCTTGTGCCAAGGCCGATGAAGCACCGATGAATAAGTAATTTCTCATGGTAGGAAAACAAGCCATTGAACCATTGGTTCATTCATGTGCATCATTCACGGCAAGAGACGCTTGTTTTTTCGCATTCCGCACTAGAAAAACTACTGGGAATAAGCATAAAACGATGAGCGCTACCATGAAAAAACCTTGGTTATAACTGACCATGGCCTGTTGTTTAAAAATCACTCCTTCCATCGTGCGGTTCGCTAAAATTTCGGCTTCCTCTATGGAATATCCGCGCGCCAAAAACCCTTGTTTCATCATCGCTAACCGCTCGGCAGTTTGCTGGGAATAATCGGTAACGTAAGTAACCATACCTCCCCGAACTTCCGCATTTTTGCGGGTTAAAAACAAATTGATCAATGCGATTCCAACCGCACCTCCCAGTTGCCGAATGGCGTTTGACAAGCCAACCGCCTGTCCGATATCCTTTGCCGCTAATCCAGCCACAGAAAGGGAAATGATTGGCGACATCATGCAGGCCATCCCTATTCCTCGAAGAATGAAGGCAGGGTAAAAATTCGCAGCACTTGAATTAGGTGAAGAAAAAGAAAGCATCAATAAAAAAATAAACGTCAAGCCCCCGCCTAACCAAATGATATTCTTAGGGTTTACCCCATTACCTAATAGTTTCCCCACCACTGGCATGGAAAAGGCAGCAAATAAAGCTCCCGGAATCATAAACATCCCCGTTTTTGTTGCGGTCCAACCCAATGAAATTTGGACAAACAACGGAAAAATAAATACTGATCCAAATAAAATAAGTCCTAATAAAAAATTCAAAATAGCCCCGAGGACTAAATTGTAATGTTTGAACAACTTTAAATTTACTGCAGCATAATCGATGGACAAGGACCTAACAATCAATAGAGCGAAACCAATAATAGCCATCACACTAAAAAAAATAATGGTTGAACTTTCAAACCAATCCTTGGAATTCCCTTCTTCGAGGACATATTGAACACTGCCTACTCCGATAATCAAAAAGATAATTCCCCAATAATCGATGCGCTTGGGTTTAACAGCTGCTGGGTCGTCGGTGACGAAATAATACGATAAAAATGCAGCGACAACACCAATGGGAACATTAACGAAGAAAATCCAGTGCCAACTCATGGAATCCGTAATCAATCCGCCAATGGTGGGTCCGAACGTGGGGCCCATGATGATACCCATTCCGAAAATAGCGTTAGCCATTCCTATTTTTTCCCGGGGGAAAGCACCCAAAATGATGGTTTGCGCGTTGGACAGCAGCCCTCCTCCCCCCAAACCTTGAACGAATCTCCAAAAGACCAACATCCAAAGATCGGTTGATAAACCGCACATCAATGAAGAGAATGTGAAGATAACCACCGATGCGGTAAAATAGTTTTTCCTCCCAAAAAAATTGGAAAGCATACCTGTTAGCGGGATGATGATCACATTTGAGATACCATAAGCCGTTACGACCCAAGCAATTTCTGTAGTTGTAGCGCCAATACTTCCGGAAATTTCACGCAGCGAAACATTCACCACCGTTGCATCAATCAGCTCTAAAAGTGCACACGTAATGGCGGTAAGCACGAGAATTACCCTCGTCGCTCCTGTTGGATAACTCGCTGTAACGTTTGGAGCAGCATTCATCCTATTTCACACTAACGGAGACAAAAGCACTCAAGCCCGGTAGCAACAGTGTTCGCTGCTCTTCCGTTAAACCCACCAACCGAATTTTAACAGGAACTCGTTGAACAATCTTTACAAAATTTCCGGTAGAATTATCTGGAGGCAACAAAGAAAACTTGGCTCCTGTGGCACCAATGTACGAGTCGATTTTTCCTTTCAACGTTAGGGATGGAAAAGCATCAACGGAGACCTCTACTGCCTGATTAAGTTTAATGTGGTCGATTTGTGTTTCTTTAAAATTAGCCGTAACCCACAACGAAGAAAGGTCGATTGCCGAGCAAATTGGAGAACCCATGGTCACGAATTGCCCTTGGTCCACACTTCTTTTACTGACAATGCCGTTGCACGGTGCTTTGACTACGGTATAGGACCATTGGGTTTTTGCCAGCATTAATTCGGCTTGACGTTGTTTCACCAAAGCCTCCGCCAGGGTAATCAATGATTTTTGACCAATGGCTTGCGATTTTACGCCTCTGCTTTGAGCGGAGGATGCCTTGTATTGATTTTTAGCCGCTTTAAATTGGGCTTCTGCTACGGCCAATTCTGCTTCAACAGCATCCATCTCGGCTTGAGTGGCGGCCTTGGCATTGAACATGTTTTTTATTCGTTTGTAATCCTCCTTCACCTTGTTCCATTTCGCCTGAGTTACGTCGATGTTTTGAGAAGTTGTTTCACTCGATAAATAAGCTGCGTCAGCATTCAAATCACCAGCATCGGCATTGTTTTTTACCGCAATAAGATTCGCTTCCGCATTTTCCAAAGCAGCCTCAGCTTGCAAAACCCTCGCTTGAAATTCGTCGTCGTTGAGGATTAAAAGGGTGTCACCTTTTTTTACGACTTGATGGTCTTTAAACCGGATTTCTTTCACATAACCCGAGATGCTGGTGCGCACCGGGAGAATATCGGCATCCAGTTGAGCATTGTCGGTGGTTTCATACCCCAACGATTTAGCATAATAAATACCACCAACAATGGCAGCAATTCCCAGAATGCTTCCAATGATTATTAAGCGCTTTCCTTTACCTCTTTTTTTTTCGGTTGTTTCCATATTAAAAATTGACGAGTCCTAAGGTTATGTTATAGTTCGACCAAGCATTGATGCGTTTAATCTCGTGAACTTTGCGGTTCAATCGAGCAGCCATTTCATCGTTGAGCTGCAATAAATAAACGGTCGCGGTTATCTTACCGTTTTCCAATTGATTGGCCGCCACAGCAGCGATTTCCGACTTTTTTCGCACAATAGCGTCGTCCAACTGCAGTACTTGGTCCATGGTATTGAGTTGTGCAGCATGGGTCGCTAAAGACGTTTCAACGTTCTGGTTTAATTGATCACGTTGAATGTTCAATACTTTACGGCTGATTTCTAGACGCTGTTTCTCTCGGTTGAGTCCGTATAAATTGGAGATATTCCATTTGAAAGCCAAACTTCCGCTTCCAAAAAATCGCAAATCCTGGTTGATAAAATTGGGCCCTGGACGTCCGTAATTACCGACCACATTAACGTATAACTTGGGCATTGCCAAATTCGTCGCTAACTTGTATTTTTCGGAAAGGAACCCTTCTTGCATTAAGAGCAAGGTAGCTTCGGGACGCATGTTATTCATGAGCAAGGTATTACCTCCTGCAGGCGTTTCGAGAAATTCAGTGGTGCTTGCAATGGTCTTTCCTGTTAGAATTGACAGGCTAGCGCACAACCCGTTTAAATTCTCTTTTGCCTCGATCAATTGCTGACGGGTTTTCAGCATCTCCACCTCTATTTCATCCAGCTGCGTTTGAAGCATTAAGCCGTTGGTTACCGAGGCGGCTACGCTAACCGATCGTTTCATCAAATTATCTTGGAGTAGTTCCAGCATAGAAATATTGGCTTTAGCGAGCAAAATCGACATATATATCTGATTAACTCGGTCCACAATGCGGTAAATTTCTACCTTATTTTTTTGTATTTCAATGTCGGTATTTAACGCCTCAAGTTGGCTCTGTCGCTTCGAAATTCCTCCATCGAACAGCATTTGCTCCAAGGCCAAGGAACCCAGGTAGGAGTCATGTGGAAAATTCGTCGTAAAACCCGGGATGTTGAATTGAACCACTTCCGATTGATAGGTCCCTTGAAGGCTTACATTAAGTTTAGGCAACCAAGCTTCTTTGATTCCTTGTACATTCGTCATCATTTGCGCTTTGAACAATTCAGATTGACGGTATATCGGATAATTCAAGCGGGCCCAATGCAAGCACGAGTCCAAACTCAATGAATTCATTTGCCCCCAAAGCGTTGAGGCTCCCAAAACAAAAACAAAGGGTAAAAATCGCATACTAAGCAAGATTTAATTGATGGTCTATAAAGGAATGAATCGAGGCACGAAGTTCGGTTAGTGAATCGGAATTCCACGAGGTCTCATTTCGTTCTGCTATCACCGTAAAAAGCGGTTTCGCAACAAATGGATAGGTGCACATGGAAATCAATTGAACAAAAAACACCATGGGGTTTTCAAGTGAGACCACCCCTTTCTGCTGAGCATCCAATAAAGCGCTCAACAACGTTTTATTACCTCTCAAATTTTTGTCAACCTTTTCGATAAATAAAATCTGATTGGCACTAACCTCTTTTATGAGAAACAAAGCCATTTGAGGATATTCATTGAGAAAGTCTAAGAAACGATCCGCCAAACCATGAACCCTTTCCTTAAAATCCAAACGATCGTCGCTCATGATATCCATGTTGCTGAAATACCGCTCTAGGGCTGATTCGAAAACTTTATCGAAGAGTTTTTCTTTATTCCGAAAGTAATAATGAAGCAGCGCTTTATTGATCCCTGCTCGGTTGGCAATGTTCTGCATGCGGGCACCGTATAAACCAAATTCTAGAAATTCGGTTTTAGCCGCTTCCAGTATTTTATGCTCGGTGGAAGAATCAATTAACTTCATGGTTTAACCAAATGGTTAACAAAAGTAGCCAAGATTTGTTCACCTAAAGCAACAACCGATTATTTTTGTGTAAAATTACTTCCATGCAACTCCCAAAAATTGAAAGAACCTACTTAAAAGAAGACCTTGCCCTCAACACCTTCAGCGACGTACAGCCTTGTTTTGACGAATTATTATCGAGGGAAATAAGCGCCAAAGAAGCCTTCGTACAATGGCTCAAAGACCTCAGCGAACTCGAAGCCTTTTTAGAGGAAAACGGAGCATGGAGGTATATTAAGATGTCCATTAATACCGCTGACGAATCTTTAACCGCTTCTTACACCTATTTTGTAACTGAAATACAACCGAAACTTGCGCCTCTCAACAATGCATTGAATGAAAAAATGATGCAAAGTGCTTTTATAGAAGAACTGACCCATGACCCGGCCTATGCCATTTTCTTCCGCTCGGTAAAGGTTCAACTCGATCTTTTTCGCGAAGAGAATATAACCATTGAAGCCTACTTAGCCGAAAAGAGTCAAGAATTTGGAAGCATTAGTGCTGCGCAAACTATTGAACACCAAGGAGAAACACTCACCATGCAACAAGCATCGGTGCATTTAAAAAGTCAAGACGAAATCCTTCGGAAGGATATTTACCAAAAAATGGCCGAGCGAAGAAGATCGGATATTGAAGCCTTGAACGACCTCTACACGGATTTGATTGCAAAACGCCATCAACTCGCCTTGAATGCTGGCTTCGATAATTACCGCGATTATATGTTCCAAAGCATGGGACGATTTGATTATACCAAAGAAGCCTGTTTCGATTTCCACGAAGCGGTTGCCCAAAAGGTAGTGCCTTTGGTGAAAGAAATTCAGCTCAAAAAACTCCATAAATTGGGTAAAAGTGCTTTCAAACCATGGGATTTGGACGTTGATCCTGACGGTCATGCCCCACTCAAGCCCTTTCAGAACGGCCAGGAAATGTTGGACAAAACCATCGAAATTTTTGATCAAATGGACCCGTATTTCGGGGATTGCTTGAGGACCATGCACGCCATGGGGCATTTGGATTTGGAATCTAAAGCGGGCAAAGCACCAGGGGGCTACAATTATCCCTTGTATGAAATTGGGGTGCCGTTCATATTCATGAATGCGGTTGGTTTACACCGCGACCTCATTACCATGGTGCATGAGGGCGGTCATGCCATTCATAGTTTTCTCAACCGCGAATTAGAATTAACATCGTTTAAAAATATCCCTTCAGAAGCCGCTGAATTGGCATCTATGTCGATGGAACTGTTGAGCATGAAATATTGGGAGGCGTTTTACACCAATGCCGAAGAACTGAACCGCGCTAAAATCGAGCATATGGAGGACCTGTTGAAAGTCCTTCCATGGATTGCGCAAATCGATGCCTTTCAGCATTGGGTATATACCCATCCAACGCACAACCAAGAAGAGCGAAGCGCACAATGGTTGTTCTTGGGCAAGAAATTCGGAACAGGTTTAACGGATTGGACGGGATACGAGGATTTACAGCGTTCTGGATGGCAACGCCAACTTCATTTGTTTGAAGTGCCTTTTTATTACATTGAATACGGTATTGCACAACTTGGCGCAATTGGCGTTTGGAAGAACAGTTTAATGAATGAAAAAGAAGCTTTAGAAAAATACAAGTCGGGACTCGCCTTAGGATATACGCGTTCTTTACCAGAAATTTACCAAACGGCAGGAGTTCCCTTTGATTTCAGCCCTCAGCGCATTGGTGAATTGATGGAATTTGTGGATTCTTACGTAAAAACCTTGGGCTAATTCGAAAAAAACGTATATTTGCGCTCTCAAAAATGGCGAGATAGCTCACCCACCTACGCATTGCTTTGGTGGATTTGAGTTAGTTCGACAAACATAATGGCGAGATAGCTCAGTTGGTTAGAGCGTAGGATTCATAACCCTAAGGTCCCGAGTTCAACTCTCGGTCTCGCTACGAAAGCCCCGACTTATGTTGGGGTTTTATTTTTTAGAGATGTTTTACACGTATGTTTTATATTCTGAAAAACTCAATTCTTTTTACAAAGGAGAAAGTGGGAATATTGTAGATCGTTTAAATCGACATAACAGTGGATATGAAAAAGCAACGAAATTAGGTGTTCCATGGATACTTGTTTGGAAAGGTGAGAAACCTACTAAATCTGAAGCCAAAAAATTAGAACTAAAACTCAAGAATTTATCGGTTAAAAGAACCATTGAATTTATTTTGAAGTATAATGAAGGGGTCCCAAGCCCTGACGAACTTTTGCTTATACAAAAGTTGTCAGAATGCTGACTTCCACGTCAGCATTCAACTCTCGGTCTCGCTACGAAAGCCCAAGAGTCTTGGGCTTTTTTGTTTTATTATCAGATGTTCTATAAAACACAAAGAAAATTGATAGAAATATCACCTAATTTTAGCATCCCTAAACCCATAACATGATGATCTATTGTTTTAGTTTTATTGTTGTATGCTGGCTTATAGCAGAAATTGGGTATTCTTGGCTCCTTCGGGATCGGCAACAAAAAAGCAGCGACAAAGGCAGCCTTATCCTTTTGTGGGGGAGTGTTATCCTTGGAGTAAGTGCTGGCGCTTGGGTTGCCCTTTACCTTAATACCGCCTTTCAACAAGCAGACTGGATTCAAGGACTTGCCCTTGTTTTGATGGCGATAGGCGTGATTGGCCGAGCAAGGGTAATTTCCGCCTTAGGTAAGTTTTTCACGGTGAATGTGCGAATACATCAGGAACACGAATTAAAAACAGACGGATTTTATCGCCACGTTCGGCATCCCTCCTATTCCTTCTTGATCCTAACTTTCGTTGGGTTTTGCATTGAGTTGAACCATTGGTTGGCTGCCTTGGCGGTCATGATTCCCGTACTTTTAGCATTCCAACGAAGAATTGTTGTGGAAGAAAAGGTTTTGTTAGCTCACTTTGGAATGGAATACAAAAACTACCAATCCCGAACAACGAAACTAATTCCATGGATTTGGTAAGTGATGCTGCAAGAACCGACCAACATACCTTTATGGAGACGCTGGAATTGAATAACCCCAATAAACTCCTTATTTTTTGATAAATCGTTTTGTGAAACCTTTTTGATTGGAGAGATCCTTCAAGTTTACCAAATAAATACCAGAATTCAACGATTGAGTATGCACGGTAAATTCATTTCCTGTTACTACCTCTTTTGAAATGACCTTGCCTGTTAAATCCGTCAAAAGAAGTTCGTATTCGCTCGAATTTTCAACCATTAGAGTTATTTTATCCTCTGCTGGATTGGGATACAAGAGCATGGAGGATTCGCCTTGCAGGACTTCATCGTTCAACCCAGCAAATGCCTGATTAAGCACCGGCAATTCAATGTGCGTAGGATATTCTGGTGTAAAAGCGATGCGGTTGATAGCCACTCTTGGCGCCATTTCAACACCTTCATAAACATACGTTTGACCATCACCCGGCTTACGACGGAAAAATTCTCCTGGCATAATGGGCAAATTCGGATTAACTTGATAGCGCGTGTAGTTTGAGCTGGAAATTAGCACTTTAACTCTGTGGCCTTTACCAAAGGTGTAAGCAATCGGCAACATCTGGAAATGGTACTCATATACCTGACCAATGTTGATATTATCAAAAACCGCCTCGTCGTTTTCTTGGCCTTCCGCAATCGATCTCGCATAATTTCTACCCCTTGCGTTTACGCATCCCTCCACCACGAAATATTCACTTCCGTCGGGATATACATCCACGATACGAACGAAAAAATCCGTATCGGTTGGTCCTTGAGCTACCCCAGCAGGATTCGATTTCGCGTACAAGGTTGCTTTGGGAAACCCAACAATGCTCATGGTGTCATTTAATACGGGAGTTTGATACTTAACCACCCCTGGGCGGTCCATGGTATATTCCGCCCATTCCGTAAGGTCGAATTGTCCTTGACTATCGCGCTGACCATCCGGCGTTTTCACAATCATATTTCCTCCACCAATGGTACGAATAGGATCATTTGGGTCATGCAAGTACATATTGAAGCCTTCATTGCCGGTTGGAGCAGTTTGGTTCATTGTCCCATTTTGATGAAGGAAGAAATCGGTCCATTGAATTCCTTGCGTAAGCGGAAATTCATTAGCGGGATACCAATAGTTGCCTACGTTGGCATTTTCAGGGATACCGTCCTCCACTGGACCAACCACGTAAAGCCGAACGTCGGGTTTTTCCAAATAATCCACGTAGGGAACCCCTTCGATTTGGCCGTCGTCTAATCCCGGAATCAACGGCGAACCCGTTGCGGGAATATCCAAAGTAACCACCTGTTCTTGCATCGTAAAAATATCCCTAACACCTATTTTAAAGTTGGGTAAGACCGATGAACCGTTCAAAAATGCCACCAAGGTATTTAAAGGAATTTTGTAATTCTCGGCAGGAACTCGTACCTCAAATAACCCCACACTCGACCAATGGTTCGAAGCCTTAATGAACGCTTTCGGCTCACCAATAAATTGGGTACTGTCGTAATTCAAATTATACCGATACCAAGAAATAGCCTCCGATTTAATGGCTTTGGAGATGGGAAGATCGGCCTGTGAAAAATCGTCAAGGCTGAATCCTAAAATATCGGCAATGTTCTCAGGATACGTAATATCCCCTGTGGTTCTGCTTCCAATGGTCTGGTGCGCCCAAGGTCCAATCACTAATTTTTGCAGGTACTTGTTTTTCTTGGATGGATCTAAATGTTGACGTAATAAATTCCAGGTTTCAATCTGTCCATCAATGAAAATATCCCACCAACCGGTCAGATGAAAAGCAGGGACTTCCATGTTCTCGTATCGGCTAAAAGTACCATTCATATCCCCTTCGCCTTGAGCATTTACCATTGCACGAGAAGCATCCATGTCCTTTCGCCCAATGCTGTTTGGATAGTAGCCCGCAGGTCCATCAAGATATCGTACGGAAGAAAAATGATTGATAGCCTTGGAGGCTGCTTCGAATTTATTTGGAAGGCCGTAGTCGGTTGCCGAGTGCATGCTGTTATCGATATCGTTGTCGATGGCATTCAAATCATCATCTGTACCCGTGAAAATTTGCCCCTTCAACCAGCCGTTGACCAGTTGGTCACGAAATACCCCATTTTGAAATCCTGTGCTTTTAAAAAACTCTTGTGTTGCAACAATTGGGGTCAAGCATTTCAATCCTGGCTGACTCGGGTCAATGCGATGAGCTGCAGCAGCTTGATATTGGTTGTAGCCCAATGCCGAAGCGCCAAACATACCAATTCTCCCAGTTGAAATTAAATCGGTGGTCTCGGGAGTTCCGTTCATGTCCAAATCGTACTGCCAAGTCCGACCTACAAGATCCTGAATCGAATGGTAGCCGTCTTCATGCTTATTACCGTTTCGCGGATCCGACAATGCAGTAACATCTAAAACGTGTCCGTACGTTGGATGATAGGGATCTTTGCTCCATCCGTCGCTATATAAAGGCAAATAAACGCCTTGTGATGTATACCTACCCCGCATGTCTTGAACGGCATAGCCGTAGCCTAGAATGTTAACCGGCGTTGCTACTCCATCCCATGAGCCCTTATTGTAAGGAGTTCTCGAAAAAATCAAAGGCAATTTAAACGGATTCGGATTGGGGGCACCGTTCAACGAATCGTATATGATCAACTGTTGATTTTTAGGAAGAACCTGAATCGGAATATTACCAACCAAGGGGACATTAACGTTGAGCATCAAGGAATCCCTCAAAATCGGCAGGTAGAAATCCGTCATGAGCTGAATGCCATCGGGCATGGTAATTGGAAACGTATATTTTGTGGACATCTCTTCAAGATTGTCCAATTGTCCGTTTGGAACTACGCCTTGGGCTGATACGTTCAGACTTATTACAATAAGTATCAGGGTTAAAATACGGTTCATCGCACTATAGTATTAGGTATTCAAAAATACATTTTTTCGTTTAAAGTTGGATTTTTTTTGCATTTCGGAAAAAAAACTATTTTTGAAGACCTAACCAACGAAACACTATGTACCGAAAATTTTTGACCTTATTGGCGTTCTTGAGCGTCGTATTGACTTACGGACAAACGCTAACCATCCAAGGAACTGTGCTTGATGGAGCATCTAAAACTCCACTTCCATTGGTGAAAATCGTAGAACGCGGCTCAAAGCAAGGCGTTGTGAGCGACGAATTGGGAAAATTCACCATGAACCTGGACTTTACCCAACAAGCCTCTTACTCCCTTTCATTTAGGCTCTTGGGATACGATGACCTTACCCTAGAGGTCACTAAGTCGTCTAGCGAATTAAACGTCAACCTTTCCCCGACCTTCAAGGCCTTCAACGATGTTGTTGTTTCCGGAACCCGTGTCTCGGAGAAAATTTTTCAATCCCCCGTTTCAATACAGCGTGTTTCGGCCAAGGACATTGCCGCTGCAGCCAGCGGTAATTTCTACGAATCCCTTAAAAACTTGCGCGGCGTGGATATGTCAACATCTAGCGCGGGTTTTCAAGCGGTGAACATGCGAGGCTTTAATTCAACCGCTCCGGTGCGTATCGTTCAATTTGTTGATGGAATGGACAATCAAGCTCCCGGATTGAATTTTCCCGTAGGAAACTTAGTAGGGGCAAATCC
>CANMUN010000024.1 GCA_947500875.1 Flavobacteriales bacterium | reverse complement strand
TTGCCAATCACAAAATTCACCAGTCCAAATTGATCCGTAGTTAGGTTGTGGCGTTCGGAATAAACCGCCGTTCCATTCGCCGTGGTTTGAAGA
This sequence comes from Flavobacteriales bacterium, assembly GCA_947500875.1. GTDB lineage: Bacteria > Bacteroidota > Bacteroidia > Flavobacteriales_D > Crocinitomicaceae > UBA952. The sequence goes on along the minus strand of CANMUN010000024.1, from coordinate 34,662 downwards.
ATTCTCGCCCTAATCACCACCGCTTGGTTGCTGGCCAAGGTTCCGGTATTGGTTCGTATCACTGCCTGATAGTTGATGCCGTTAGGCGCTTGAGCGTTTAAGCTGGTGACTATGAAGGTTGCTGCAGTAAAAAGTAAAATGCGTAAGGTTCTTTTCATGGTTTAGGATTTAATGAGTTTTACTTGTTCAATGAGGGCCCCCGACATGAGATAGATGTTTAAAAAATAGGTTCCGGGGGCAAGACCCGTGGAATAATCTGCTTTGTGGCGAGCGCCTTTCATGATTTCATCGTGCACCAATTTCCCGTTGGCATCAATAAGCTGCAGTTTCAGTTCTTGTTCCTCATATTCCTTGGGAGCTTCAACGATAGAATAGGCATCAAAAGGGTTGGGATAAATCTTAAACACCGGTTGCGTGGGCATTTGAACCACCACCCCCGGCCCTACTGGGATCAAGGCATCGGGTTGTTGAAATCCGTTGCAGACCCGAGTACTCGCATAACCCAAGGGCGTATTCACGTAAATGAAGGGCTCCCCCAAGGTGTACGACATGATATAATTGGTTCCGAAGGGCGAGGGTTGGAGGTTCTTGGCAATCCTGCCCGCACTTGCCATCACGCGGCGTTTGTCCATTATTTGGGCGTTGATGGTCGCGCAATGAAAGATTAGAAGGAGAAGGATTCCAGCTTTCGCTATTTTGGTTTTACCTTGAATGAAAATCATTTGTTCAATTCTTTTAACAAATATAGCGTCATTATTACAAAAACGTATATTAAATGTATCATTAGATTAACATTAATGATTTCACCTTTGTTTTATGGTTCACCGCGTGGAAATCGTAGAACAAGCCGTTCGGGCCTCAGGGCATAAGTTGAGTCAATTGGCCCTTAAAATGGGAAAAAGCCGAAAGTGGCTCTACGATGCCTTCGAAAACCCCACGCTGAGCATAGAGCACGTTTTGGAGATTGGTAGAATCATACACCACGATTTCACCCAAGATATTCCTGAACTCCGCAGGAATTACCAACCATCCGATACCGCAACAAAAGTAGAGGAAGTTAAGTGGAAAGATAAGTACATCACCTTGCTCGAAGAACATCAGAAATTGCTCGAACGTTTTCTGGCCCTGCAGGAAGGGAAATAAGTGGTTGTTTTCATCGATTTACCTCTCCCTTGAGGATTTAATGACTGCCTGTTTTAGTGGTCAAGGAAAAATGTTGCGTTTAAAGATGGAGTTGAGGTCTCTTATTCCGCCTCTACATGTCCTGGTTCTATAACTTAAGTTCACTTCCCCGTGTGTAACCTGAATCACATGCAACAATTCCAAAAATATACTACCTTCGTACCATGACGTGGCAAGAAATTTCATTGCTTTTGGGAATTGGTTCGGTTGCCGGAATTCTCAGCGGTTTTGTCGGAGTAGGTGGCGGCATTGTCATCGTTCCGGCCTTGGTGTACATGGTTGGTTTTTCCCAGTTTCAAGCGCAAGGAACCAGTTTGTTCATTCTCTCTATGCCCGTGGTCGCTTTGGCCCTCATGAATTATGCGAAGTCGGGCAATGTGCATTGGAAATTCGGCTTGGTGGTCGCGGCAGCTTTCGTTGTGGGCGGTTACGTCGGTTCCAAACTCGCCCTTCGCCTTCCCGAAGCATGGGTTAAGTTGATTTTTGGAGCAATTATGGCCTACGTCGCTTTCAAAATGCTTTGGTCGGGTTATCAAGGAATTTCCAACCATGAGTCCTGATTTTCTGCGAGATTTAGCTCAGCGCGTTGCTCCCAAAGCGCTGCAACACCGTGAAACCCTTCACAAGAACCCTGAACCTTCGTTTCAAGAAAACGCCACCATGGCCTATGTCGTGGAGGTGTTAACCCAATTGGGGGTACAGCACGAGGCGAAGGTTGGAGGCACAGGGGTCGTCGCGTATTTTCATTCCGAAAACACCCAACGTTGGATCGGCTTGCGCTGCGAATTAGACGCGTTGCCCATTCAAGAAGAAACGAATGCCTCTTATCAATCCACCGTTCCCGGGTGGATGCACGCTTGCGGTCACGACGTACACACCTCCATTTTATTGGGGGTCGCTGAGGTGCTTGCCGAAAAGACGGCCGAATTGCCTTACTCCGTGAAGTTGATTTTTCAACCCGGTGAAGAGCAATCCCCAGGCGGAGCGAATTACATCATCGAAGCTGGCGTCTTACAAAATCCTCCGCTCGATTTCATGGTGGCCCTGCACGTTTACCCAGAGCTTTCCGTCGGTTTCTTCGGTATTCGGTCCGGTCTCTACATGGCTTCCAGCGACGAAATTCACCTCGAAATTACCGGAAAGGGAGGTCACGGGGCCCTACCACAACAGTGCATTAATCCGCTCAACATGGCGGCCGAAATTATCCTGCACGCTCAATTGCTGATCGATCAATTCCAACCCCAGGACGTTCCAACGGTCTTGAGCTTTGGACGCATAGAAGCCCTTGGCGCCACCAATGTGGTTCCTTCCACGTGCAGCCTTAAAGGGACTTTTCGCACCTTGAACGAAGCTTGGAGAGCCGAATTTTTTGAACTCTTTGACGATTTTTTACGAAAAATAGAACACCGTTATGGCGGCGAAATTCGATTGCATCGAAATTCGGGTTACCCTTTCTTATACAACGATCCACAAGTGACTTCTTGGGTGGAAAAGGGCCTCGTGAATCAATTCGGTGAGGAGGCCGTCGTGCCCTTGGATTACCGAATGACGGCGGAAGATTTCGCATTTTACAGCCATAAAATTCCGGTTAGTTTTTTCCGTCTGGGCGTTGGAGACCCCAATAAGGCACAGAATTACAGCGTCCATCATCCAAAATTTGACATTCACCCCGTTGCCGTTGAAAAGGGCATTGAAGCCATGATTGCCTTAGTATTTCAAGGTTAAATTTCCGTGAATTCCTCGGGTTTCGGTTAATTTGCTTACCTTGGTGGAACAAATTAGCGTATGGCATCACTAGCTCCTGTCACCGGCGTATTAGGCAATCAACGAGCAGCACACTTGTTGCGAAGAGCTACCATGGGTCCTCGGTTGTCGGATATTGTAACTTTTGCGCAAATGAACGCTCAAAGTGCTTTCAATGCCCTGAACCAAGCCGATCCCACACCTCCGCTTCCGAAAGATCCCAATACCAACAGCGATTGGATTTTCCCTAATTTTCCCGACCCCAATCAAATCAACGATATTTGGTCCGACCTCACACGGTACTGGTGGTTGGAAACGCAGCGTGCCTCGGGTCCTAATTTAACGGAACGCATGGTTTGGTTTTACCATACTCATATTCCTGTCATCATGACCCGCATTTCGTGGGCTCCTCAGTTTGCCGTGGATTACCTTCGTTTGTTGCGGCATCATGCCCTTGGCAATTATAAAGAGTTGGTCAAAGCCATTTGCATTGACAACGCCATGCTGGTGCATTTGGACGGTACCTTGAACATAAAGGCAGTCCCACAAGAAAATTTTGGCCGCGAATTTTTGGAATTGTTCACTGTTGGAAAAGGTCCCGAAGTGAGCCTTGGCGACTACACCAATTTTACCGAAGTGGATGTGAAGGCCTTGACCCGTGTACTCACCGGCTGGACCGTGGATTCAAGCTTTCAAACCGTCGATGCCCTCACGGGGATTCCAACAGGTAAGGTAAAAGCGGACATTAACAACAATGCTACACAGCACGATGTCAGCACGAAGCAGTTTTCCTCCGCCTTCAATTCCAGTTCAATTCAAACCGCAGGCGTCGTAAACGGTACCTGTCCGAGTTCTTCTGTCGTTCAGGAATTGCACGATGCGGTCGATATGGTATTTAACTCACCGAACACGGCGAAACACATTGTTCGAAGAGTTTACCGCCAATTCGTGTATTTCGACATTACCCAGGAAATTGAAACCGACATCATTGAACCCTTGGCCAACACGCTTATGGCCAACAATTACGATTTGATGAGCGTCTTGGAAATCTTGCTGCAAAGCGAGCATTTCTACGATGTAGATACGCCGCAAACCAACGACAACAGCGTAGGTGCCATTATCAAATCGCCCATTGAGGTGGTGATTTCAACCATGCGATTCTTCGAACTTTCCGTTCCGAATCCCACCACCCAACTCAACCAACATTATGCGCTTTACAGCCAATTGCTGGGCCAATTAAGCCTGCAGGGGATTGAACTTTTCGAACCCGTGGATGTTGCCGGCTACGATCCGTATTTTCAAGTTCCTGCTTTTCACCGGTATTGGATCTCGGCCAATTACCTCGCCAACCGGTATAAGTTTTCCGAGTGGTTGATCATTGGATTCAACAGCGGTGGCAACGTCTTGATGAAATTGGACATCCTTCCCTTTGTTGTGTCTCACGCCAGTCAGCCCTCGGATGCCGATGCCTTGGTGCAAGATTTTGTGGACTGGTTGATTCCAATTGTGCTCGATAACGCTCGGTTTACCTACTTCCGCGACGAGTTGTTGTTGAATGCGGGCACCTTGAACTGGACCAATGAATGGAACAATTACCTCCAAACGAATAACGATGCGGTGGTGAAAACCCAGCTCGAAAAGCTTGCTTGGTGCATGATGCAAACCCCTGAATTTCAACTTTATTAATTCCCAGGTATGAAAAGAAGAGAATTTGTAAAATGGTCCTCCTTGCTCAGTACGGGAATGTTGTTAAAATTCAACGGGGTTCCCTTGTACGCCTTCGATGAGGGAAGTATCTTGCATAAAATAGCCAAAAACAGCCTCAACGATAAAATCCTGGTACTGATTGAAATGCACGGCGGAAACGACGGCCTTAATACCATTGTTCCCATCAATCAATATCCTTCGTACTACAACTACCGCGCAAACATCGCTATTCCCGAAAATGGGTTGCGTAAATTCATCACCTTGGATACCAATCTGCCCGACAACCGTCAGGTGGGCCTGCATCCGGACATGACAGCGGCCAAAGCCATGTACGATGAAGGAAATTTTGCGGTGATTCAAAACGTTTCCTACGAAAATATGAACGGTTCGCACTTTCGCAGCCGCGACGTATGGATGATGGGGGGAGGATACAACGATTACTACAATTCGGGTTGGATGGGCCGTTATTTGGATTACACCTATCCGGGCTATCCTGATAATTACCCCAGCCCTCAAATTCCCGATCCTTTGGCCATTGAAATGGGCAACGGTGTGTCGCTGGCCTTTCACCGAGAACAAGGAATCCCGGCGGGATTGAGCATTACGGACCCCGTAGGATTCTACAACCTGATTAACAGCGTAGGCGTTGATGCTCCCTTAAGCTTTCCAGATACCCATGCAGGCGACGAAATTGAGTACATTTTGCAAATTGAAAAGCAGGCCAATGCCTACGCGGAACGCCTGAAAGATGTGTACGAAGCGGGGATGAATTCCAACGCCGTGTATCCGCAATTGTATCCCTTCATTGCACCGGCCTCTGCCAAAAACAATCCTTTGGCACCTCAATTGAAAGTTATCGCTCGCCTCATCAGCGGGGGCGTTGGCACCAAGATTTTCATTTGTCGGATTGGGGGTTTTGATACCCATGCCAACCAAGTGGTGAATAACAACCCCACCATGGGAGGGCATGCTGCCTTGCTGTATCACATTTCTTCTGCCATGAAGGCCTTTTATGCCGATTTACAGAACATGGGCTTCGCAGATCGAGTACTTTCCATGACTTTCTCAGAATTCGGTCGAAGGGTCGCTTCCAATGCCAGCTATGGAACCGATCACGGTAATGCGGCACCGATGATGGTTTTCGGCACCTGCATTAATCCTGGGGTGTATGGCGTGAATCCGGACTTGAGCAATTTGGTCAATGGCAACATTCCTCTGGAATTCGATTACCGCCAGGTCTTTACCTCGGTGGTCAAAGATTGGTTCGATGCGCCAGATCAAGCCTTGCAAGAGGTTCATTTTGAGAATTTTGTGGATTCACGGATCGATTACGTGCGGTGCAAGCCACTCAGCACAAGCGAACTCTTCCAAGACCGCTTCGCGATGAATTGTTACCCGAACCCTACCAACCAAGAGATTTACATCGATTATACCTTAAAAGAAGCCGCTGAAATTCGAATCGCTTTGTACGATTTAACCGGTCGTTCGTTGGGCGAAATCGATAATCCTCCTTCAGGTCCTGGATCGCACAGCGTCATGTTCGATTTTGGGCAAGTCATCAGCGGAACTTATTTGGTGCGTCTGTTCGCGAACGATGCCGTAATCACCCGTAAAGTAATTTTATCCAAATGAGGACTTTTTGGGGACTTTTAGCGGCGATATTCGTGATGCAGGGCGTTCATGCGCAAAGCCGAAAGCATCAATACAGGAAAGACCGCTATTTCTTTGGTATTAACATCGGAACGGGATTTACCCAGCCGGTGGTGGACGAACGCTTTAGTTTATTGGAACCGACTCCCCAATCGGCCAAAGAAGATTACGATAAACAATACGGTAACTTGTTCCAAAACGGGGGAGGAGTTTATGGTTTGCATGCATCCTTTGCTTTCACACCTCAATTTTCCGTGATTACCCAACCTTGTTTCCAAACCCAACGGTATAGCTACATGAACAGTTACCATTGGTCGGATACCATCATGGGAGGGGAGGTTTATAAAGAATTTTTACACCGCCAAAAGATTTCCAGTGTGAGAATACCCGTATTGCTGCGCTTTGATTTTTCCCGTTTGCGCTTTTCTCCATTTTTGCAGACCGGAATCTCGGCGGATATTGCCTATTTTGCCAGTAAACAAGTGTTTTCGGACAATTACATCGACAAGGACGTGGATCGTAAAACCGCAACGTCCTCGTCGGTGGCTGAATTCACCCCGCACCTGAACCGCTTCAATGTGGCCGTGCTTGGAGGAGGTGGGATTTCCTATTACCGCGAACACGTTGCCTTCAGTTTGTCGGGGACGTTAAGCTATAACTTGCGCACCAGCATTAACGAATTCAACCGCTATGCAGATTACACGGGAATGGCCACCGAGTATTTGGATGTTCAAGATAAATTCAATTTATTGAGTTTGAACATTTTGGCAACGGTCATGGTTCCTTTACATAAAAAATGGTAATGAAACGCAGCATATTATTCTTGTTATTAGGACTTGTTTTAGGCCTGTTTTCGTGCGAGAAACCGGATAAAAGTTCGCTGCCCTTTGTGAAAATTTACGACGATCAAAACGGAAACCGTTCGTTTTCGCCGCTCTCCATGACCAAAGCAACGGTCGATAACGGGTATATGGTGCTGAGTGCCTACGACGGCTGGCGCATCCATTTGATGAAAATGGACAAGGACGGTAATTTCGAATGGAATTTGGAATTGCCGGAGCAGTACGTGAACGCCGTCCCATCGCTGTTGAACATTAACCAGCAGCTGTATTTGGTGTGCATGGATCCCATAGCCTTGGATACGCGAATTTTACGCATCGATGAAACAAACCGGCAGGTTCAGCAAATTTCTTGCTTGGAAGAGGTGAGCTATCCCGTACATGCCTATTACAACGGTATGGATTTGTACCTCATGAGTTCTCCCTTATCTTCCCAAATGACAGTCATTCACCAGGTGAGTCAAGCCTTGGATACCGTGGTAAAGGTTGGGGCCTTGAGCATCTCCACCAACGTGGACGATTTGTTATTGAAGCACGTCATGCACACGGGAAAACAATATCCGTTTTTCATTCAATCCACTCCCGAGAACGACTATTTTGCAGTGAATGCTTTCTACAATTACTCGTTTTCGACCGTTTTCTTCGACAACGATCTACAGTTCAGCGGTGTATATAACGGAGCAGCCATGGACGGTGGAATAAACGCTATTTTTCCTTTGGGGTCGAATAATTTTGCCTTAGCTCGAACTTCGGGGGAAAACATATTTTTTAACCCCAAAGCAGCGTTAAATCCCACGGATATTGCCATGGCGACCAATATTGAGGCAGAAGGCGATGCCGAATTAAACCATCAAACTCCGGCATTGATCAAAGAAATAAGCATTTCCGGGAAAAAATACCTCGCGTTTTTAGCTTCGAGCCGGAGCAATCAGTTGGTGTTGAAACTGTACGATGAAACAGGTAAAAAAATTAAAAGCACCTATTTGAGTAAAAACGTTCCTATTGAAGCCTGCGACATGGCCTTTACGCCTTATGGAGAATTGTTGATGTTGGTCAGGGTGCGGATCATGGGAAGCTATAACCGCATCGGCAGCATTAAGCTGTCAAAGTCGAACCTTGAAAAATTGGTGGAGGTCGAATGAAAAAGTTGTTGGTTTTTCTTTTGGTTGTTCTTGGAATAAGTGTCGCATGCAATAAAGAAAAGCGCTTCAGTCGTTACCTTCAAGGTACCTGGAAGTGTTCCATGGTGCGTTTGCAAAACGTGGACGGGTTCACCTTTTTTGACCCTGCTCCGAACGGAAATCTTTCTTTTTCGGGAAATTCAGTGCAAGGGTTGGTGGTATCGGATTTCACCACCTTTCAAGGAAATGCGGTCGATTCACTGAACTTGAACGGAACATTTACAATGGACTTAGCGCAAAGCGAATTAAATTGGATCCAAAACAACGATACCTTAAACAACCGTATTTTCGTAATTACCCGTGATAATTTGGAGGTGGAGTATTTCGATGAAATGTCAAACCAGCGATTGAGGTACGTATTTGAAAAGCAATAGCTTACAGAAAACCCAACTCCAGTTTCGCTTCCTCAGACATCATGTCCTTGTCCCAAGGTGGATCGAAAACGATGTGCACTTTGCAATCGGATATTTCATCCATTGCTTTTACCTTGTCTTCCACTTCTTTAGGGAGGGTTTCCGCTACCGGGCAATTGGGAGAGGTTAAGGTCATGTCGATGTCCACGAATCGGTCGTCGTTGATGCGGATTTCATAAATTAATCCCAGCTCAAAAATATCGACGGGAATTTCCGGATCGTAGATGGTTTTGAGGGTTTTAACGATGTTGTTTTCTAATTCAATCATTTTGCCAATTGCTTTATCGCTTCGCTTTTTAATCGGTTGATCATCCCTACCAATCCGTTGGCACGGGTAGGCGATAAATGCTCTTGTAATCCAATCTTCCCAATGAAGTACAATTCGCTTTTAACAATGTTTTCTGGGGTTTGGTTCGATAATACCCGAATCAAAAGGCTGATGATTCCCTTGGTGATGATGGCTTCGGAATCCGCTGTAAAGCACATGCGGTCGTCCAACACCTCAGCCTCCACCCACACGCGGGATTGGCAGCCGTGAATTAAACGGTCTTCTGTTTTTTTAGCCTCTTCGATTAAGGGTAAGTCCTTGCCAAGGTCAATGATGTACTCGTATTTCTCCATCCAATCGTCGAAGAGTGCAAATTCTTCAATGACCTCGTCTTGCAGTTCGTTGATGCTTTTATTCATGATAGCAGTTGAATGGAACGGTTTAAAGCAGCAATGAAACGGTCTATTTCTTCGTGGGTATTATAAAACGCCAAGGAAGCTCGAACGGTACCTGGAATGTTGTATTGCTGCATGAGAGGCTGGGTGCAATGGTGTCCGGTCCGTACCGCAATGCCTTGTTGATCTAGGAGGGTACCCAAATCGAAGGGATGCAAGTCGCCCACGAGAAAGGACAGGGTGCTGCAGGTTTCAGGGGCTTCACCGATGAAACGAACTTTAGGAATTTCACGCATGTGTGAACGCAAATATTTACCAAGGGCTTCCTCGTGTTGAAAGGCACCTTGCAGATCCAAGGAATTCAAATAGTTTAGGGCCTCACCTAGGGCAATAACTCCGGAAATGTTGGGTGTTCCCGCTTCAAATTTCAAGGGCATGGTGTTGTACGTGGTTTTTTCGAAGGTGACATATTCAATCATATCCCCGCCCCCTTGGTAGGGTGGAAGAGATTCCATCAGTTCTTTTTTACCGTATAGCACACCGATACCAGTCGGTGCAAAAACCTTGTGACCGGAAAAAGTTAAAAAGTCGCAGTCCAGCTCTTGTACGTTAATCGGCATGTGTTGAATGCTTTGGGCAGCGTCTAACAACACTTTGGCTCCAACGGAATGGGCTTTTGAAATCAGTTCCTTGGCAGGATTTACCGTTCCTAAGGTGTTTGATACATGGACAAAACTGAACAATTTCGTTTTTTCGGTGAGGAATTGGTCGAGTTTGGATAAGTCGAGGGTTCCATTTTCCAAAACAGGAAGTACCTTCAGTACACAACTTTTGCGTTCGCAAAGCATTTGCCAAGGAACAATGTTCGAGTGGTGTTCCATCCCAGTGATGAGAATTTCATCGCCCGGCTTAAGGGTTTCACCAAAACTAAAGGCGACGGTGTTAATCGCATCGGTGGTACCTTTTGTGAAAACGATTTCTTCGGTTGTTGCCCCAATAAAATCGGCCACGGTCTTGCGGGCAGCTTCATAGGCCTCGGTAGCTTTAGCGCTCAGGTGATGTACCCCGCGATGCACGTTGGAATGCTCTTTCTCGTAATAATGGCGAATTCGATCAATCACCTGGTGCGGCTTTTGCGAGGACGCTCCGTTATCGAAGTAAATCAGAGGTTTACCGTGCACAGTCTCCTGGAGAATGGGAAAATCTTGCCGCACTCGATGAACATCAAAAGGAATCATGGTACAAAGGTACAACAATCGCTTATTTCGAGGGAATCTAAATTAGCAAAAGTTACTTGGGTTGCAGTTCGATGAAGGGAATGAGCATTTCTTCCATCGAAATACCTCCGTGCTGAAAGGTATTGCCATAATGGTTGACAAAATGGTGATAGTTGTTGGGGTAAACGAAAAAATCGGCCTCACGGGCGAAAACGTATTCGTTGGAGAGTTTGATTTGCGGTAAAAAGGCTTCTGTCGGTTTATTGACGACGTATACTTCTTTTTTATCGTAACTCAGTCCGCGCCCCACTTTATAACGAAGGTTGCTGTTGGTATTTCGTTCGCCCACAATTTTAACGGGTTTGGTGACTTTAACCGTTCCATGATCCGTGGTTATGAAAAGACGTGTGCCAGTTTCTCTAAATTTTTGGATTAAGTCGTGGAGAGGAGAATGTTCAAACCAAGATTTGGTAAGGGAACGGTAGGCGGCTTCATCGTTGGCTAATTCGCGGATGACTTCCATGTCGGTACGAGCGTGGGAGAGCATATCCACAAAATTATAGACGACAAAGTTCACGTCGTTGTCTTTCATCTGGTTGAACTGTTCGTTCAATTTTTTACCTGCCTCGAGGTTAGTGATTTTGTGGTAACTCCATTTGCACTGCTTGCTAAGCCTTTTTAATTGTTGTTCTAACAGCTCTTTTTCGAATTGATTCTTACTTCCCTCGTCCTCCTCATAGCGCCAATATTGGGGGAATTTCTTTTCGATTTCTGAAGGTAAAAGCCCCGCAAAAAAGGCATTTCGTGCGTAATGTGTTGCCGTTGGTAAAATGGAATAGATAACGTATTCCTCCTCTTTTTGATAGGATTTATTGATGAAGGGCTCTAGCACTTTCCATTGGTCGAAGCGTAAATTATCAATGACCAAGACCGCCAGTTTTTCTTTTCCAATTTTCGGCAAAACCCGGGTGCGAATCATGTTGTGCAGCATGTAGGGCATTTCCTCTGCGCCGTTGAGCCAGTCCAAATAATGGTCTTCGATGAAATCGCAAAAGAGTTGGTTGGCTTCTTTCTTTTGCATATCGAAGATTTCCTTCATGGCTTTGTCTTCCGCTTGTTCAAGTTCCAACTCCCAATAAACCAGTTTCTTATACATTTCAGTCCATTCGTTGGCGTCAAGGCGGTTGTTCAACTGCATTCCTAATTGACGGAACTCCTGTTGGTAATTGACATTGGTTTTTTGAGACACCAACTGTGCTTGGTTTAGTATTTTTTTCAGGCTAAGGAGGATTTGGCTAGGGTTAACCGGTTTGATCAGGTAATCGGCGATTTTACTCCCTATGGCCTCTTCCATGATGAATTCTTCCTCGCTTTTGGTAATCATAACCACGGGCACCAAGGGGTTTGATTCTTTTATTTTGGTTAGCGCCTCTAGGCCACTTATTCCCGGCATGTTCTCATCGAGAAAGATCACATCGTACCGTTGCCCGTCAGCCTTTTCCACGGCATCGATGCCATTCGTTACGCTGTCTACTTGATACCCTTTTGATTCCAGAAATAATATGTGCGGCTTGAGTAAATCGATTTCATCGTCAGCCCAAAGAATTTTACCCATTGTGTTAATTTACTTAAATTTGTATCCTACTTGTAAAATTAAGCAATTGCTTCCTCTTAGCGCTCCCTCCAACAAAAAGAAAATCATCAACGATCCTCTGTACGGATTCATTGCCATTCCCGATGAGCTCATTTTCGACGTAATGAACCATCCGTACGTGCAACGTTTGCGAAGGATTATGCAGTTGGGGCTTTCTAATTTGGTATATCCCGGTGCACAACATACGCGCTATACGCATGTGGTTGGTGCAATGCACCTGATGACCTTGGCCATTGGGGTGTTGAGAAGGAAAGGTCAAGAGATTAACGCGGAAGAAGAAAGAGCCGCTCAACTGGCCATTTTGTTGCATGACATTGGTCATGGACCTTTCAGCCATGCCTTGGAATACGATATTGTCAATGGAATCAGTCATGAAGAGATTAGCAGCATGTTCATTGACCGCCTTTCGGAAATTTTCGGCGATGATTTGCGAAGAGCGAAGTTGATTTTTAGCAACGAATATTCCAAGCCATTTTTGTATCAATTGGTTTCGAGTCAGTTGGATATGGATCGAATGGATTATTTGAACCGCGATAGTTTTTACAGCGGCGTTAGTGAAGGAATCATTGGTACGGATCGTTTAATTGAAATGCTTGCGGTTCATGAAGGACAATTGGTTTTAGAGGAAAAAGCCATTTATTCCGTGGAGAAGTTCATTGTTGCTCGTCGTTTAATGTATTGGCAAGTGTATTTGCACAAAACGGTTGTCGCAGCAGAATACATGCTCATCAACGCGCTTCGTCGCGCCAAGTACTTAGTTAAATCAGGAGTTGCTTTGTTTGCCTCGCCGTCGCTCGAATTGTTTTTACGCACGGATGTTACGAAGGATTTATTTCAACGAGACCATCAATACCTGGATGCTTTTGCCCAATTGGACGATCACGATATTTGGGGGGCTATAAAAGTGTGGCAGGGCCACAACGATCCTATCTTATCGTTCCTTTGCTCGAGCATTATCAATCGCAACTTGTTTAAAATTGAAGTTGCTACTCATCCTTTTTCGCCCGATAGAATTGCCTTGGAAAAAGAGTTTGTAAAAGCTCAAACCGGTTTCTCAGACGATCAAGTGGAATTTTTGGTGTACCACGATTTGTTAGTGAATAAAGCGTACACCCACGGTAAACAGAATATTTACTTGCTAACGAAGGGGGGAGAATTATTGGATTTGCCTCAGGCTTCAGATAATTTGAACATCTCAGCTTTGGCGAAACCTGTCGAGAAATACTTTTTGGCCTTTCCTAGGTATCATTGACGGCTTAACTTACCTGCCTTCCAATCTTGAACTAATTTTGCCCAAGCATAGGGATTGAAGAGGTTGTTCGCAGGCAATTGTCCGTTGGTATACAACTTAGTTAATCGCTGGTTTTGTGCGTATCCATAGGCTAAAGAAGCATCGTTGTTCAATCGAGCAGCTGTGAACGCTAAAGATTCGTTGGAGAGTTCACGTTGCGCTCGGCGCATAGCATCATCGTAAGGTTTCATGTTCACGAAATACCGTGCAAATTCCTCGCGAGAAGGCCATGGATAGACGACCACCTCGGGCATATTTAAGGTGTCTCTTTCCAACATATGTGCCATCGAATACCGGTTTTCTTCAAGGGTGTCAGGAATAATATAAGTGGAAGATTTGTAGCCCATGAAGTTGAAAACCAGCGTGTCTCCAGGAAAGGAAACTAAGGTAAAAAAACCAAGATAATCTGAAATGACCCCTTTTCGAAGGGTGCGATTCCACACGGTTGAATAGGGCAGAGGTTCAAGGTCATCTTCGCCAATGACAACCCCAGATATTTGAAGAATCTTGGTGGAGTCCACTGAATAATCTTGTGCGTAGAGGGCAACGGTTCCGACGCAAAATACACAAGCGAAAAACTGCTTCATTGCTACAAGATTAAGCAAAAAATAAAGAAAATGGAATCTTTTGTAATTTATTAACATCCAATTGCCATTCTCCTCGGTATTTCCCCTTAATTTTTCTAAATTTGCAAGAATTTATTTTAGATTCAAGCATGGCGCTAAAAAATCTTACAGAGAGCCCTCAGGGCTTAACATTCGACGATGTTCTCTTGGTTCCGGCATATTCAGAGGTGCTTCCGAATGCCGTAGTTCTGAAGTCTAGGTTTTCACGGAACATTCCGTTGAATGCCCCCGTGGTGTCTTCAGCCATGGACACCGTAACGGAGCATCGATTGGCGATTGCCATTGCTCAACAAGGGGGTATCGGGGTGATACACAAAAACCTGAGCATTTTAGATCAGGCCGTTGAGGTACGAAAGGTAAAGCGTTCGGAGAGCGGAATGATCATAGATCCCATTACCTTACGGGAATCCGCGGTAGTCGCGGACGCCTTGGCCATCATGAAGGAGCACAGCATTGGAGGTATTCCCGTTGTTGATAATAATAAGGTATTAAAAGGCATCGTTACGAATCGAGATTTACGTTTTGAGCGAGATTTGCAAAAGCCCATTGTGGAAGTGATGACATCGCAGAATTTGATTACAACCGTGGATGGAACGGATTTGGCAACTGCGGAAATGATTCTACAAGGTAACCGCATTGAAAAACTACCGGTGGTGGATGCAAACCAACGCCTTATCGGTTTGATTACCTTCCGCGACATCATTAAAGTAAAAGAGCACCCTATGTCTTGCAAAGATTCTTTGGGGCGTTTGCGCGTTGCTGCTGCCGTTGGTGTCACGCAAGATACCATGGAACGGGTGAAAGCATTGGTTGAGGCTGGAGTTGATGCTGTTGTGGTGGATACAGCGCATGCTCACACCTTGGGTGTAGCCGAAAAACTGAAAAACATTAAAGAAAAGTATCCGAAATTAGAGGTAGTTGTGGGAAACATTGCAACGGCAGAGGCGGCTCAGTTTCTCGTAGCTGCTGGTGCTGATGCGGTCAAGGTTGGCATTGGCCCAGGGTCGATTTGTACCACCAGGGTAATCGCAGGAGTTGGAGTTCCTCAGCTCAGTGCAGTGAACGATGTTGCACGAGCTATTGAGGGCAGCGGGGTTCCCGTCATTGCAGATGGAGGGATTCGTTATACCGGTGACATAGTTAAAGCCATTGCTGCTGGAGCAGATTGCGTTATGCTGGGCGGAATGTTTGCTGGGGTTGAAGAATCGCCTGGTGAAACCATTATTTTTGAAGGCAGAAAATTTAAAGCCTACCGTGGTATGGGGTCTTTGGAAGCTATGAACAAAGGGTCAAAGGATCGGTATTTCCAAGAAGGTGAAAACGATCTGAAAAAACTCGTTCCTGAAGGAATTTCAGGACGAGTGCCTTTTAAAGGTTCGCTGGTGGAGGTGATGTATCAAATTACGGGAGGTCTCCGTGCGGGAATGGGGTATTGCGGAGCAAAAACCATTCAAGATTTACAGCAAGCTTCTTTTACACGGATTACCCATGCTGGGGTTCGCGAATCCCATCCTCACGATGTTACCATAACACGGGAAGCGCCAAATTATAGCATCAAGTAATATATAAACGTTTATTTAACTTATGAAAAAATCAGTTGTTGCTTTTGCCTTATTGTTTTCGATGTCGGCTTTTTCGCAAAAAGACCCGGTAGTATTGACCGTCAATAAAGAAAAAGTCACCCAAAGTGAGTTTCTGCAAATCTACCTCAAGAACAATCCCAATCCTAAATTCGATCAGGCATCCATGGACGAGTACATGGATCTTTTCCGGAAATTCAAATTGAAAGTGATAGAGGCCGAGGCTTTGGGGTACGATACTATTCCTAAACTCAAGCGAGAATTTGAGGGCTACAAGCGTCAATTGGCCATTCCGTATTTGATTGATTCCGCTCAAAATGAATCCTTGGTGAAGGAGGCTTACTATCGGACGGCCAATGAAGTTCGATGTTCGCACATCATGGTAAAGTTGGATCCAAATGCCTCTCCTGCGGATACTTTGGCAGCGTATAATCGCCTGATGGCTTTGAAAAAACGCATCGAAAATGGCGAAGATTTTTCGGCAGTAGCAAGAATGAAAAACGGTTCGGATGATCCATCAGCGGCTTCGAACGGTGGTGATTTGGGGTATTTTACCGCTTTTCAAATGGTTTATCCTTTCGAGGACATGGCTTACAACACTCCTATTGGTGCTGTTTCCGCCCCGTTTAGAACGAAGTTTGGTTACCATATTTTGAAAACAACAGCCCTTAGACCTTCGCGTGGATCCATAAAAGCAGCTCATATCATGATCAGCGTTGCCAAAGATGCGGATCAAACGACGAAGGATAATGCTAAGAAGAAAATTGATGAAATCTACAACAAGCTCAAGAATGGAGCTTCGTGGTCGGAAATGGTGGCGTTGAATTCGGACGATCCAGGGACCAGCAAAAAAGGGGGCGAACTGCCCGTTTTCGGTTCTGGAACCACCCAAAGGATGGTCCCCGAATTTGAAGAAGCCGCATTTTCGCTCGCAGCTGACGGTGATATTAGCGAGCCCGTTAAAACCAACTTTGGTTACCATATCATTAAGCGAATAGAACGAAAAGACGTTGCACCTTTTGAAACCATGAAAAAAGAACTTCAAACGAAGGTCAACAAGGACGAACGCTCGAAAAAAACGCAAGATTCCTTTGTTCGAAAACTGAAGGCAAAGTACCGCTACACGGCAGGACCTTCAGAAAACTTGGCATGGTTCGAAAACAACTTGGACTCAACGTATTTTGTAGGAAAGTGGAGCGCTAAAAATTTAAAAACGAATAAAACACTTTTCACGTTGGACGGTGTTGCTTTTGGCCAACAGCAATTCGCACGTTTTTTGGAAAAAGGTTACCGTGGTCTGCGCAAAGAAGAGCCAAAAGTACTGGTTGCAAACCAATTCGCTGCTTGGGAGAAAGCAGCCATTTTGGAGTATGAAGAACGCTTACTACCTGCGAAATATCCTGAGTACAAAGCCTTGGTGAATGAATACCACGACGGGATTTTGCTTTACGAGGTCATGCAGGATAAGGTGTGGAACAAGGCGGTTAAGGATACAGCTGGTTTACGTGCATATTTCAATGCAAACCGTGAAAGTTATCAATGGCCAAAGCGCATTGACGCAACCATTTACGAGTGCTTGACTGAGTCTATCGCCGTGGAGGTAAAAGGCATGTTGGCGAATGATACCATTAACTCAAAACACGTTATTGAGAAAATAAACAAGGATTCAGAATTAAAACTAAAAGTTAAAATGAACAAGTTTGATCCCGAGGTAATGGCTTCTTTGAAAGGTCAGAACTTAACAAGTGGAGTAAATCAACCTTACCTTTTTGAAGGGAAATACTATGTGGTAAAAATCAATGCCGAACTTCCCGTGATGCGAAAAGAATTCAATGAAGCAAAAGGTAATGCTACTTCGGATTATCAAAATTTCTTAGAGAAAAATTGGCTGGATAGCTTACAGAAGAAGTACAAAGTGAAGGTTAATAAAAAGGTGCTTTACAACTTAGGTAAATGATGAAGTTACCTATGCTGATTTCATGTCTTGCATCGACGTTTTTCGTCCTTTCGCAGCCGATTACCCTGGACAAGATTGTTGCTCAAGTAGGAGACAACGTTATCCTCTTATCGGATATTATGGATCAACGGTTACAAGCGCAAGAGGCGAAAGCTACGATTGACAGCACCTTTGATTGCCGAGTACTAGAGCAAATCATGGTTACTCAGGTTCTAGTAAACCAAGCGAAATTAGATAGCGTTGTGGTGAGCGATGAACAAGTGGATGCCGACATGGAAAATCGATTAAGAATCATACAGAACCAGATGGGGGGAAGGCAAAAACTTGAGGAGTTTTACCGGATGTCGTTCGGTGAAATAAAGGATAAATTTCGAGACATTATACGTTCCAACATGTTGGCCGATGAAATGCGTAATACCATAACAGTGGGTCTCGGTGTTACGCCGAAGGAGGTTACGGATTTTTTTAACAAATTACCAGCAGATAGTGTTCCCTACATCAACATGCAACTAGGATTTCAACAAATTGTCATTTACCCTGAAATCACGAAAGAGGATAAAAAAATCGCCTTAGACAAGATTAAGGAATTGCGCGAAATGATTGTCGTTCAAGGGAAAAGTTTTGAGAGCATTGCTCGAACCTATTCCATGGATCCGGGAAGTGCTCCGATGGGTGGTAAAATTGCAGCGACCAAAGGAATGATGGTGCCACAGTTCGAAGCGACTGTTTTCAAATTGAAACCTGCTGAAATTTCTGAACCCATTGAGACGGAGTTTGGTTATCACATCATTAAATTGGTTTCGAGATCTGGCGACGATTTTGTGTGCTTGCACATTTTAATTCGTCCAGAATTCAGCATTCAAACCATGAACAAAGCTTCTCAGCGCATGGATTCCTGCTACCGAATGCTAAAAATGAATGAACTTACCTGGGAGCAAGCGGTGGCAAGGTACTCTAACGATGCCTCGACACGTCAAAATAAAGGCATTATATCCAACCCACGAACGGCTTCTCAATTGTGGGACATGGAAGATTTAAACGAGATTGATCAGCAAATTTACTTATTGACCGATGCCATGGAAGCGGGAGATATAACCCAACCTAGTCTCTACATGGATTACATGACGCGTCAACAAGGGATTCGAATCGTACGTTTAATGCAACGTGTACCGGCTCATAAAGCGAATTTGAACGACGATTATGCCTTAATTAAGCAGGCGGCAGAAAACGATAAGCGCGCAAACATTCTTTCGCAATGGGTATCTAGTAAAATAGGTAATGCTTACATACGGATAGACCAAGATTTCACAGGTTGCACTTTTGAACATAAATGGATAAACCCCAAGAACAATGAATGATTCTGAAAAATTGATTTCCTTAAGCGAGCGCTATCAGCAATTGAATACAGAAATTCACAAAGTAATTGTTGGTCAGGATGAAGTAGTCAATCAGGTGTTGATTGCCATGTTCTCAGGAGGACATTGCTTGTTAGTCGGTGTTCCTGGTTTGGCAAAAACGCTGTTGGTGAATACGATTGCTTCCGCGTTAGGTGTAGATTTTAACAGAATCCAATTCACCCCCGATTTAATGCCATCGGACATCATCGGTTCTGAGATTTTGGATGAGACCAGGAATTTTAAGTTTATTCCGGGACCTCTTTTTACCAACATCGTTTTAGCGGATGAAATCAATCGTACTCCTCCCAAAACGCAGTCTGCTTTATTAGAAGCCATGCAAGAACGCAAGGTGACAACTGCAGGTAAAACGTATGATTTAAACCACCCTTTTTTCGTCTTAGCTACGCAAAACCCCATCGAACAAGAAGGAACATATCCGTTGCCTGAAGCACAGTTAGATCGCTTCATGTTTAATATTTGGGTGGACTATCCAACCTTTGAAGAAGAAGTTTCCATTGTGAAATCAACTACCTCGGGAATTAAAACAGAGGTGAACAAGGTGCTTAGTGGAAGCGAAATCATGGAGTATCAAGCATTGATTCGACGAATGCCCGTCGCGGATAACGTTTTGGAATATGCCGTGAATTTGGTAGCAAAAACACGTGCTAATTCGGAACGATCCACTGATCTCACCAAAAAGTACATAACATGGGGTGCTGGGCCACGCGCATCACAATATTTGGTGTTAGGAGCAAAATGCCATGCGGCGCTCCGAGGAAAATTCTCTCCGGATATTGAGGATGTTAAAGCCGTTGCTATTCCCATACTTCGGCACAGGTTGGTGAAAAACTATAAGGCTGAAGCGGATGGGTATTCCATGGAACGCATCATTGAGTCCTTACTTTAGCAGTTTTCAACAATTAACGGCGGTTTGTTGAAAATAAAGTAGCCTTAAAATTTAGGAAAGCATGCCGCTTTGAGCTAAATTCGTTGAAAAGGTTTGGCATGTTTGAGGATGACGATGAATCCTTTGGTGATCAGCAATTGAATGGAGATATCCAGCATTTTGAGGCGCATCTTACGGGAAGTGAGTTGGGTTTTATTGATAGCGACCGCATGGAAGCCATCATTGATCACTATTTTGCCTTAAATGACTTTAAAAAAGCCAAAAGAGCTGCCCAAATAGCCGATATTAATTTTAGCTATAATCCCGTTTTTAGGTTGCGAATCGCTCAGGCACTGTGCGGAGAAAAGGATTACAAATCTTCGCTCGAGTTGCTTGGTAAACTCAGAAACGAAGCCATTTCCTCCTTTGAGTTGTGGGTCACTTTTGGTTCCGTGTATACTCAAATGAATCACCCGAAATCGGCAGTAAAGTACTTTTTACGAGCCTTACCTTTTGCTGAGGACGACGATTTGGAGGATTTATACCACGATATTTCGCACGCCTACCAAAAAATGGAGGACTTCGAAAACAGCTTAGCTATTCTGGAAAAAGGAATTCAAGCACTGCCCCATTGTGAATCCTTGTTGTACGAATTAGGTTTCACTTACGATCGAATGGGTGATCACGAGAAGGCCGTCAATACTTACCTTAAGTACATTGAGGAAAACCCCTACGCCTCGATGGCTTGGTACAACTTAGGAAATTCGTATTCCAAGTTGGAGAATTATGCCAAGGCGATTTGGGCCTACGATTATTGCCTCCTGATCATTCAGGATTTCGCTCCGGCCCATTTCAATTTGGGTAATGCGTATTTATCCTCAGGGAAACACCATCGAGCTATCGAATCTTTTCAAAAAGTTCTTGAATTGGAAGGCGACGATCCCATGGCGTTATGCTACTTGGGCGAAGCACATGAGCAACTTCAGGAGTATGAAATTGCTTTGAATTACTATCGATTGAGCTTGGAGATCCATCCGACATTGTACGAAGCTTGGTTAGGATTGGGCATTGTTATGGATTTACAGGGCCAAACAAAAGAGGCGCTAACCCATTTGCATAAGGCACGAGATTATGCCGAAGGAAATGCTTCAGTCTCCCTGGTTTTAGCCAATGCCTATCATAAATTGCTCGATAGAACCTTGGCAGAAATCTATTACAAGGAGTCCTTAGACCTCGATCCGGGCGATCCGGAGGCATTGACGGATTACATGAATTTTCTCATGGAAGAATCACCGCTTTTTGCTTTAGCTTACTTGGAGGAGAACCAAGAAACCTTGGAGGTCAATGACTATTTTCTACTTCTTTTAACGCATGTTTTGGTGCAACTCGCTCGCAATGACGATGCCTTGTTTTTGTTTGCAGCTTTAAAAGAACAAGACTTTGCCCTTGCTGAAAAATTGTTTGAATGGAATCCAAAACTTCGAAAACATAAAGATTTTGTATCTTTGATGAATGATTAACGCAATTCTTCCCCATATTCCAGAACGAGATCTGAAGCCACGCGAAAACGGCGTGACGATGATGATGGACAAAGGTCTTGGTTTACGCGAAACAGAAAACTTCATTGAAGCCTCGGCCCATCTAACCGATTTGGTGAAGTTTGGTTTTGGTACATCCATGGTGAGTAAAAACCTTGAAGAGAAAATACGGTTGTATCAAGAAGCCGGTTTAAGGCCGTATTTAGGAGGGACCTTATTTGAAGCCTTCTATGCAAGAAATTGTTTGGACGATTATTTAAGACTATTAGACCGATTGAAACTTGATCTAGTCGAGGTGTCTGATGGGTCAATCATTATTCCCCATAAGGAGAAATGTAAAATTATCAAACGATTGGCAAAAGATCGAACGGTGCTTTCAGAGGTGGGGTCGAAGGATTCAGGAATTATAGTTTCCCCCTTCAAATGGGTTAGTTGGATGCGCGCTGAGTTGAACGCGGGCTCATGGAAGGTCATTGCCGAGGGTCGTGAAGCAGGAAATGTCGGTGTTTTTCGCCCCAACGGCACGGCACATACCTTATTGATCAATCACATCATCGCACGGATCGACCCGACTAAAATCCTTTGGGAGGCACCACAGAAGAACCAACAGGTTTGGTTTATTAAGTTGTTCGGAGCCAATGTAAATTTGGGGAATATCGGTCCGAATGATGTAATTCCCCTTGAATGCCTGAGGTTGGGATTAAGAGGTGATACCTTTTTTGATTTTTTACCCCAGGATTACGCGGAGCGTTTAAGGCATGTAAACGATGATGATTCATTAGATTTAGCTGAAGCATAGTGATATTTAGGGCGATTTCGCAAGTTCAACTTCACCATAATCCAATATATGCTGTAGCTCAAGATGGAGCAGTGATATATACGGCATCCTCGGATGGTACGGTTAAAAAATTCAACCTTGAAGTATTCGCACTGGAACCTTTTACAGTTCGAACGCCATTTACATGCATTTCCCTGCATGTTCTTGACACCGGTTACTTATGTCTGGGGTTACTCAACGGGGATTTTCACGTAATCAATCCCCAAACAAATCAGGAATTATTTACCTATTCATTCGGCGAGAAAGGAGTTTTTTCCATCGAATCCAGCCGAGACTTAGGACTTTTATTTGTTGGGCTTTCCAACGGAAAGATTGCGGTATTAGAGGTGCAAACTTTTCAGTTTTTATTCTTGGATTTGGTGGCAAACGATAAAATTCGAGGTTTATGTTGGTCGAGGGAACATCAGTGTTTATTGGTGTCCTCGAAAGACGGTAGCATTTCCCGGTTTAACCCCAGAACTTACGACGTGGATTTTGCATGGCAAGGACATGAAATGGGTGCAAATGCAGTCGTTATCACGAAGGATGGACGTTGTATTTCTGGAGGAAAAGACGGATTTATTCGGATATGGAGCATGGATGAATGTACTTTGGAGCACGCTTTCCCGGCACATCGGGGAGTCATTTATTCCATGGCCCAAATAGGAGATTATTTAGTCAGCGCAAGCCGTGATAAATCCATTAAAATATGGAGCATTGATGATTTCTCACCCCTTCAAAAACTGACCGTACATCGTCAATCCGTCAACGCGATTATGCAACAAAATGAGCATTCTTTCGTTAGTGTCTCCGATGATGGATCGCTTATTTTGTGGAGCAATGCTTAAAAACTTCTTTTTGGCCTTTTTGTTCGGTATTTCTTCCACAGCTTTGGGGCAGCAAGCCACTTTTTTATCGCAATCTGAAATAGGTGTTTCTTTGGGGCAGATGTACTACATTGGGGATTTAAATCCCTATGTGCCTTTTTACCGAAGCCAATGGGCATTTAGTTTAATGTATCGATACAACCTGTATACTCGAATGTCGCTGCGCATGAATTACACTCAAGGTTCGGTAGAGGCCTTCGATCAGGATGCCAGAAATCCTATTCGAGTCAACCGTAATTTGAATTTTCAATCGGATATCAAAGAATTTGCCGGTGGAATAGAATTCTATTATGCCAATTTTTATTTTGGTAGAACCAACGGAAAAAATAAAATTCACGGAACATGTTATTTGTTAGCGCAATTGGGGATTTTTTACATGAATCCAACAACTACGTTAAACGGTGAAACGGTGGAGCTTCGCCCCTTAGGGACGGAAGGTCAAGGGACTTCTTTAAGTAAGCGAGGAACCTACAGTAATTTTCAACCGTGTTTGCCATTGGGGGTAGGTGCGAAAGCACAAATAGGAAAAAACGTTACCGTTAATTTTGATTTAGCCATTCGTAAAACCTTTACAGATTATTTGGACGATGTTAAGTCAGCTACCTATGCCGATCCATCGGTTTTATCTGCCTCAAACGGCGAAAATTCTGCGCTGCTTTCCAACCGAAGTTTGGACGGTGCTCGACACGGTTATCGTGGAAATCCAACCACCAAAGACTGGTACGTTTATGCGGGTGCAATGGTTAGTATCCGATTAGGACGGGGTCGCAAATGCTTCCAACTTCGCTAAAGATAGGCGTCCTTCATTAAATAGCCTTGAACATAGTCGAAGACCCCTTCCTGAAGCGTATGAAACGGCAACGAATACCCATTATTCCGTAATTTTCCCATGTCGGCACAGGTGTAATATTGATAGTTTCCACGAATGTCTTCTGGGGTGTCGATGAAGGAAATATCATAGGGGACATTCATGGCGTCAAAAGTTGCAACGGCCAGATCATAGAAAGGATTCGCGGTGCCTGAACCGAGGTTATAAATGGCACTTTGAGCTGTCCTTTTCATAAGAAACTCCATCACTTGAATCAAATCTTTCACGTAAATAAAATCCCGCGATTGATAGCCGTCTGCAATGTCCAGGCGATGGGATTTGAATAATTTCATGGCCCCGGAGGCTTTGATTTGATGGTAAGCATGAAAAACAACGGAAGCCATTCGACCTTTGTGGTACTCGTTGGGTCCATATACATTGAAGAACTTAAGTCCCGCCCAAAAAGGAGGTGTAGAGGTTTGATTCAATACCCATACATCGAAATCTTGTTTCGATTGTCCATACGGATTCATGGGGGACAAAGAGGGAATGAGCTCATGATCGTCCTTGTAACCCAGTTCACCGTTTCCGTAGGTTGCTGCGGAGGAGGCATAAATCAGGGGTATTTCATGCTCTGCGCATAGTGTCCAAATATTTTTTGAAAATTCTAAATTGAGCTTCTGGAGAAGTTCCAGATTTTGTTCGGTTGTGTTGGTACGTGCTCCTAAATGAATGACAAAGTCAACGGTTTTTGCTTCTATTTGAAACCAAGCAATGAAAGCCTCTCGTTGAATTCTTTGATGTGATTCAAAGGACTCGAAATTTAACCGTTTATGGCGTTGGGTAAAATCATCCACTTCGATGACTTCGAATGTTTTTTGAGCCGTTAAGTAATGCGACACACATGAACCAATGAAGCCGGCAGATCCTGTAACAACAATGCGCGCCATTAGAACAATCCGTGAATTTCCGTATCAATGGATTGAATGATTTTTCCGAGGTCCTCTTGATTATCCGTAAAATTGTTGTTGTCAATGTCAATGATGAGCAACCTGCCTTTGTCGTAGGTAGAAACCCATGCTTCGTAACGCTCGTTCAGGCGTTTAAGGTAATCCAATCGGATGCTCTCCTCATAGTCCCGCCCACGTTTTTGTATGTGGCTAACCAGGGTTGGAATACTTGCTCTCAAATAAATGAGTAGGTCGGGTGCCTTTACAAAAGAATCCATCAAATTGAAGAGCGAGAAGTAGTTTTCAAAATCGCGCGTCGTCATTAAGCCCATAGAATGCAGGTTAGGAGCAAAGATGTAGGCGTCTTCGTAGATGGTTCGATCCTGAATTACGGTTTTGTCTTGTGCATGAATTTCTTGAATTTGCGAAAATCGACTGTTCAGAAAATACACTTGAAGGTTAAAGGACCAACGTTGCATGTCCTCGTAAAAATCGTTGAGATAAGGATTCTGTTCAACGTCTTCAAAATGCGTTTCCCAACCGTAATGCCTTGAAAGCATGTTGGTTAATGTTGTTTTTCCTGCGCCTATATTGCCTGCAATTGCTATGTGCATGGGTTAATTTATTAGGCAACTAAGATACGAATAATCGCCACAGATTCATGGTTAATTCTCCTTAATTATAAACACTTCTAAGGTTTTTGATTTCTCTATAATGATTTGATTACCAGATATATGCAACTTATCCTTTGGGCTAAATGTGGATATTGTTTGAAGCATTGTTTCGCCGTTTATAAGGGAATTATAATAAAGCTTTTCGTCGCGAAGGAAAAAGCAGCCGTTTTTAAATGGAACAATGCTCGAGAAGGGAAACGACTGTTGGCTTATGGCATTTAAGTAGTCGTCCATGCGAATAATCTGTCCTGTATTGGTAAAAATCCAAAGTCCAGTTGCGTTTTCCTCTAAACGGGGTTCTCCTTGTAAGTTTAGGATGCCGCGCAGGTTGGAAACCGACTGAATGATTTGGTGCTGCACAAAGTTGAAAAGGACCAAAGTGCTGTTCAATTCATCATACAACCACAGCATGTCGGGTCGTTTACTAGCCGCTACTTTCGTAACGTTCGTTAAATCATAGTCTTGCAAATCGATGCAGTTTCCTTGTTGGCTTAAGGTGTTGTCGGTAAAACACAATTGTTGTTGGGTTTGAGAGAAAACTACCGTTTTCATGGCGTTGATGGAAATGATTTGGTCGATGGATTGCCACGCTTTTTGGCTCTGAACGTTCTCAATCCCCGTTGCAAGCGATTGTCGGGTTATTTGATCTTTCGTGACAAAATATAAATTATTACCATAATCAATGAAGGTTTGTTCCGTGTTTGACGGGATCTTGATCGTATGTTGATAAACCAACTCATAAGGGATGGGTGCAACCTGCGCAACGATGGCTAAAGGAGCAATGAAAAGACTAACTAGAAGATATTTCAATAAGTTCATCAATCAGTGTGCGGTTGTTTTGAACGCGGGGTATTTTATGCTGTCCTCCGAATTTACCCTTTTTTTTCATCCATTCGCTAAAAGTTCCTTTCCGAAGTAGACTTATTTTTAAGGGAAGGATGTTAAGGTTCTTTACCCGTTTCGTAGCGTAGTCCGAATTGACCTCGCACATGATTGCATCAAGACGTTCCAACATTTCAGGCAGCAACGGAATGTCCGAGTTCAATTCCAACGCCCATTCATGCCCTCCATTTCCCTGTTGGAAATCGAAGAAGGGGGCTACGGTATAGTTTTCAAGGGTTACATGGAACTGTTCGGTCCAGCGCGTTATGGCTTGTTCAAAATGCATCACCACCGCTTTTTCACCAAATGCATTGATATAATGAGCCGTTCTTCCGCTTACCTTAAAACGGTAGGGTAGGGTGGATTGGAATACAACCGTGTCGCCAATAATATACCTCCAAAGTCCAGCATTTGTGGTAATTACTAGCGCGTATTCGACTCCAACTGTTACGTCCTCCAGGGAAATAACGTTTTGCGATGAAGTTCCGTGGTATTCGCTCATGGGAATGAACTCGAAAAACACCGAAGCATCGGTTAAAAGAAGTAATCCTTCGTTCGCTGAAGCATCTTGCAATCCAAAGTAGCCTTCAGACGCATTGTAGGACTCTACAAAATTCATGGAAGGTTTGCTGATGAGTTTATCAAGTCCTGCTTTGTAGGGGCTTAGACTCATTCCCCCATGGATGTACAATTCGAGATTGGGCCATACTTCCGATAAGGTATTTTTTCCTGAGGCCTCGATTACTTTTTTTCCGAATAAGGTCATCCAACTGGGGACTCCGGCAAGAATGGCAACGTCTTCATTGAGGCTAGCCCTTGCCATCTTATTCAATTTCTCTTCCCAGTCGGCATGAAGGACAATGTGTTTGTCAGGTACCCTCCTGAATTCGGTCCAAAAGGGTAAATTATCAATGATGATAGCGGAGAGGTCTGCAACGATGGCGTGATGTTCGAGGGTTTGTAGGCTGTTGCTGCCTCCCAATATGAGGTGTTTTTTTGAGTAGAGTTTTCGGTTTGGAACGTTGTGGTGATAACAAGCCAGCAAATCCTTACCCCCCGCATAATGGTTATTTTCTAAACTTTCACGAGTTACCGGTAGGGTTTTGATTCGCGTACCCGTGGTTCCGGAACTTTTGGCAAACCAACGGGTCATTCCCGGCCAAAGAATATCGCGATCTCCATTAACCGATCGGGTAATGTAGGGTTCTAACGTATCATAGTCGTTGAGTGGAATTAAGGAACGGAAATCGTTTAAGGATTCAATGCGTTCAAACCCAAAGGTCTTACCGTATTCTGTATGTTTTCCACTCCGCAATAAATCAAGCCAAACTTTTCGCTGGCATTCAATAGGGTAGTCGCGATAAAGCTCGATGCGCTTTAAACGGTATTTGATGTAGGAAGAAAAAAGCGCGTCAACCAACATGGGGTTGGTTTATAATAGAGGTGAATTAACCAAAAACGAGGATTAACGCCAAAATCGATAAAAGAGCAATCACGTAAATAGTTGCTAAAGGTCCTGTGGTTTTGTCAAAGAATTTTTCTGCCATGTTCGAAAATTAAGAGGTTAATCCCTTCCTCCAAGTAATCGGAGCAAGGTTAAAAATAGATTGATGAATAAGATGTACAAGGTGAGTCCTCCAATGAGCGCAAGTTTACTACGGTTTTCATCGCTGAATTCCGGAGACTGAGCTACGTTTTTCAATTGTTGCATTTGGTAGGCGATTAATCCAGTAAAAACAAAGACTCCCACTACGCTGATAATAAAATCCAACATACCGCTTCCAAGGAACAGGTTCAGTAGTCCGGCCAAGATCATTCCTATCAAAACCATATATAAAAGACTTCCAAATTTTGTGAGGTCTGTTTTGGTTGTGTAACCCAATACGGCCATTCCCGCAAATGCACCGGAAGCTACAAAGAAGGTAAAGGCAATGGCACCCATTTCATACACTAAGAAAATAGAACTAAGGGTGCATCCCATTGCGGCAGAATAAAGCACAAAAAGCAGGAGCAGTACTTGCTGAGAAAGTCTTTGAAAGCCCCATTGAATGATAAACGATAGGATTAACGGAAGAAAAACCAAGCCCCAAAACATGAGCGAAATCTCGCCAGTTGAAGTGACAAATAATCGGTTGAAGGTATCGGGACTGCTTCCAATAGCGTAAGCAATCACCCCGGAAATTGCTAGGGCGAGAAACATGTAGGTGTAAACCGAGCGAATGAAATTACTCGCTACACTGGCTTGATACGAATTGTTAGAATACTCTTGCATAAGGCTTTTTTTATTTTGTTGCTAAGTTAATAAATTCTTTTCTTGTTGCTTCGTTGCTCAAAAAAATTCCGGTGAAGGCACTGGTCGTTGTGCTTGAATTTTGCTTCTGCACCCCGCGCATTTGCATGCACATGTGATTGCATTCCAAAACTACTGCCACACCCTTGGGGTTTAAGGTCCGTTGAATGCAATCCCGTATTTCGATGGTAAGACGTTCCTGCACTTGCAACCTGCGGGCATAGGCATCCACTACTCGTGGTATTTTACTCAGGCCAACAATCTTTCCGCTCGGGATGTAGGCGACATGCGCTTTTCCAAAGAACGGCAGTAAATGATGTTCGCACAACGAATACACTTCGATGTCTTTAACAATGACCATTTCCGAATATTCCTCTTGAAAAATGGCCTGTTCCATAAGCTCATCAGGTATGGATTCGTAGCCTTGAGTTAAGAATTGCAATGCTTTCGCAGCACGCTCGGGCGTTTTAAGCAATCCTTCGCGGTTGGAGTCTTCTCCAATTCCGTCAATAAGTGCCTTGTAATGTTGGGTTAGTTCTTTGAATTCCAAAACGGTATTTTAAGGTTCGAACGAAATTAAGTTAAAAAGGTTTTTTATTACCGTAGTATTCTACGAAATTATTTTCCGTTTCCACCAATTTGATTTTTTCCAATTCCGCCCCGAAACCCGCGATTTTTGGGGAGAGGATATTCCAAATAGCGATGGCTAAGTTTTCAGTAGAAGCCATTATACCGGTTAAAAAAGGAACGTCCAAATTCAGGTTTTTGTGGTCGAGATGGTCGATTACTTCCCTTCGTATCAGCGTGCTTAGGTCTTTCAGATTCATGACAAATCCTGTTGCTTCGTCCGGTGCACCACTCACCGTAACGAATAAGGTGAAGTTGTGACCGTGCCAGTTTTTATTCGAACAGGCGCCAAACACTTCTTGGTTTTTTTCGTCGCTCCAATTGGGCTGCCATAATTTGTGCGCGGCATTGAAGGTTTCTCTTCGTGTAATATACACTCTATTCATCGTATTCAATTATTGTTCTATAGTCGCTTTTACGGTTTGGTCCAGGGTCATTTGATCGACACGAACGGGGACAAGTTGATTTACCAAGCTCGCATCAAAAGCTCTTTCCACTTTCAGGTAGTTTTCGGTAAATCCGTACATTTTACCCTCGTCTTCTTCCTGCTCAAACAGCACGGTTTTACTTTTTCCCAACTGCGAATGGTAAAATTGTTGTTTTTTACGGTCGCTGAGCCAATGCAATTGCTTGCTGCGGTCTTTCCTCACGTGCATCGGAACAGGATCGCCCAATTTAACCGCGGTCGTATTAGCCCGTTCCGAGTAGGTAAAGACATGCAGATAGGAGATGTCGAGCGAATGCAAGAAATCCATCGTTTCTTGGAAGTCATCATCGCTTTCGCCCGGGAAACCAACAATTACGTCAACGCCAATGCAACAGTCTGGATTGATACCCTTGATGTGCTCCACCCGGTTTTGAAAAAGGGTTCGGTCGTATTTTCGGCGCATCAGCTTTAGAATACGGTCACTTCCCGATTGCAGGGGAATGTGAAAGTGCGGCATGAAACGCTGGCTTTGATTCAGGCAAAAATCAATGATTTCATTCGAAAGTAAGTTGGGCTCAATGGAGGAAATCCTAAATCGATCAATCCCTTCAAGGGTATCCAATGCTTGAATCAATTGAAAAAAAGTTTCATCACCCCCTTGACCAAAATCTCCGATGTTCACCCCAGTTAGGACCACCTCTCGAACCGGGCTATCCACCAATTTCTTGGCTTCATTCAGGGTTTCCGCAATAGAAGCGTTACGGCTCTTGCCACGCGCCAAAGGAATCGTGCAGAAAGTGCAGAAATAATCGCATCCGTCTTGAACTTTTAAAAAACTTCGAGTTCGGTCGCCAGCGCTGAACGATGGGTGAAAGGTCAGGGCGTGTTTGATGCTTTCGTTTTTTACAACTTGTTCCTCCATGCCAAAATTGGCCTCAACCTCCTCTACGAGTTTAAATTTTTCATTCGCTCCCAACACCATGTTCACGCCAGGGATTTTCGCAATCTCTTCGGGTTTCAGCTGGGCATAACAGCCCACGATGGCCACGTATCCGCTGGGATTAATTTCCTTGGCTTTTCGGACAAGTTGCTTGCATTTTTTATCGGCATTTTCGGTAACAGAGCAGGTGTTAATAACAAACACATCGGGAGCATCATCGAAGTCCACGCGAGCGTAGCCGGCCTCTTCAAAGCTTCTGGCTAAGGTGGAAGATTCAGAAAAATTCAATTTGCACCCGAGGGTGTAAACCGCTACTTTTCGTTGAAATTGCATGTGCAAAAATACGCTAAAATCCTTGATTTTACGAAAGGCTGCGCGTTCCTTTTATTGCTAATTTTGTGAAAAATACACCCATGAGAGTTTTTAATAATGTGCTCGAGACCATTGGCAATACCCCGCTGATTAAAATCAACCAATTAGCTAAAGACGTTCCCGCATTGGTCTTGGCAAAAGTGGAAACCACCAATCCTGGAAATTCGGTCAAGGATCGAATGGCCGTTAAAATGGTCGAAGATGCAGAAAAAGCAGGATTGATCAAACCCGGAGGAACGGTCATTGAAGGTACTTCTGGTAACACCGGAATGGGATTAGCCCTCGCATGCATCATCAAAGGATATAAACTCATTTGTGTTCTGAACGATAAGCAATCGAAGGAAAAAATGGACATCCTGCGGGCAGTAGGAGCGGAAGTAGTGGTGTGCCCGACGGCCGTAGAACCAACCGATCCGCGTTCATACTATTCCGTTTCTCGAAGGCTCGCCACGGAGATACCCAATTCCTGGTACGTTAACCAGTACGACAACCTTTCCAATAGAATTGCTCATTACGAGCAAACAGGACCAGAAATTTGGGAACAGACGGAGGGTAAAATCACTCATTTTGTCGTAGGAGTGGGAACGGGGGGTACGATTTCGGGGGTTGGAAAATACTTGAAAGAAAAAAATCCCAACATCAAGATTTGGGGAATTGACACCTACGGTTCGGTGTTCAAGAAATATAAAGAAACCGGAATATTTGACGAAAACGAAATCTATCCGTACATCACCGAAGGAATCGGGGAAGATATCTTGCCAGCCAATGTCGATTTTGACGTGATCGATTTGTTCGAAAAAGTCACCGACAAAGACGCGGCCGTTTACACCCGTAAATTAGCTAGGGAGGAAGGAATATTCGTTGGAAATTCCGCCGGAGCGGCGATCAAAGGGGTACTTCAATTGAGCGGACAACTCACCAAAGACGACGTGGTGGTTGTACTTTTTCACGACCACGGGAGCCGCTATGTGGGTAAGATTTTCAACGACGAGTGGATGCGCGAGAGGGGATTTTTGGAAGAAAAAGTGCTAACTGCCGGTGAATTGGTTGCCAAGCACAAGGACAAACCTTTGGTTACGGTCTATGCGGAGGAATTGGTTTCGCATGCCATTGCTAAAATGCGCACCTACGGAATTTCGCAGATACCCGTAATGAAAGACGGTAAAATCGTGGGTTCGGTGAACGATAGCCACGTGTATCAATTGTTGGTGGATCAACCTTCATTGCGCGACGCTTCCATTTCCTCGGTGATGGGACTTCCTTTTCCAGTGGTGCAAGCCCAGACATCCTTGGAGGATCTTTGCAAATTGATCAACAAAGATACCCCGGCGGTGTTGGTGGAATTGGAAGAAGGGAAATCGCACATTGTAACGCGTTACGACATCATTTCGGCCATGGCCTGATGAAAACGTTCAGGGATCAAATGGGGCGGGAAGTTTCGGTTCCGCAGTGTCCCCAGCGCATCGTTTCCTTGGTGCCCTCGATTACTGAATATCTATTCGCACTCGGTCTTGGAGAACGTGTGGTTGGTATTACGAAGTTTTGCATCTATCCGGAAGCGTGGTTTCAGTCGAAACCGAGGGTAGGCGGCACCAAAACTCCTGATTTTGAGAAAATCCAAAATTTAGTTCCTGATTTAATTATTGGAAATAAAGAAGAAAACAGGGTGGAGGATATCGAACGCTTACGAGAAATAGCCCCCGTGTACATGAGCGATGTGAATTCCATCGAGGATATGTACGATTTTTTAGCGTGCGTTGCCGATATCGTAGGCTGTCGAGAAAAAGGAGCTGAAATTATAGAACAATGGAAAGGCTATTTCAAGGAGTACAGCAACCAAGGAGCTGGCAAAAAAGCGCTTTATGTGATATGGAAAGACCCCGTCATGGTGGTGGGGAAAGAAACCTACATTAATGCCTACATGGAGGCGGTAGGGTATCAAAATTGCGTTCATGAACCGCGGTACCCCATGCTGGATGCCTTGGAAAACTGCCAGCCGGAAGTGGTTTTGTTGAGCACCGAACCATATCCGTTCAAGGAGTCAGATTTTGCTTATTTTCGAAGGATCTTTCCCGAGGCTGAAATCGCTTTGGTTTCCGGCGAAGAATTTTCATGGTATGGCGTACGAAACATCCTCTGATATACCGGTGCTATTTTATGACGGCGATTGTCCTCTGTGCAATCGGGTGGTGCGATTTATCCTCGACCAAGAGCGTGCTCCAGCACTTTATTTCTCAGCGCAACAGCAACAAACGACCCTTGACTGGTTAGCGCAGCATCCCGAGTATGCGATGAACGAAGACACGGTGTACTATTACAATGGAAGCAATCTTTATGCTCGTTCAAGTGCTGTACTGCGTTTAATTCCGACCTTAAAATGGTACTGGGGATTTTTGTATTTAGGATGGTTGTTACCTCGTTGGATGCGTGATGCCGTTTATAACGTTGTTGCGAAGCGGAGAAAAAGGATATTTAAGGAGTGCAAGGTGGATCCTCGCTTAGTGGGACGAACCTTAATATGAGGGTTTTAAAATTCTTTATAGCAGCTATACAAAACGAATCTCATTGATTCCATCGGAATCGCATAGAATAATCGATGTAAAACTCATGTTTATGCGACCCCGAATGGGGTCGAACATTATCTTGGGAAAACCTCAATACAAATAGATATGATTCCGATGGAATCATGGGTGAGCTACTAATTGAAAGTCGAGACGTCTAAATATTCAGTCGTCCAAAATCTTAATGTCTAATGGTCTATAATGATGTCACATTAGTTGACCATGTAATCCCGGAATATCCAGAAATCAACCAAAGTCGCCAAGCGAAGAAGGAGTTTAATGAAGGAATATCGTGTTGATCCTCGAGTGGCTCAGCGCTTATTGCAATCCTAATTTCCGTTCAATACCGTCGATAAAAGCATGAATCACTTTAATGTGAATCTCTTGCGCGCGGTCGGCGTAAGCGCTGTGCGGTGCACGAATCTCAAGATCCGCCAAGGAAGCCAATTGACCGCCATCTTTTCCTGTGAGCACAATTGTCTTCATTCCTTGGTCTTTGGCTGCGGCCACGGCATGGATTACGTTTTTTGAGTTCCCCGAAGTGGAAATCCCGAGCAGCACATCACCCGAGTTACCTAAGCCTTCGATGAAGCGAGAGAATACAAAGTCGTAGCCATAATCGTTGGCCACACAGCTTAAATGGGAAGGGTCCGAAATGGAAATCGCGGCGAGCGCTTTACGGTTGTTTCGGTATCTTCCACTGAGCTCCTCCGCGAAATGCATCGCATCGCACATGGAACCTCCATTCCCGCACGAAATAATCTTACCACCGCCTTGAATAGCTTGGGCCATCCACTCAATGGCCTGCTCGATTTTTGCGTAATTTTCTTCCGTTTGAAATTGCTTCAATACGGATTCTGCTTCTTGGAAATGCTTGGCAATTGAGGACGTTGACATGATGTT
>CANMUN010000023.1 GCA_947500875.1 Flavobacteriales bacterium | reverse complement strand
GTTGTTAAATTGAAGGTTCCGGATATGCAAGCCGTTGCTTGGCTTAAGGCTGGGGCAGTATTGCCTGCGTTGCATGGCGCGGGAGTGGATAAAGTAATCGTTAATCCATCCACCGAAAAATACGAACCGTTTCCAGAAGGTAAAGAGGTTGTGGAAGCATCGATTTGAAGCACGCCGCTGGTGGTTGACGGAACAAAGGTTGCTGATACGGGAACCCAAGTATTCGCAAGCAAGGGTAGGAGAGGGCTCGAAGCAATTTGCACGCCGTTGAAATACATCCGAACGTATCCTTCGTCATCGAAAGGTGCCCCACCAAAATTCGCCGCATAATAGGAAATGGTGTAGGTTTGCCCCACCACAAACCCCGATACGGTTTGTTGAATGGCTTCGTTCTCGCTGTACATCGGTAAATCGCTCAATCCCACCCAAGAGCCTCCGTCGGGGGAAGGAATGCAGGGTACGGTCGATGTGCCAGAATAGGAACTAAAGGCAATGTCCAGAACATCCACCGAAGGCCACCCACCAAAACTGGTACTTGGATCATACCCCAAGCAATTGGTCCATGCTGCTGGAGTTACAGAATTACCGGTGACGTTGGTGAAGGATCCATTGGTCGGGTTTTGCGCTAGCATATCTAACGTTGAAATTCCAATGAGTAAGAAGAGTATAAGGTGTTTTTTCAAGGATTTCATAATTTAGAGAGGTACAAGAAGGTTTCGCAGCCTAAAAAACATCGTAGTCTAAACGAATTCCAGGCTTTTTGGTTGTCTCAAAGTTAATATTATTTTAACAAGCCTTACACCTGACAAAAATCCTTAATTTTTGCTGAGCCTTACTCACGGTGCATCACCTGAATTCGGTAGGCTCTGTCGCCTAGTATCAAAAGGTAGAGTCCGTTGGGTAAAACATGGGTATCAATATAACCCATTGCGTTGGTTTGTCCCGATTGAACGATCATTCCATCGAGGTTAAATAGGCTATATTCGAAGGGAGATTGAACTTCAATCTTTAGCACCTCATCGCAAGGATTGGGCCCGAATACCACAGCGCTTTCTTCGATTCCTCCCAGCATTTCAACGCAAAAGGGTTCGTTGCTCCACGCTTCGTTGGCAAGGAAAGGATAGTTGAGGGGGTTAGGCGTATTACCCTGGCTAAGGATAGGCGAAAAATTAATTTTAACGGGCACCATTTGATTCGTCGGTGGTTCGTTGCTCGGGTAGGTGCAAAAGGAAAATAAACCCTCTAAAGTATCGGCCGAAGTCAAGGCGTAGTGTTTCTGCATTATCTCTTGGCTTTTAATTCCATAAATTGGCCCAGACGATAAAATCCTAATACTTGTATCCTGTTGAAGGATGGTTTGAAGGTTGCCAACGTGTTGAATGACTTGGTATGGTAACATGCTTAAAGCATTCATTTGATAACCCAAGGAGCCGAAATCTCCTCCATTGTAGAACCAAAAATGGCTTGAGTCGATTTTCGACAAGGGCTTAAGTGCTTGCTCTTGTGGCGTGGCCATCATGGCGGTAAAGGATTTATGATCCGTGACATTTCCCGCAAAATCGATTTTTAACAGGGATTGGCTGGAAGAGGCACCGCAATTCGCCACTACCAAATTCATTCCTTGACGAATTAGTTGAACAAAATCGGGTTGCGTGTTGAAGTTGTACTTTAATCCATCGATGATATTTCCAGAATTTTCCAGGCATAACAGAACCCCTGCGTAATTTCCAGCTTGGTTTAGGGTACCACACACATACATGTTCGAGTCGGCAAGGCATAAGTCGTTCAATTGAAATCCTGTTTCGTTGACATCATAGTTCTTGGTCCACAGGACACTTCCATCAATTTTCACCAAGCTAAGCGTATTTTGTGGCGTTCCGATGCCAGCACTCAAGACCAAGACCGTGCTGTCGCTATAAGGTTCAATGTCGCGAACCACGGCATCGGTAAGACTCGAAACTTCGTGGGTTAGCATCCAAATCACGGCTCCTTGTTGATTTACCGCAACCGTTATTCCTTTCCAAACTTCACCAGGCCCTCCCGCAAGGGATATTTTGCCACCGATGATGGCCATGGTGTCGTTCATCTTGACGATTTGATTGAAATCGGAATAACTCGAAAGCGCTGATTGGCTTAAAAAATAGGTTGCAGTGCATGCCCCAGTCGCATTGTGAACGCTCAGAAAACCGTTGGAAAACGCTTGGGTTCCTGTTACTAGAAAGTTTCCGTTGCCCATTTCCACCATGGATCGAGCTTGGACGTCGTACAGGTTGCTGTAGGTTCTGTTCACCCATGGTTGAGCAAGCC
Organism: Flavobacteriales bacterium; assembly: GCA_947500875.1. Classification (GTDB taxonomy): domain Bacteria; phylum Bacteroidota; class Bacteroidia; order Flavobacteriales_D; family Crocinitomicaceae; genus UBA952. The sequence continues at coordinate 34,452 of CANMUN010000023.1, read as the reverse complement.
CAAGCAATGGAATCAGTCCCGCAAAAAGAAGATAAAATTTCATTTTTCTTTCAAAGTTAATCAAAATGCAAAGGCTCTTAGGTCAACCTTTCTACCTTTGCATTGTTCTAACCGTATGTCCCTCATTGAAGTCCAACACTTGCAGAAAAATTTTGGCGCTTTTCAGGCGGTTAAGGACGTTTCGTTCCACGTGAACGAAGGCGATGTTTTTGGTTTTCTTGGACCGAACGGCGCAGGCAAAAGTACCACCATTCGCTGCTTGCTCTCCCTGATTCGTCCCAGCGGTGGAACCCTTAATTTTTTTGGAAAGTCCTTGAATGAAAACCGTTCTGAAGTGCTTTCGAGGGTGGGGTGCATCATTGAAAAACCGGACTTCTATAAATACCTCTCAGCTCAACGTAATTTGGAAATTTTTGCGCGCATTTGCGGCAAAGACATTGCTCCAAGACAAATTCAAGAAATGTTGGATTTTGTGGGGCTCAATGGTCGAGAAAAGGACAAGGTTTCGGGTTTTTCACACGGCATGAAACAGCGATTGGGCATTGCACAAACCTTGTTGCACAATCCCGATATCGTCATTCTGGACGAACCAACCACCGGTCTTGATCCACAGGGCATCATTGAGGTACGAAACTTAATTTTACGGTTGCGGGACGAACAAAAGAAAACCGTTTTATTGTCCTCGCATCAGTTGTCGGAAATTGAGATCATAGCCAACCGAATGGTGATCATTAACCAAGGTAAAACCATTGTAGAGGGCGAGGTACACGAACTGTTGGAAAAACAAAGCTTGAATTTAGAGGTAACGGTGGAAAACGCGCCAAAATTTGAGGAAACGATGCAGCAGCATTATCCCCATCTCATAACCCGTTTGCTGTACAAAAGCACCTACCATATCGAAATGTTAGAGGACGTACGGTTGGAAATGATCCAACGCATGGTCGAATCCGGTTGTGGACTTAAATCGGTGATACCCAAGCGCAGTTTGGAAGATTTTTTCATTAAAATGACCGAGAAATAATGCTCTTGAAAAACACCTACAACGAACTGTTGAAGATTGCTACCAAGATCCGGAGCTACATCGGAATTGGCGCATTGACCTTGCTCATTTTTATCGTACTTTTTGCGATGAAAGCCGATGGGAAATCCTACGTGGGTTTTGTTACCGCCTCCTTCGAGCAAACCCTCAGTTTCAACGGTAAAATTCTTAACGGTAACCTGATCGCGTTCATTATCATGCAGATGTTGATTGTGCATGTTCCTTTACTCATCGCCTTAGTTACGGGCGACTTGCTCTCCGGCGAAGAAGCGTCTGGTACGATCCGAATGCTGGCTACCAAGCCTATTTCGCGAACAGGGATTGTACTTTCTAAGTGGATTGCTGCGACCATTTACACGTTTATTATGACCCTGTGGTTGGGTTTTTTATCCTTGTTTGTTGCCAAGTGGATGTTTGGCACAGGCGACTTGATCGTGTTGAATTCCAACGGTTTGCTGATTCTTCCAGAGGCGGATTTAGCCTGGCGTTTTGGCGCCTCCTTGTTGGTGGCGTTTTTGGCCTTATGGACGGTAGCTACCTTGGCGATGGCTTTCTCGGCTTTTGCAAAAAACAGCGTGGGTCCAATTGTTTCGACCATGTCGGTCATCATTTTATTCACGATCATTGGAACCTTGGATGTCAGCGTCTTTGATTCCATCAAGCCCTTCATGTTCACCACCCACATGGCGGCTTGGCGCAGCTTGTTTGACGATCCTTTTCCTACGGGAGAAATCATCGAATCCGTGGTGATTCTTACGGCGCATATCGCAGGCCTGTTGCTCATTACCTTGGTTCGGTTTAATAAAAAAGACATTACTTCATGAGAATTTTCTTATTCCTGTTGGGCTTAAGTTGCCTTGGATACGTTAACGCCCAGACCGCGGATGCATTGATCCAATCGGTGGTCGCTAAGATTAACACGGTGAATGATTATAAGGCCGAGCTTCAAATCAAGGCGGCAATCCCTTTCATCAAGGTTCCGATTGCTGATGCCACCATCTATTATAAAAAGACCGATAAGTTTAAAGTAGAATCCAAGGGAATTGCCATTCTACCCAAACAGGGATTGAGCGATTTAACCGGCTTTTTATCCAATACGAAGTCCTATTCGGCGATCTTGGGGGAAGATAAAACCATCAATGAACACAAAACAAAATTGGTTTCCGTTTTGCCCAGTGCGGAAAACAGCGAAATTATCTTGGCGAAAGTGTACATTTCCCCGACCGATGCTCTGATTTATCGAACGGTGCTCACGACGAAAAGCAGCGGAACCGTTTCCATCGACTACGAATACAACCATAACAAGCAATACGCGCTCCCTAGCAAATTAACGTTTAACGTGGATATTAAGAAATTTAAAATGCCGAAAAGCGTGGCTTCCGACATTCGAAACAACGATAAAAAGAAGAAATACAAAGAGAACGAGAAGGGAACGATTGTTTTGGTTTTTACCAGCTATGAGGTCAATAAAGGCCTTTCGGATGCGATTTTTAAGGAAGATTAATAGATGTTCACTTCCCGCTCGAGGATAACCCCAAATTTCTGTTGAATATCCTCAATGATTGCCTGGGAAAGGTCATACACCTCTTTCCCGGTTCCGCCTCCGTAGTGTACCAACACCAAGGCCTGTAATTCGTGGACCCCAACGGCTCCAAACCTTTTGCCTTTCCAACCGGCTTGTTCAATAAGCCAGCCTGCAGCTAATTTCACGTTCCCTTCACCGGCCGGATAAGAGGGTACCTTCTCGTAGGTTGATCGTATTTTATCCAAAACAGCCTCGGGAACTACTGGATTCTTGAAAAAACTACCCGCGTTTCCGAGGACCGCTGGGTCGGGTAATTTGGACTTTCGGATGTTAATTACCGCCTGACTTACGTCCTTAATGCTTGGATTAATAACAGACATCCGTTCCAATTCTGCCTCAATCACTCCGTAGGAGGTATTCACTTTGGGATTCAAGGAAAGTCGGAAGGCAACGCTGCAGATGATGTATTGGTTTTTGAGTTGGTGTTTAAAAACGCTCTCACGGTAACCAAAAGCGCAATCCTCCAGATGGAAGCGTCGGAGGGTTCCCGTTGAAATTTCAACCGCGTCCACGTATTCGAAAACATCTTTGATTTCCACACCGTAGGCGCCAATGTTCTGCATGGGGGATGCGCCCACGCAACCCGGAATTAAACTGAGGTTTTCAAGGCCTCCGTACCCCAAAGAAACGGAATGTTGCACGAACTGATGCCAGTTTTCTCCAGCACCTGCTGATATCACGACCTCTTCTTCGGTACGCAATACTTCTTGGATTCCAACCATGCGGTTGAGTACAAACGCCCCCTCAAAATCTTGGGTAAAGAGCATGTTGCTTCCACCACCGCTGATGAGAAAAGGCATGTTTCGAAGGGTAGGAAGCAAATCCTGTAATTCTTGCAAGGAATGGAATGCTGCGAAGTGACGTGCCTTGACATCGATGCCAAATGTGTTGTAGGGTTTAAGGGATACGCCTTCTTGCATGGTCAAAACTAACAAAAAAACCTTGATTCAACGGGTGAAATACCCATAATCTCCCGGTCGAATATCGAAAAACCAATCGAATTTCGACAAGTGATGGCTCCAAACAGTTCCCCTTGGAGCGCTTTTCGGGACAAATACTCTTCCTCCTTTTCCGGGAAGTAATTGGTCCAAATTTTTTACTGCGGCTTGTGGGGCAATTCCGTCCTGAAAAACGATCAAATCCGCCTTTTTTTCGCCCAAGTTGCTCCCGTATTGCCAAACTTCTTCAAAACGGTTCCAATCGTAGCCCATTTGTCGCGGTGATTCAGGGGACAAAATTAAGATTTTACCCAAATGAAAAAGGGTATCAACTTGGGTTAAAATCCCTAACACGTAAGCGTAACCCATGCTGTGGCAAACAATGTCCAAGGTGTCGTTTCGTCCTATGTTGGGCAGCGAATCGTTCAGCAATTTCAGCATGTTTTGCCCGCAAATTTTGCCGTTTTCAAATCGAATATTGAATCCCTCCGGGTTGGGACGGGTGTTTAAGCCAAACCCTTTTTTACTGCGCACCCACAAGCATTTGGAAATCAACCACGAAGCCCCAAAACGCGCTTTGGATCGGTGCATGGAGGTGCTCATGGGATGGTGCCCGGACACATAAAGAGCGGCCGTGGGATGGAAGCGTTTTACTAAGGTGTCGTCGTAGCTATACCAGTATCCCTGAGGTTTCATGGTTACGCCATTGTTGCGTGGAATCTTGTCTTTATCAGGCCCTAAATAGCCGTTGGCGAACAGCATAACGCGTTGCGAATGCCCCTGAAACCAGCACAGCATAAGTAGAAGGAAGAGTTTATTTGGCATATTGGTAGAATAACCCTCCGGCGAAAGCGGTCCAATAACAAGCCTTTTGTCCGCTGGCTTTTAATCCTTCGTTGACCCACGTATTGCACGATGAAATTAAGCTGTAGGTCCCTCGAGCGTCGTAGTAGCGGTCGTAATCATAGGTGGTCCCTTCGGCCGATTTCAGCAAAACCGGTTTACCATCGCGAAAAATAACCGTGTTTTTAATGTAGGTACAAAGGCGTTCGTATTGGTTTTTGGTAAGGCTCAAGCGCGCTGTAGGTTTGTCTACCGGAAGCTCATATTCATAATAAGCATGAATGGCGGCACCGTTCAATCCGGTCATGGCTTTTACGGCTTTCGAAAACGTGAGGTCGCCCCAAGTAGGGCAGGTGAGAAAAAATGCCTTGTCCCCGAAACCTATGCGGATCCATCGAAAGGTGGTATCCAACACTTTATTGTTGGAATAAGGAAAATGCTGGGACCAATCTTCCGTGGGGGTGTTAACCGGCAGCATAAAATCGGTGTGGACCCCGCCCTTGAACAAATAAACCGTGATACAGCGTTCGTCGTTAGTTTTTTCTTTAGCTACAGGTATGGCTGCTAAAACGAAGCACAGAAAAAGGTAACAAAACAACGTTAATCCGATGATTATGCCTGTGTACCGTAGAGCGGTTCGAACCATTCCAAATCGGCTTCGCTGTTTCATGAAACAAATTTGCCAATAAAATCTAATATATGCCTCGATTCTCAAAAAAAATACCGCTAATACCTCAAGTGTTACTATTTTTGGGGGATACGTTTCATTAAATAAAGCAGCATGCGACACCTTATTTTCTCCTCATTTCTTCTCGGTTTTTTCGTGATTTTCGCACAATACGACCCTGCAACGATTTCCACCAGTCAAAAATTCAAAGAGGTCATTCAGCAGATTGAGCGCAATTATGTGGACGAGGTCAATACCAAAAAACTCACCGAAACGGCGATTGTCGCTTTGTTGGAGGAATTAGATCCCCACTCCACGTACATTCCTGCGGAAGAGGCACAGGAGGCCCAATCACAAATCAATGGAAGCTTTGTGGGAATAGGTATTCGTTTTCAAATCATGAAAGATACCTTGATGGTAGTAGCGACCATTCCGGGTGGACCGAGTGAAAAGTTAGGCATTCAGGCGGGAGATCAAATTGTGGAGGTCGATGGAAAATCCATTGCGGGTGTTGGGTTGAAAAACAACGAGGTGCGCACCAAACTTATGGGGGAAATGGGCACAAAGGTCCAGGTAAAAGTGTTGCGTAAAAAAAGCACTTCCCTCAATTTCAACATTACCCGGGATAAAATTCCCATTTTTTCGGTGGATGCTTCGTACATGATCGATAAAGAGACGGGGTATATAAAACTGAACAGTTTCTCTCGGACCACGGTGGAGGAGGTGCAACAGGCTTTAAGAAGCCTTAAAAGTCAAGGAATGAAAAACCTGATATTTGACCTTCAAGGCAACGGTGGCGGACTCTTGGACGCAGCAAGAGGAGTTGCGGATGAATTCATTGCTGGCGATAAATTGTTGGTGTATTCCGTGGGAAGAGCGCAGCCGCGTACCAACCTTTTTGCGGAGAAAAAAGGACTTTGGGAGAAGGGGGGCTTGATGGTTCTTACGGACGAATACACGGCGTCTGCCAGCGAAATTGTTTCCGGTGCCATTCAAGATTGGGACCGAGGATTGGTGGTTGGACGACGTACCTTCGGGAAAGGATTGGTGCAACGACCAACGCCGTTATCCGACGGCAGCGAGCTTCGTATTACCATTGCACGTTATTACACGCCAACAGGTCGCTTTATCCAAAAGCCTTATCAAGACGTTGAGACCTATCGTAAAGACCTAACGCAGCGATACCTAAATGGGGAGTTTCAGCACGCAGATTCCATAAAATTGCCCGATTCCTTAAAATTCTACACGAAGGTGAAAAACCGCTTGGTGTATGGCGGAGGCGGCATCATGCCCGATGTTTTTGTGGCCTTGGATACCACGGATGTTACGGATTTCTACAGCAGTTTGATCCGAGGAGGGCATGTGAATTCGTACAGTTTGAATTACGTGAACACCAACCGTGAATCCTTAAAGAAAACTTATCCGGATATCAATAAGTTTATCAAAGATTTCACGATGGACCAAGCGCGGATGGACGATTTCTTTGCTTATGTGCTAAAAGAAGACCCGAAACTAAGCCTGGACGAAGAAGCGTACAAGGTCAGCGGCCATGCGATTCGAACTCGCTTGAAATCCAACATCGCCCAGGATTTATTTGGCTACAGCGAATCCTACCAAATCTTCAACGACCTCAACGAGGTGGTGCAAAAAGCAGCATTGCTCTTCAAAGACAAGAGCTATCAAAGCTTTGATTTGGAGGATTGAGGGGGAAATTGAGGGGCTAGTTGGTGAAGCGTGAATGGATCGCAAAGGTTGTTAGGGAAAACTGAGGCGGGTTAACGGTTTGCAGCCTGCTATCTTGGAGGGGTGTTCGGTCTTTAGCCCAACTTTCGTGCAGGTGCTGTTCATGTTGTGGTTCTGTCCTCCATTATCGCTGCCATCCTTCTATTTTGTAATTTTTCATGAACAGTTTCCTTTCCGGTTCGCCGTTTTCAGGCTTAAACCAAACTTCGAATCTTGCTGCATAGGGCTTACCCCAGTCTCCTTCATAAATGGTAAAGTGAGAAGTTGTGCTAAATTTAACAACACGGTCCGTTGGATTAAAGACTTTAATTTCACTACTCTCGGGTAGTCTGTCTGCAGAGAGAGGATATTCTTGGGTTATTTCAAAAGCTTTTAAGTAAATGGTTCCGCTCTCAATTGTACCCGTCCAAAAGTCAAACTCATAAAGTCCAGGTTGAAATGAATTATAGAGTTGAAAATCCGTTGTTGATTTAGTCCAAGCCAAAACGCTGTCTTGCCTTTGGTTGCCCATCGTCAGGTCAATAGGGGTGTCGAGTTGAATGGTTGTTGGGATTTTTAAATCGTCAGCCCACTTATCTCCGTTAATAGTCTCTATGAAGAATAGAAAAACTGCATAAAGCACAAAAGCTGCAAGGGTCCCACCAAATAGCAGTCCTGTCAAGATCGCTATGAACCATCGTCTTTTGGTTAATTGATAAATGGTGGATATTACGAGTCCAAGTAAACCAATTCCGAAGAGTAACAAGCTAATTGCTCCAAATATGTTGTTCTTGAAAAATTCACTTACAACAAAAAGGACGAGTGTCAATCCGAAAAATAGCATGGGTTGCCACCATGGATCAAAGTAATTGATAAATACCTTTTTCATTTCGTTTGTCGGTTGTTTTCTGTCGGTCTTCCGGAAAGAAAACCTAAGTTATAGTTAGTTTTCAATCCAATCCACGTCCAAAACGTCACGTAACTTATTTAGGCTTTCTCTTGATAAATATCTAAATGTAAGTTCAATAAAAAGAAATCTTATCATCGTAATTTGTCCAATTGCAACGAATATCATGACCGGAGATATATTTTGCAATCTCATAATCGGAATTAAAACAATACCGACAATCGGGAAAAACAAAATAACAGTCAATAAAATCCGAAATGCTTTATGTATCTCAACTTTCACTGCACCGTCAATGGAATTAATTTGGCCATGCATTACGCAAAATGCACCTTTACCTATGGTTGATGAGATAAGCGTAAACTGATTTCCGCTTATTTTTCCGCGGAATGATTTGTCGGTAAATTGAGACGTTAAATTGTCAGATCTTTCAGTTCTTCTTTGGAGTCTCTCGAGGGTTTCGGCTTAGTCGTTGACAAGGTTGAATTTAAGTTCTTTGGTTGGAAACAATTGCATGTTAATTTTCGTTATAATTATCCACCACCGCTATTAACCTTCCTCAATCGCACTCATTTGGGGGTATTTGTCTAGGTTTGTTGCAGAAGGATGAAAACACGCCAGACTGCTTATTCTAGCCCTAAGTCGCTTCCCCCAAATACTTACCAAATTTTTGCTAGTTTGCCTTTTCCATTGCGCATGGATTTTCCTTCGGTGATTTTGAAGGCTTCAAAAAACTCAGGACAGTTTTTCAAGGGACCGTTCACGCGGTACATGCCCGGAGAATGCGGGTCGGTGGCCAAGCGGTTCTTCATTTCCGCATCCGTATACTTGATCTTCCACAGCTGTCCGTAGGCGATGAAAAAACGCTGATCCGGTGTAAAGCCCTCTCGGATTTCGTTGCGTCGGTATTCGTCCGTTAAGGTGTAGGCGTAATACGCCATCGTAAGGCCTCCTAAATCCGCAATGTTTTCTCCCATGGTCAACTCTGCATTCACGCAGTTACCTTCCATCGGGCAAAAGCCGGCAAAGGTTTCACCCAAAAGGGCCGTTCGCTGTTCAAAGGCCTTTCGGTCCTCTTCCGTCCACCAATTGGTGAAACTGCCGTCCGCAGCAAACTTAGAGCCCATGTCGTCGAAGCCGTGAGTGAACTCATGTCCGATCACCATGCCAATGCGTCCGTAGTTCACCGCATCTTCCGCTCCCATGTCGAAAAATGGCGGCTGCATGATGCCCGCTGGAAAGGCGATTTCGTTCAATAATGGGTGGTAATACGCATTCACCATGTGAGCCGGCATACCCCATTTGTTTTTGTCCACCGGTTTTTTCAGTTCCGCCAAATTCTTTTGCGTAGAATACAAGGCCATCGCACGGACATTGGCCAAATAATCGTTGGCTTTTAGGTCAATCGAGGAATAATCCTCCCACTGGTTCGGAAATCCGAGTTTGCGCCCTATGGCATCCAATTTACGCTCTGCCTGAACCTTGGTGGTGGCGCTCATCCATTCTAAGGCTTGAATGCGCTTGCGGAATACGAGTAGTAAATTGTCCACCATCGTGTTGACGCGCTGTTGTGCTTCCGCAGAGAAGTGCTGTTCCACGAATGCCTTCCCCAGCAATTCACCGATTTCAAGGTTGGTGATTTCATCGATCGCCTGTTCGTTTAGCGGTTTTTGTTCCTTCTTACCACGCAAGGTTTTGCCGTAAAAGCTAAAGTTTAAGTCCACCATGGCTTGGTTCAACGACCCCGCGTAGTGGTTGAGTGTTTTCCATTGCAAATAGTCTTTCCAAACCGCCAACGGTTCGCTTTCTAGCAAGCTCGCAAAACGCATTAAAAACGGAGGATGGGATACCACGAGGCTATCGGGAGTTGAGGCTCCGAGGATGGAGAGGTAATAACGAAAGTCGAAGGTGCCGAGGAGCTCACTGGCCTCTTTGAACGACAATTTATTGTAGGTCAATTCAGGAATCCTTTGTTGAGCCGGGGTAAGCATAGAATCGGCCAATTTGATTTCTAAGCCTACTACGTTGGCCGCCATTTTACCAGCATCTAGCGCCGTGTGACCCACCATCTCGAAACACTTGGCAACGTGGATTTGATATGCTTCCAAGAGGTCCTTTTTGTTTTCTTTGAAATAGTAATCCCGGTTCGGTAGTCCTAGTCCGCCTTGCCCCATGTAGGTGATGTTGATCTCGTTGTTCTTGAGGTCTTGACCAATGCCAAAGCTGAAGGAACTTCCGATGCCCTCTCGGTGTTGTTCTGCTATCCGTTGTACAATGAAATCTTTTCGGTTGATGTTGCTGATTTCTTTGAGAAGCGGTAATACCGGTGCGATGCCCATCGAATCTCGGCGCTTCATGTTGATGAACGCTTGGTAATAGGCACCCAATTGCTGCTCCATGCTTCCTTTTTCGCCGGGATTAGCGTTAAAGTTCTCCAGAATGGCCGTTAATTTTTCGTTGTTTGATTTCTCCAATTCGTTAAAACTTCCCCATCGCGACTCGGTGGGTGGGATTTGAGTGTTTTTTACCCAGGTTCCATTGCAAAACGCAAAGAAATCCTCTTGAGGACCAACCGAACGATCCATGAGTTCTAAGGAGACCGTGCTGTAATTCCTAGCCGGTTTAGGCTCTTCCCAGGTTACAGTTTCAGCAGGTTTACACGCAGTCAAAAGAAGCGCTGCGCTTCCAAGGATAAGGGCTTTTTTCATGGTATTATGGGGTGTAAAGCATTTCACAATGGGGTATTCCGTCTTCGAGGTAATGGTTTCCAGTAGAAGTGAATCCGTGAGCGGCGTAAAATTCAACTAAATGGGATTGGGCCGAAATGCGCACGCAAGGGTTATTAAAGTGTTGTTGCACATAGGTCATGCAGTAGGTCATTAAGCGGTGCCCTTCTCCCGTTCCTCGGAGCGAGGGTGCAACAATAACGCGCCCTATGGATACTTCTCCTGTTAATTTTGACTGGGTTAATATCCGAGCATATGCTCGGATGCGTTCGTTTTCGATACCTAACACGTGCAAGGCTTGGAGGTCTTGGTTGTCCATGTCTTGGTAGATGCATGTTTGCTCCACCACAAACACTTCGCTTCGAAGTTGTAGCATTTCATAGACGCTCTGATTGGTCAAATCGGAAAACGGTTGGACTTGATAGTGCATTGACCTGTTAAAATTACAAAATTTCCCGTTGAGCCAAGGCTTATGTTGCGTACTTTTGTCCCCATGGACCCCAATCAATTATTGGTTTTAGTTTTTGCGCTAGTGGTAACGGCCTTGATGCTGTTGGACATTCGATCCTTGTTCAGGATTTCCACGGATTCGGATGGAAATAAGAACGCGCTTCGCTGGACAGCGGTATGGATAGGAACGGCGATGCTGTTCAGTGCATTTGTTTATTTCGAGAAGGGTTTTGAAAAATTCACCCAATTTCAATCGGCGTATTGGATAGAACAGTCCCTTTCCGTGGATAATTTGTTTGTTTTCTTGCTGGTCTTTAAGTTTTTCAAAGTAACCGGAAAAGCACAACACAAGATATTGCTGTGGGGAATTTTGGGGGCCATGGTACTTCGCGCCATTTTCATCTTCACCGGCACATGGCTGATCCAACTAACCTACATCCCACCGTTTTGGAAATTCGTGAATCCCCCCCACAGCGAGGGTGTGAATGGGTTCTATCAAATCAATGCCGTTATTACGGTTTTTGGTATGATCCTGCTTTACGGAGGTTTGAAGGCGCTTTTTGTGAAGGAAAAGGAGGAAGCCACGGATTTTAATCAATCGTTTGGGGCCAAATTTATCCGTAAATATTTCAAAGTTTTAACCAAGGACGATAGCGATCAGTTTTGGCTTCGAAGGAATGGGAAACTGTTCTTTACTCGCTTGTTTATGGTGTTATTCATCATTGAAACCACCGATTTGCTCTTCGCGATTGATAGCGTTCCGGCGATTTTCTCTATTGCACCGGACGACCCTTTCATCCTGTATTCTTCGAATATTTTCGCCATTTTTGGTCTGCGATCCATGTATTTCTTGTTGGCCAATTCCTTGGATAAATTCAGTAAGCTGAAGTACGGAATCGCGTTTATTTTAGCTTTTATCGGTTTCAAAATGGTGGTAGCACCTTTTTATCACATCGAAACGGTTCATTCGCTCTTGGTAATTCTCGTTACCTTGACGATTTCCATCGTGACGTCCCTACGAACTTCCTCTTAGAATAAAGTACAAGCGCCTTCTTCTGAGTCGGTTACGTTTTGACGGAACACCTTGAAGTACTCCCTTCCAATCCCTTTTTGGTCCTCGTTCATTGCACCGGTAAAAGTTCTTTGTTCAAAGTCCTTGGCATGGCATTCTAAGGTCCCATTGACGCAGTCGAGGGTCAGCAAGTCCCCGGTTTTAATCTTTCCGATAGCTCCTCCTTTGGCCGCTTCCGGACTCATGTGAATGGCGGCAGGAACTTTCCCTGATGCGCCACTCATCCTTCCGTCCGTTACCAGTGCCACACGGTACCCTTTTTTCTGAAGTACGGTTAGGGTAGGAGTCAATTGATGTAATTCTGGCATGCCCTTGTGCGAAGGGCCTTGATACGGTAAAACGGCGATAAAATCGCGGTTGAGTTCGTTGTTCTTAAATGCCGTTATCAAATCTTTTTGTTCTTGAAATACCAGGGCTTCGGCTTGAATAATCATGTGTTCCTCGGAAACCGCAGCCGTTTTTACAACGCTTCGTCCAATATTTCCCGTGATGATTCGAATGCCCCCGTCCTCGGAGAACGGATTCGTAGCAGGACGAAGAATGCTTTCGTTGAGGGAAGTTGTAGCTCCAGGTCTCCAAGCCAAGGTGCCCTCCTGAATGAAGGGTTCTTGAGTAAATTGCGCTAATCCTTGCCCCAAAACGGTAGTTACGTCCTCGTGCAATAATCCCGAATCTAATAGGGTGTGAATTACGAATCCCATGCCTCCAGAAGCGTGAAAATGATTGACATCGGCAGCACCGTTGGGATACAATCGGGCAATCAGAGGAACCACCTTCGACAAATCCGACATATCGTCCCAGTTGATCAATATTCCTGCAGATCGGGCCATTGCGATGAGGTGAATGGTGTGGTTAGTGGATCCACCGGTAGCCAATAAGCCCACGATTGCATTAACGATGCATTTTTCGTTGACAATGTCTTTCAACAGGTTGTTCCCGTTTCGTGCATTTTCTGCGGCCACACGTACAGCTTCCTCGTTGAGTAAATCTCGGAGTTCCGTTCCAGGGTTGACAAAGCTTGAGCCCGGTAGCTGTAATCCCATGATTTCCATGAGCATTTGGTTGCTGTTCGCTGTCCCGTAAAAGGTACATGTTCCTGGCGAATGGTAGGAATCAGACTCTCCTTTGAGCAATTCTTCCCTGCCTATTTTACCTTCCGCGTAGAGCTGTCGAATGCGCGATTTTTCATCGTTCGAAATGCCACTTGGCATGGGCCCCCCTGGAACAAAAACGGTGGGTAAATGACCAAAACGCAAACTTCCCATGAGCAATCCCGGCACGATTTTATCGCAAATTCCCAAGCAAAGAACGGCGTCGAAGACGTTGTGCGATAATCCAACAATTGCCGACATCGCTATAACGTCCCGTGAAAACAGCGATAAGTCCATTCCTGCTTGTCCTTGGGTAACTCCATCGCACATGGCAGGAACCGCTCCAGCTACTTGCGCCACCGCATCGTGCTTCAATGCATAGGAGCGCAGTTGTTTTGGATAGTCTTCGTAAACCTTGTGGGCAGAAAGCATATCGTTGTAGGCAGTCAAGATGCCTAGGTTCTTTTGATCGTTTTTGGCAAGAGCGTTTTTTTCTTTGGAGGAACATCCGGCATAGGCATGCGCCAAATTTCCACAGCTCATGGATGATCTTGCGACCCCATCATAGCGTGCTTGTTCCATTTGTTCCAAATAAGCCTTTCGCAGCGTTTTACCGCGTTCGGTAATCCGTTCGGTAACTTCGTTAAGGGTGGAATTCAATTTCATGGTGCGTAATATATTTCAGTCAATTCATCAAAGATATATGCAATGGGCGTAAGCTCCTGTTTGGATTGCTCAAGTTTAACGAGCTTATCTTCCCCGGTAATGAAAAGAATCCGGTGCTGAAAACTGAATAAAAAAGGAAGGTTGGTGGAGATGCGCTGTCGTGGCTCGCTTGGGGCGTTTGTACCAATTATCCCAAGATCCTTAGCGTTTAATCCCTCCATTGAGGGTTCATCTGAAGGGAACAAAGAGGCAAAATGCCCGTCGTTGCCCATGCCCAAAATGGCCATGGTTCCGTGGTGAAATGGTTGATAATCTGCGGCGCAATGTTCAATGCTACCTGCGTAGTTTTCGGGATCACTTACCATACCGACGAAGTGAACATCCGTTCGATGCTTGAACAGGTTGCGAAGGTTGCCTTCGTTCGAGGAAGGGTGGTCTATGGGTACAAAACGATCGTCGACCAATCCGAAGTGTGTTTGGCTAAAATCCTGGGTGGATTGAAAAAGTTTTTCATACACCGGAAGGGGAGTACTTCCTCCGGAAAGCAAAACACTTGCCGAACCTTGGGAGCGGCATGTTTCATGGATAATGGATTCCATTCGCTCGTACAATGCTTGAACAGCCGACTCGCGGTTCGCAAAATGCATCAATCCCTCCATGACTTCGTGATCCAAGACGTTCCAGGGTCTAAAATGCTGTCGCCGGGTCCCCAAGTACCTGCTTCGTACAAAACATTGGTTTGCTGGCTTTGCTTCCAGCTGTCGGTTACGGTTTCAATCCATTGCCATGCCGCCTGCAATTCGTCTTGACGCATGAACAAGGTTTGATTGCCTCGAATAACATCGATCAGCAAGCGTTCGTAGGCTTCGGGAAGGCGTTCTTTGAACGAATCCATGTAATCTAGACTAAGGGCGATCGGTTTATAACGGTATCCACCCGGTCCCGGAATTTTGGTCATTTGAATCAATTCAATGCGCTCTTCCGGCTGCAAGCGAATGATGAGTTTATTGTTGTTGAGTTTTTCCTTCGCGGGGAAAATATTGTGGGCGATTTCCTTGAAATTAATTACGATTTCTGAATACCGTTTTTTCATTCGTTTGCCCGTCCTGAGGTAAAAGGGAACGTTTTTCCATCGGAAATTGTCGATGTACGTTTTCAACGCCACGAAAGTCTCCGTTTTCGATTGGTAGGCCCCGATATCTTCCAAGTACGAATTCACTTGGGTTCCTTGAACGTTGCCTCGGGTGTATTGTCCTTTGACGGTATCCGTAAGCGCAGATTCTTTGGTCATGGGACGAAGCGCTTTCAGTACTTTCAGTTTTTCGTTCCGAACTTCGTCTGCTTCTAAGACGTGTGGGGGTTCCATCGCTACCAAACACAAGAGTTGTAATAAGTGGTTTTGCACCATGTCCAGCAAGGCTCCGCTTTGGTCGTAGTACACCGCTCTTTGTTCTACGCCCAAGCTTTCCGAAACGGTAATTTGAATGTTGTCAATGCTAATGGAGTCCCATGTTCTTTGGAATAGGTTGTTCGCAAATCGAAGGACCATCAGGTTTTGTACGGTTTCCTTTCCCAAGTAATGGTCGATTCGGTACACTTGATGTTCGGCAAAGGCTTGGGTAATTTCGATGTTGATTTGGTTTGATGAAGCAAGGCTGTTTCCAAGCGGTTTTTCTAAAACCACCTTGCTGCGCTCATTGATTAAACCGCAGGTTTTCAGCGTTGTTGAAATGGGACCAAAAGCGGATGATGGCGTGGAAAAATAAAAAATGGAGTCGAATTCTGGGAAACGGTTTAAAAACGACGTTAGCTCAGCGTAGGAGGATACGTCAGGTTTTTCTGCTTGAATCCACGTGATTTTTTGGTGAAATTTATTCCATTGTTCGTCGGTCGCCGGTTGGTCGTCAATGGTGAGTAAAAATTGACGAACCTTAGCATCAAGTGTCGCAATTTCAGGGGTTTTTCGTGTGATTCCAACGATGTTAAATTGATCGTTGATTTGACCGTCTAACATGCGGTGAAACATGGCAGGATAAATTTTGCGAAAGGCTAAATCGCCGTCGCCACCGAATACCACAACGTTGAAGTTGCTAAAGGTTTCGGTATCTTTTGTTTTTTTAGCCATTGGATGGAATTGTGTTTGTGTCAAAAATACACTAAGTAAGCTTCAAAAACAAGGTGAACTCTGATTTTCCTCCACCAATAGTTGTTAAAAAGATAAAATAAGCTGGTAACCGTGGCCAAGGCCCAAGAAGACAAGTGGCTTTTTACGGGTAAAAACGTACCTTTGCGCCATGAAATTCTCCTTGTTTTACCTGCTACTGTGCTTTTCTTTTGTCTTTTTTTCGCAACGTAGCCAAGGCGAAGGGGTGGTTCTTGGAAAATTGGTGGATCAAAAAACCAAAAATGCGATTGAATACGCTAAAGTAAAAGTGCTTAAAGCCAAAGATAGTTCTGTGTTGGGCGGTCAATTCACCGACAGCGAGGGCAAGTTTAACCTGGAGGGTTTGCCTTTTTTGCCCATGATAGTGCAAATCACGTTCGCAGGTTATGACACCTTGTGGTTCAACGACATATTGCCGACCAAAGAGCTTCGCTTGGTGAATTTAGGGGAGTTGGTCATGTTGGTCAATAACCAACGTGTGGTGGATGAGGTGGTGGTTCAAGGGAAGCAGGATATTTTACGCAGCGGAATCGATAAAAAGGTGTACAACGTTGGACAAGACTTGACCTTGCGAGGTGGAACCGCCAACGACGTACTCAAAAATTTGCCTTCCATAGATTTGGACCAAGACGGTAGGATCCTACTGCGAGGAGAAGGTTCGGTGAATATTCTGATCGATGGTAAGCCCAGTTCCCTGACCGGTTCGAACGGTAAGACCTTGCTTGATGCATTGCCCGCGGGGTCCATCGAGCGGATTGAAATTGTAACCAATCCCTCTGCGAAGTACGATCCCGATGGAAGTTCGGGGATCATCAACATCGTGCTTAAAAAAAACAAGCTCAAAGGGTTTAACGGTCTGGTTACAGCAAATTTGGGCAGCGGCAACTTCCGAGGCGGCAACGTTGCCGATGAAAGCCTTTCGTTGAGCTATCGAAATGCTATTTTTAACACCTTTGTTTCGTACAATGGTCGTTACCTCGACGGTTACCGCAACAATTTCATGTACAGCCGTCAATTGCTTCCCAACGATTCGGTCAGTGTATTGGATCAGAACCGTCAAGGAACAGATCTCAACGCTGGTCATACCTTTCGTTTAGGATTTGATGTAACGCTCAAACACAACCGCAGTTTAACTTTTTCCTCGACGGGTTCATTGGGTCGAAGAGACCGAACGGGGGATTTGTGGAATACTCGGTTTGACGAAGATGCTATGGGTAATGCAACGGCAACAGGATTGTGGCGAAGGACTTCCTACGATCCAAGCAATCAGAAAAATGCAGAATTTAACGTAAACTTTCGCCAAAACTTTAAAAGTAATCGAGGATATTTGACGGTAGACGGCACGCACTCCATGGGTGCGGATTACATTAAAGGATTTTACGATCAAATCTATTACACCTTGGATACGGTAAAGTTGGCTACTCGTTCACCGCTTCGCCAACGCTTAAGCAACGACGAAAGCGTTCGGGTAAGCACCTTGCAAACCGATGGGGTGTATTTGTGGCCGGATCTTTCCTTGAGGACGGAATTCGGCGCAAAAGGAATCGTGCGACATCAAGAGGTAGACACCTATTCAGAGACCATGGATTCCTTGACGAATATCTTTGAAGAAGACACGCTCTCCAATTTCTTGTACCATTACGACGAACAGATTTTCAGCGTTTACGGAATCATCGCCCATCAATTCAAAAAATTCAAATACCAATTCGGGGTCCGTCTCGAGCAGGCCTATCAAATCCCCAATTTAATTTCGGATACCAACCGCATCGTTAACAAGTATTTTAATTTTTTTCCATCGGCGCACATTCGTTATGTTGTCAAACAAGGTTCTGAATTGGGTCTTTCGTACAGCCGCAGAATCACACGCGCTTCTAGCTCGGATTTGAATCCATTCACTTCGTATGCCGACCCCTTGAATTTGCAACGTGGAAACCCTTACCTGCAACCCGAATTCATCGACTCGTACGACTTAAGTTATACCCAAGAGGCCAAAAAAGTCAATTTTTCGGCCAGTTTATTTTACCGTCGCACTACGGATATGATTTCGCGCATTCGCTTGTTCAGTGAAAACAATGCCTCTGTGCAAACCTTTATCAATTTGAACACCTCCCACAGTCTGGGAACAGAGTTGGTTTTCAGTTATAAACCAACTGCGTGGTATCGTGCTACCTTGTCCTCCAACGTGAATTACATCAAATATGTAACGGAAACAACCAGTTGGAACCGGTCGGGCCTCAACGGGAGTGTTAAGCTGAATACTTCGGTAGATTTTTGGAAAAAAACCGCAACCTTTCAGCTGAATGTGAATTACATTGCCCCTAGAATTACCATCCTTGGAACGGCTCAACGGCGAGGTGCATTGGACCTGGCATTCGACAAAAGGCTCGGTGAGCACTGGAGCTTGGGGTGTAAAGTCACAGATGTATTGAACCGTCAAGGATTTTACGCCTACCTTCGTCAACCGACCATCAGCCAAGACATCGAATTTAAATGGCTCACCCGAAGGTTCTACATCAACGTTTCGTATAAATTTGGTAAACTTGAAATGACCAAACCGAAGGGGGGTCAAGAGAGCGGACCTTCAGATATGTAAGCATGAACAAAAAAAACAAGCAGCGCATCAACGTCGTGTATTCGACGAATCCCAATTTCCATTACGAAGAAGCTTCTGAGGAACAAGCGACGACCTTGTTACCCAACCAACAAAAATTGTACGTTTCCATCGATCGAAAGCAGCGGGCGGGGAAAGAAGTAACCCTTGTGGAGGGATTTGTTGGCAGCGATGATGACCTCAAAGAATTGGGTAAAATGCTCAAGTCCAAATGCGGAGTAGGTGGTTCAGCAAAAGACGGAGAAATCCTCATCCAGGGAAGTTTTAAACAAAAGGTGTTCGATTTGCTGGTAGCTGCAGGTTACAGCCAAACCAAACAAAAGGGCGGTAATTAACATAAAAAAAAGGCCCGAAGGCCTTTTCTTGGAGGGGCAGAAACTTAACGTTTGATCAGTTTTGACATGTACGAGGTACCTCCCACGTTCAAGCGTAGCACATAGGTGCCAGTACTAATGTTTTCGAGGGAGATTTGTCCCGTGGACCCATCGGTGCCCTTTTGGATACTGCGACCGTTGAGGTCAAGGATTTCATACTCAAAAGCCTCTTTCACATCCACATTCAACAAGTTGGAAGCGGGGTTAGGATATACCTTTATTTTTTGTGACAATTCATCGACACCCTCTAACCACACGTTGATGTTGTAAGTGGTGTTGGTGACGATGGCAGGATTCCAATCGAAAAAGATATGTGCTGTATTGGTGATTTCAGCATTGTCATTGTTGGAGCTCTCTTGAATTCGGTACATGAATTCACCGTGGCTTTCGGGCTCGTTGGTGGTTGAATCGGGCAACCAGATTCCGTTGAATTCAAAGTGCAGTATTCCGTTGCCCATATTAACTACTTGCATGTTGTGTGAACTGTAAATCACATTCAATGAAGTCCAATCAAGGTCGGTATCTAAGGTGTCCACAACCACCACATTTTGGGCGGGTGCATTTCCCGTGTTCTGAAAACGTATGGTATAGGTCAACACGTCTTGAACTCCTGATTCTATTTCGTCGGTTGCAAAAAGGTTGTTGTTGTGATAGAATGCCGGTTTCAGCACGTTTTTATCGTTCGGGTCGTAGGCATTTCCAAGTACTTGCAGCAAGGCGCCGTTGTTGTTTTGAGGGTTGCAGTCTTGTACGTTTCCTGTAGGCGTTATCGTGCTGGTGAAATAATGGTTCGCACCGTTGAGAAGTCCTCCGGGAATGTTGAAAGTGATGATATCGGTGGTGTTATATCCGCTCCATGCGTTCGGTAAATTCCAAGTAATCGTATTTCCTGCTAGGGTATAGCCGGGAGTGTTGATGGAGGCTGTATTTACGGTAACTCCCGCAGGAAACGTGAACGTTAAGGTATAGGTTCCCGAGGAGCTTGGTCCATAATTCCCCCAATTCAATTTGATGGAGGCGGTGGTATTTTGGTAATAACCAATCCATGGCGTTACGGTGGTCCATAAGTTCGCGCATCCGTTTCCAGCTCCTCCTCCGCAGTTGACAGGAAGGTTTCCGGTTTGATTAGCGGGGATGGTAACTACCCCAAAATTGGCGGTATATCCCAAATAGGACAAGTAATTTTGGTTTACCGTTGCCAAGACAAAATTGGCATTGGCCAAGGGACCGCAATACGTGAAATATCCGGTGGAATCGGTAAATACCACTATTGAATTAACGTTGTTGGGAGGGGTAGCGGTAAGGGTAACAGGGGCATTGCCAAGCGCCAATTCCCCGGCATCCATTACACCGTTGTTGTTCGCATCGCAAAACAGATATCCCGAGTAGCAATTGGGATTGCCGTTGTTGGCTCCACAGTTCAAAGGAAAAGAAACGTTGGGCGGAACAGCTCCGGCGTTGCAAGGCATGTTCATGACCGTATCCATCATCAAGTTGGCAGGGAAGCCGTGTTGGCTCAACCAATTTCCGTTGAGAGAAACCGTGGTTAGGGCATTTTGAACGGCGTTATACGTGGCGCTGTAGTTTCCTTGAAGGTTGGTGTATGCGATCATGGATCCGCTGCCGTAGTTGATAACCACCGGCGCATTGCTGATGGGCGTATCGTTCCCGTTGAACTGACCGTCGTTGTTTTGATCGCAGAATATTTGGCCGTTCAAACACATGGGGCTGAGGTTCGCACCACCGTTCCCGCAATTCAGGGTAATGACCACGGTTTGTGCACCACCACCGGCCGTTAAGGCGGGAGGCCCCTGGATGTTATCGATGACGTAGTTGTTGGCCGCCAACCATGCAGGATCAATTCCGAGGGTGTACAAACCGGGCTCTATGCCGGTAAATTGGTAGAAATTATTCACCATAATCCCGGTGTAAGTTTGTCCAGAACCGGAAATCACCAGCGGAACCGGCACGTTGTTGAGTGAGGAATCAACCGTTCCGTCGTTGTTGCAATCCACTTGAACCAACGAATAAATGGGCAATTGGCAAGATCCAAGCGTTAAAACCACCGAGTCGCTGACCCACGTTTGGTTGTTAAAATTCATGATATTCACGGTAACAGTGTAGTTTCCTGGACCAGGATACGTGTGCTGTGGAGTCGGTTGTACAGGAATGACCACCCCGGTATTGGAAACGCCCCCGTTAAACGTATTCGAGGCTCCATCACCCCAATTGACGATGAACTGAAATTGAGAAGCGGTGAAATTATTCCCCGTCATAATCCATGGTAAGGTGTAAGAGGATTGCGCATTGTTCGGGGCGGATTGCGCATAAAAACCAAGATTAATGGCGGTGTCGCAACGCGTTGTAACCGTATTCGGCATGAGGTTTAGTCCTGTCAATACATAGCCGGACTGGGCGAATGCTGACAACGATAAAACCGTTAAAAAGCAAAGGGTAACTAATTTTTTCATAATGAATATTTTAACAGATTTTTAGACGCTGCATTCTCAACGAACGTTGCTCCTCACAACGAAGATACCAATTTTTCTTACCTTCGTAAAAAATCGTAAATGGACCGTACGAAGTTGGTGGAGTTTGGGAATCTGGAATTACTTGCGCGTCAAGTAGTCGAGGGTTTTATTACGGGAATGCATAAAAGTCCTTTCCACGGTTTTTCGGTAGAATTTGCCGAACATCGGATTTACAATCCCGGGGAATCAACCCGTCACATCGATTGGAAATTGTACGGACGAAGCGATCGCTTGTACACGAAAAAATACGAAGAGGAGACCAACCTGCGGTGCCAAATGGTCATCGATTGTTCGCCTTCCATGTTTTTTCCATCAGACCAGCAAGAACATAAATTGATGCATGCGGTCTATGCTGCGGCCAGTTTGATGGAATTGTTGAAACGGCAACGGGATGCTTACGGTGTTACGCTGTTTCATGAAGAGATTTTACTGCAAACAGCTTCGCATTCCTCGCCTGCACACCAGCGTTTTGTTTACGCTGAAATGGAGAAATACTTTTCGAAATACCAAGCATCCAAAGAATCCGACACCCATTTAGCAAAGGTACTGAATGAGGTTGCTGAAATTATTCCCCGTCGAGGTTTAGTGATGGTCTTTACGGATTTTTGGTCGACCAAAGAAGATCAAGAGGCCTTGGTGAATGCATTGAACCACCTAAAACATCAACGCCACGAAGTCGTTTTGTTCCACCTTTTTAGTAAAAAATTCGAGGAGAACTTTGAACTAGAACAGCGCCCTTATGTTTTAGTGGACATGGAGACCGGAGAAGAGTTGAGGATATTGCCCAATGAATTTAAAAAGTTCTACCAGGAGGCATACCAAAAAGGCATGAAAGAACTCACCATGAAATGCGGTGATTTGGCCATTGATTTTGTGCCGCTGGCCATTGAGGACGGGTACCATGAGGTACTGTTGCGTTATTTATTGAAACGCCAAGCTTTACTTTAAGAAAACCCACCCATGACTGCAGACCAAATCATACAACCGGTTTTAGAGGATTTACAAGCTTTCGAACGGCATTTTTCAAAAACGATGAAGTCGGAAGTGCCGCTGTTGGACAAG
Source organism: Flavobacteriales bacterium (assembly GCA_947500875.1). GTDB lineage: Bacteria > Bacteroidota > Bacteroidia > Flavobacteriales_D > Crocinitomicaceae > UBA952. The sequence goes on along the minus strand of CANMUN010000023.1, from coordinate 12,007 downwards.
GTCACACACTATTTAGTCAAACGGAAAGGCAAGCAGGTACGACCTATTTTCGTGTTTTTATCGTGCCGTTTGTTTGCCGATACCAATCAAAAAACGCTTGATGCTGCTTCCTTGGTGGAATTGTTGCACACGGCGACGCTCGTTCACGACGATGTGGTGGACGACGCCAACGAACGGAGGGGTTATTTTTCGGTCAACGCCCTGTGGAAAAACAAAATTGCGGTTTTGGTAGGAGATTACATGCTTTCTAAAATCTTACTGCTGTCCTTGGAAACGGAGAATACCGACCTGCTTGCGGTGATAGCAAGGGCTGTGCGGGAAATGTCCGAAGGAGAATTGTTGCAAATTGAGAAAGCACGAAAATTGGACATCACGGAGGAGGTGTATTTCGAGGTGATACGAAAAAAAACGGCCTCCTTGATTTCAACGTGTTGTGAAGCTGGATGCCTCGCAGCGGGCGTTGTGGAGCATCGGGAAACGATGCGTTTATTCGGCGAATACGTCGGCATGGCTTTTCAAATTAAAGACGATATTTTTGATTACGGTTCTTCGGTTGAAATAGGAAAGCCAACGGGAAACGATATTCGAGAGCAGAAACTTACCTTACCACTGATCTACGCGATTAACCACTCCTCGGACTCCGATCGTCGCGCTCTAAAAACGATTTTAAAAAACCGCTACGATGATGAAAAGCACATACGCCATGCAATAGAAATGGTCAAGGCTTCAGGTGGTTTGGAGTACGCTCAGGCTCGGATGTTGGAATACGGAGAAAAAGCGAAAAGCCTGCTGGAATCCTTCGAAAACAATGAAGCGAAAAAGGCTCTGATGGGTTTAGTTGATTACACAATGCATCGAAAAAAATGAAATATACCTTATTGTGCTTATTTGGGGTCGCCGTCATGGTTGGCTGCACCGAAAAAACGGATAAAATCCCTGCCCAGCAAGAAAAGTTGGTTGAGATTAAGGACGGTCAGTATTCGGAATGGTATCCCGGCAGGAAACAACTTAAATTTCGGGGATCCTTGGATTCCTTGCAGCAACGTGATGGTAAATGGGAGTTTTATTCAGAACGGGGACTTGTTTTGTCCATGACAGAATACAGCCATGGCAAAAGAAACGGTTTCAGCATCGTAAAATATCCGAACGGTAGGATTCATTACCGCGGCGAATACTTAAACGACGAGCAAGTCGGGCGTTGGACAACGTACGATACGCTCGGGAAGGTGGTCGACGATAAAATCATTATAGAGCATCGATGAGTAAAATCCCAGGGCATATTATCGATGAAATCATGTCCGCTTCACGCATTGAAGAGGTGATTGGGGAATTCGTTCAGTTAAAACGCTCGGGATCCAACCTCAAAGGGTTAAGTCCTTTCACCAATGAAAAGACGCCTTCGTTCATGGTTTCCCCCGCAAAACAGATTTTCAAGTGCTTTTCCACGGGTAAGGGGGGATCGGTGGTTACTTTTTTAATGGAGAAAGAACATTACTCTTATCCAGAGGCCCTGCGGTGGTTGGCGAATAAATACAACATCGCAATACCGGTGGATCGTGAACCCACCGCCGAGGAACTTGCCGCGGCAAATGAAAAAGATGCGCTGTTCATCATCAATGAATTTGCTAAAAATCATTTTGTGAGTTCGATGAACCAAACCGACGAAGGAAAATCGATCGGCTTGTCGTATTTCCGTCAGCGGGGTTTTACCCAGGAAACCATCGATAAATTTCAATTGGGTTATTGCCTAAATACGGGATCAGATTTAACCGATGCGGCATTGGAAAAGGGCTATAAATTTGAATATTTGGACAAGGTCGGGTTGAGCAAAGAGCGGGACGGTCGAAAATTCGATTTTTTCAAAGGGCGGGTGATTTTTCCCATTCATAGTGCCTCTGGAAGGGTGCTTGGATTTGGGGGGAGAACCTTGTTGAATGACAAAAAAATCGCTAAATATTTCAATTCTCCGGAAAGTTCGATTTACAATAAAAGTGAGATTCTCTATGGACTCTTTTATGCAAAAGGCGAGATCATAAAGCTCGACGAGTGCCTCTTGTGCGAAGGATATACGGACGTCATTAGCATGCATCAAGCGGGGATGTGCAATGCGGTATCCAGCTCAGGTACCTCGCTCACCAGGGAGCAGATTCGTTTGATATCCCGTTATACCAAAAACATCACCATTTTATACGACGGCGATACCGCAGGAATCAAAGCTTCGTTTCGCGGAATCGATTTGATTTTAGAGGAAGGCCTCAACGTAAAAGTGCTTTTATTCCCCGATGGAGAGGATCCGGATTCTTTCTCTAGGAAAAATTCAAGGGAGGATTTATCGCAATTCATCGCAACAAACCGTCAAGATTTTATTGCGTTCAAAGCGGGTATTTTATTGGAACAGGTTCAAAACGATCCTTTGCAAAAGGCCAAACTGATCAAAGAAATTATCCATTCTATTTCATTAATTCCCGACCCCATCACTCGCAGTATTTATGCCAAAGAGATTGCCATGAAATACGAATTGGAGGAGTCCCTGATTACGACCGAAGTGACGCGCTTAAGATCGGGGAAATGGGCGGATTCCATCGATGAACCTTGGCTGAAAGATGCTCCGATATTGCAACCTGAACCCGCGGAAAAACAGGTTTTTACCCCGGCTGAATCTTCCTCGGCTACCATTGAAAAGGACCTAATTCGGATCATGTTGAAATATGGGGATCAGGAAATTTCTACGGACGATCGGACCGACAACCTATCGGTGACTGAGTTTATCATCGAAGATTTGAGCAAGGACGAATTGACGTTTACCCATGAAGTGTGCCGTCAAATGTATGAGCAAATCCTTCAAGGCCTTCGTGAAAATATCATATACACGAGCAAGTTTTTTCTGAGGGTTGAGGATGCTCACATTGTTCAAATAACCTCTGAGCTCGTTGGTTTTGAGGAAGAACTTAGCTCTGCATGGGAGAGTAAGTATAAAATTTATACAAAGCATGAATCCAACGATTTATCGAATACTATAATGCAGACCTTGTATAATTTTAAGCAGGCTAAAATTGCAGAATATATTCACGTACTACAGCAACAATTAGCGGATGAAACCCTACCTCCGGAGGAGTTTTTGGTGATTTTAAGCCAGCAGATGGTGTATGAGAAAATTAAACAACAATTGTCCACCCGTAATGGACGTATAATTTTGAAATGATGTTCAGTGACACCTTATTTAAAGTAGGCCCTTTTAATATTTGCGTTTGGAATTTTGTTTTCCTGTTTCTAATTTCCATTGCAGCATTTGTATTGCGTAAACTGCTTGCGCGGTTTTTGAGGAGAACGCTCAAGAGCAACAACATTCACATTGAAGGTAGAAGGGAAACGTATTTTCGCTTATTTACCCAAAGCGTTTATCTGCTTGCACTTTACGTAGCGGTTTACAGTTTTCGCTTCAACAATCCCGAGGTTACGTTCAACGATTTTATTAAATACAACTTGGTGCACATTGGTGCCTTGAAACTTTCCTTGTACAACATGATTTTGGTCGTTGCAATTTTCATTTTTGCACGGATTTTTATCAGCCTTTACAAGTTATACGTTGGTCGAAAAGTTCAATCCAGCAAGAACCGTAACTACGACGTGGCGTTCGTCTATGTTCAGATTGCGAGCTACATTATTTATGTGAGCGCTTTTCTGTTGTCCATTAATGTGTTAGGATTGGATATTTCATTGATCCTTACCGGTTCTGTGGGATTGTTGGTCGGAGTTGGGTTAGGACTTCAGGACGTTTTCAAAGATACGATTGCGGGGATTGTACTGTTGTTGGAGGGCAACATTAAGGTGGGAGATATTGTTGAAATTAATACCGATAAAACGACCCTAGGAAAGCATCCATCATCAATGTTTGTTGCTAAAATATTGAAAATCAGTGTTCGAACTACCCAGATTCAAACTCGTGAAGGCAACATCCAAATCATTCCCAATTCGCATTTGACCCAAAACAAGGTGGAAAATTGGAGCCATAGCTCGCGATTGTCCATGTTCACTATTCATGTCCAAGTAGAATATGGCAGCGATACTGATTTGGCATCAAAACTGCTGGTTCAGGTTGCAGTGAAACACCCCATGGTGGATGCCAAAGAAACGACTTTTGTGCGCTTATCGAATTTTTCAGAGAGCGGCATCGATTTAGAATTGGTGTTCTGGGCAAAAAACAGTTGGGAGATATTGAATTTCAAGTCGGATTTACGCTTCGAAATTGACCGGCGTTTTCGGGAGCACGACATCCGCTTTGCGTATCCGACCCGAACCATCATCAACAAAAACTAATCGCTCAAGCAACGCTTGTAGAGGTGCACGGTGTTTTCTATACCGTAATATAAAGCATCGGAAATCAAGGCGTGACCAATGGAAACTTCGTCCAATTGCGCTAAGTTTTGCTTGAAGTAACGCAGGTTTTCCAGGTTTAAGTCATGTCCGGCGTTAATGCCTAAGCCGCAAGCTACGGCGAACTCGCAGGCGATAACATAGGGTTGGATTGCCGCCATCGGATTTTGAGAGTAAGCATGGGCATAAGGCCCTGTGTACAACTCGATGCGGTGAGCGCCTAGCTTCGCAGCCAGTTCGATTTGTTCCAGGTCGGGGGCAACAAACAGTGAGCTTCGGATGCCTAAGGCATGAATTTTTGCGATGCAATCTTGAAGGAAATCGGCATTTTTTCGAATGTCCCACCCTTCGGATGAGGTTAAAACGTGTGGCCCGTCCGGGACCAAGGTCGCTTGAGCCGGTTTTGCTTTTTCCAAGATGTGAAAGTAGCGTTGGTCAGGATAACCTTCGATGTTGTACTCCGTGGTAATCACCTTGGTCAATCCGAGCGCATCGGTGAGGGTGATGTGGCGTTCGTCCGGTCTCGGGTGTACGGTGATGCCATCGGCTCCAAAGCGTTGACAATCAGCAGCAAATTGGAGAAGATTGGGCATGTCTCCACCGCGTGCATTTCGCAAGGTGGCAATTTTGTTGATGTTCACGCTCAGCTTTGTCATAACAAGATGTTAAAATTACAAACTATCCATGGATTTCTCTACCTTTGTTTCACTATGCGGGCGATCGAAATGTTGTCGGAAGAAATTCCTCCATTATTGCACACCGATTCGGGGGATAAGGTCCTCCTGTGGATGGATGAATTCAAGGTAAGCCATCTTCCGGTGCTCAAAAATGGAAATTTCGTAGGGCTGGTTTCAGAATCGGCCGTATTGGACCATTTGAACCTCGAATCCGATTTAGATCATTTATTCGATCATTTACCGAGGCCTTTTGTATATGAAGATACTCACATTTATGATGTTCTATTGAGGATTTCAAACGAAAAACTTACCGTTCTTCCTGTATTAAATGCAGCCGAGGAATATAAGGGTTGTATTTCTATCTATGGAATCATGTCAATTTTATCGAATTTTGGTAGCCTGAGTGAGCACGGTGGAATATTGGTGCTTGAAATGAATTCCAACGACTATAGTTTGGCGCAAATTGCTCAAATTGTTGAAAGCAATAATGCTAAAATTCTAAGTTCATTTATTACCTCTTCGGAGGATAGCACCCGGCTTGAGGTAACGCTCAAAATCAATATTTCCAATTTATCCGCTGTTATTCAAACGTTTGAACGCTATGAATACAACGTGAAGGATGTCATTCAAGACAAAGACGCTGAATCGGACCTTAGGCGAAGGTATGAAGCGTTGCTCAACTTTATGAAATTTTAGCCATGCGGGTTGCTATCTACGGTTTGAAATTTACGCGACAAAATCTGGATTACTTAAAACAGGTAATGGACGAATGCTATAAACGTCAATGGGATGTGGTGTTGGAAGAAGAAATCCTGCATTTGGTAAAAACGAAGTACGACTTTCATCCGAAGTGCGATGTGTATTCGAATTATGCGCATTTTCTTCAAGGAATTGACCTCATGATTTGCCTTGGGGGTGATGGATCATTTTTGAGAGCCGTACGATACATCCGAAGTTCTGAAGTTCCTATCTTGGGAATCAATACGGGGCGTTTAGGCTTCTTAACCAATATCTCCAAAGAAGCTATAGCGGATACCTTTCACCTCATTGAAAACCGCCAATACGAGTATCAAAAAAGGTCATTGCTCAAGGTGAAAACGGAAGGGGATATATTTGAAGATGAGAATTTTGCCTTAAACGAGTTGACAATAACCAAGAAGGATACATCTTCGATGATTATCGTGCATGCGAAATTGGACGATAAATACCTTAATTCCTATTGGGCGGATGGTTTAATCGTTGCGACTCCGACAGGTTCCACGGGGTATAGCTTGAGTTGCGGTGGCCCCATCATCACTCCTGGGTGCAAGGTGCACATTATTACGCCGATTGCAGCACACAACCTGAATGTTCGGCCTGTGGTTGTTCCAGACCACTTGTCCATCGATTTAAGTTTGGAGAGCCGCGACCGAACCTGCCTCGTAAGTTTGGACGGGGTAACGAAGAATATCAAACAGGGCGAGGAAATTCGCGTTACCAAAGCGGAATTTCTGCTGAATGTTATTAAATTTGAGCACACAAACTTCCTGGATACGATTCGTAATAAAATGTATTGGGGAATAGATAACCGAAATTAAATCATGAAAACAATTGCATTAATTCTAGGATTTGTTGCCTTCTCTTTCTTGACCTTTGGTCAGAAGGGTAAATCAAAAAAAGTGGTACTTAAAAACAACATGGATTCGGTCTCTTACTTAATGGGGGTTAACATTGGTAATAGCTTGGGTAAAGAAATGAGCGAGGCCAATTTTGAATTAATTATTCAAGGATTTCGCGATGCCATTGCCAAGGGCCGATTGGTCTGTCAGGACAGCACGGATAGGATACTCTCCCAGTATTTCCAAGAAAAAGCAATGAAAAAGCAGGCTCAAGAAGATGAAAAGAACGAAGTTTATAAGATAGCAGGAGAAAAATTTATGGCGGATAATGCCAAGAAAGCAGGCGTTAAAACCACCGCAAGCGGTCTTCAATATGAGGTCATTCAAGAAGGGGAGGGAGCTCACCCCACTGCTGAATCCAAAGTGAAAGTGCATTACCATGGAACAACGATAGAAGGCATAGTCTTTGATAGCTCGGTGGACCGTGGCGAGCCGATTGAGTTTGGCTTGAATCAGGTTATACCGGGTTGGACCGAAGGCGTACAGTTGATGACGAAAGGAGCAAAATATAAATTTTATATACCTCAAGAATTGGCATACGGGTCTTCGTCGCCGACTCCGACAATAAAACCTTTTTCACCGCTTGTATTTGAAGTTGAATTATTAAGTTTTGAATAACATGAAACAGATTGTAACCCTTTTATTGATGGCATTTATGGGGGCTAATTTAGCCCAGTCCACCAAACTTGCAGATGGATTGTATGTGAAATTTACGACCTCCAAAGGTGACATAGTTTGCCAATTGGAGTACAAAAAAGTACCCATGACGGTGGCGAATTTTGTAGGGCTCGCGGAAGGTAAACTCAACGTGGATACCGCGAAAATTACCAAGCCTTTCTTTAATGGGTTGAATTTTCACCGCGTCATTGCCGACTTTATGATTCAAGGGGGCGACCCTGCCGGGAACGGATCCGGCGGTCCGGGGTATAAATTTTACGACGAAATCGATACGTCGTTAAAGCATCTTTCACCCGGTATTCTATCCATGGCGAACTCAGGACCTAATACGAACGGAAGCCAGTTCTTCATAACGCACAAAGCGACACCATGGCTAGATGGTAAACATACGGTCTTTGGACATGTGGTCCAGGGGCAAGATGTGGTCAATGCCATTCAACAAAACGATGTAATGACCACGGTAACCATCTTGCGCATTGGTAAAGATGCTAAGGCATTCGATGCTCAAAGTTCCTTTGATACCAAATATTTGAAAATCAAAGAGGAAGAGAAAAAGCGACTTGCTGCGTTTGCAAAAATAGCGGCAATGAGCGATGTCGAGTATAATGCCGATTTCAAACTTCGAGTGAGCGCGAAGGAACAGCGTGAAGGCCTTACCCAAACGGCCAGCGGATTGATGTATGTGATTGAAACCCCAGGAGAGGCCTACAAAGCGGAGTTGGGTTCTAAGATGTCGTTGCACTACCGAGGTTCCTTTCTCGCAACGGGAGAAAAATTCGATGCTTCGTACGACAGAAATGTTCCCATGGATTTTAATTATCAAGTACAACGCATGATTCCAGGCTTTGAAGAAGGCCTGAAACTCATCGGAAAGGGAGGTAAAGCAACCTTGTATTTACCCTATCGATTGGCGTATGGTGCTCAAGGAAATCCGCGAATTGCGGGATATTCTGATTTAGTGTTTGAAATTGAAATGGTGAACTTGGAGCCGCCGCTTAAAGGAAACGAACCCGTTATTCCCCACAACCATGACGGCCACGACCACGACGGTCACGACCACAAGCATTAAGGTTCATTCTTCTTTTTGTAGACGATTTCACCCGAAACAAGGATTTTTAACAGTTCAAAGGCCTCTGCATCGCTCAGGGTTTCCATGAACAAGACCAAATCTCGTTCGTTAGGACTCATTTTCGAAAGATCAATACCTCGGATAATGGTAGGCGTTGGCTGTTTCAAAACACTGTCCTTCGGTGCGATTGTGGTTTGAGCCTTCGCTTGTAGGCTAATGGTCAACAAAGCGGGATAAATAAAGAATTTCATAATTATTGATGATCTATGGTTAATGCTAGTAACCTCTTTTAATGAGAGCAGCGACATAGGCATCCATATCATCGGTAAAGGTAGCACCAATGTGATTGGATAAACTATGGTGGGATGCCTCAAAACGTACCGAATACCCTTTGTCCAGAGGTGAAATAATAATCATGGTGGTAACGGTGGAAATGGTATAATCTGGCCCTTTTATTATGCGGTTGTGCGATGGTGAATTTTGCCAACCTTTAACCGCTTCATCCGCAAGGTATCGAAAATCGCCTTTACGGAGATTATCTACAAGGGTAAATTGATTGGGTGTATTACCTTTGCTGACAAGACTGAAAAGGCATTCGGTGTTGCAAAAATACCCGACGCTGTCGGAGTGAACACTTATACCTGAAAGAGCATTGCCATTCGCTACACGACGGCTAAATGCGCGCATTAGTCCTCTCTCAAAAATGGTTGCTTTTGGGATATTGAGTGAGGCACGGTAATCATTGATTTTTTGCCAAATCAGCCGATCCAAGAGTTCCGATTGAATGGTATCTTGGGAAAACGCAAAGCATGGTAAAAACGCAATGGTAAAGCAAAGAACTTTCATAGGCATGTTGCAGTATTTATTTCGGTGGTTTCTGAAGTGTGTCTGTAAGAGCCTTCATTTGTTCTTCCGACAGGGCACTTGATACCCATTGAGCACGTTCTTTAGGAGGAAGGGATAGGATGTAAATTGCCAATGCCCTTTGTTGACTAAGTATATCCTCTTGTTCGGTAGCATCAGATGCCGCCCATTGAACAGAAGCATCTTCTAAATTTAAGGGACCGGGTCCGGAGTTCCTTGCACAGGATGAAAGTAAAGCGAACGCAGCAAAAACGTTTAGCCCGCAACGAAAAAGGGTCAAGGGTAGGATGGTTTAGGGTTTTTCAAAGGATTTAAGAACGATCGGTTCTTTGGGTATGGTAAATTTCCCCCGTTCGATGAAAAATACGGAGGCAAATTCTTTTTTTTGCTCAGGGGTCCAGCATTCGGCAGCTTCGGAAAGAAGGTCTAGGGATTTGGAAATGGCAAGTTGCTCAGCGGAATCGGCCGTTACGGCTACCTGAGCGCAAGCCCAAGCGCTGGGTATAAGAAAAAACGATAAGAGGTAATGGTGCATGGTTTGGTGGTTAATGCTGTTATAATGCGAAGGACTCCATTGGTTACATTTCTCGGGGACATTTCGCTGACCAACGGTAACCAAATGCAATGTTGGTGTTTTGAGTTAAAAATACCCGGCCATGTTAAAATCCATTGCCTCCTTTGGGGGCGCGTTCATTGTGATGGTAAGTTGTACCTCCATCAAAACCCAATATCCAAGAAGCCACCCCGAAGCAGATGGGAAGCAAAAAGGATATCAAAGCGATTTTGAGATTATGAAAGGTTGGACCGAAGAGGAAAGACAGTACTTCATCGACCATTTCGTGTATAAAAGCATTGAACTAAGGAATGATACGTTGGTTTTTGTGAGGTGAGGAAATGAATCAGAGTGGGCGCAAATTAGCGAATTTCCAACCCTTTTTTGTAGGATTTGGATAGGTTCGAGAATATTTAAAAATTCGAAATTATTTGGAGATTTCAATCTTTAACTTCTTTCCTTTCACTTTTTCGTGGCGAATTGTTGCAAGAAGCGATTTCACATGGTCTCTTTTCACAGCGGCATAAGACGCAAAATCAAGCACCGTAATCAAGCCAATTTCTTCTTTTAATAGATTTCCTTTTTGACCTAAAAATCCTACGATGTCGATTTTATTGATTTTGTCTTTTTTTCCTCCACTGAAATACAATGTCACCAAAGGACTTGCAACTGGATGAGGTAGGTTTGTTGGTAATTTGAATTCTGATCTTGGAACTTCCAAATAATCTGGGATGTTTTCGTCTTTGTTGAGCAATAAATAGGAAGATCCATTCGATTTCATGCGTGCCGTACGACCGTTTCGATGAATAAATGCTTCTTCGCTTTGTGGAAACTGAAAATGGACAACGTGTTGAATTTCAGGAATGTCTAAACCGCGTGAACCTAAATCGGTACAAATCAAGGTGTGAAAGCTGCCATTTCGAAACTGAATTAAAGCTCGTTCGCGCTCGTCTTGTTCCATTCCTCCGTGGTAAATAATCGAATCGTAACCGTTGTCGAGCAAATGATTACGAACCGATTCAGTAGCTTCTCTGAAATTGCAAAACACAATCGTTAATTCTCCATTGAACGAACAAAGTAAATCAAAAACCTTTTCGAATTTATTGCTATTTCGAACAGGATAATTCCAAAAAGTAATCGCTGGAGCTTCTGAATTGGCTAAATGGTTTACGATTTCAGGATTGCGAAACGCTAAATAATCAGGGAATTCCTTGTGTTCCGTGGCTGAAACCAACGTTGTAAAATCCAAGGCGTGTAATTCTTGATAAATGAATTTAATTTGATCTTCAAAACCAAATTCTAAACTTTTATCATATTCATCCACAACGAATTGCGTAACGTGTGATAAATCCAGGGTATTTCTAGCAATGTGGTCGCAAATTCTTCCAGGTGTACCAATAAGTAACGCAGGAGCTTCTTTTAAGCTTTTCTTTTCCACCGTCATCGAGTGACCGCCATAGCAAGTCAATACTTTAAAATTAGTTTTCATGGCACGAAAAACACCTTCGATTTGAATGGCTAATTCTCTTGATGGCGCTACAATTACCGCCTGAATTTCTTTGGAGCTTGAATCGAGTTTTAAAAATAAGGGCAATAAAAAGGCGAACGTTTTTCCAGTACCAGTTTGTGAAAGAATCATGAGGTTGCGCGCAGTTTCGCTTTTACTTAGCGTTTCTTGCTGTAAGGCATTTAGTTCTAAAAATCCAATATTTGAAAGAACGGAAGATATCTGTTGTGTTGAACTCATGTTACAAAGATAGGGGGAGTTACAGAATAAACCTGTTGGATTTCCAACGTGATATCAGAAGCGGTAAAAAAGATAAGCACACCAATTTTGGTGTGCTTACCTGTCAAGTGGGCGCAAATCAGTGGATTTCGAACTCGTTCCTTGATGGAATGGATAGTTTGAATGCGGTGTTTGGGGGGTAATTGGTTCGTTTAATCTTTCTTTGATTATTTCGCTTAATTCCTCCTTGACCTCCGATGAAATTTCCGAAGGATTATCGAAGTTAGTTGCATGGAGAAATGAATGGTAACACATGGTTCTTTCGTTTAAAGTTGATTAAAATTACTTATTTCAAAGATAACTACAACCAATTATTGTAACCGATATTCCAGCATCCGTTAATTCTGT
>CANMUN010000022.1 GCA_947500875.1 Flavobacteriales bacterium | reverse complement strand
GTGCTGCTGTTGACATCCTTCACTCCTCGCGATGAGACACAAAGGTGGGTAGCATCGATGATCACCGCTACATCCTCGGTTTCCATAACCTTTTTCATTGCCTCGGCAATTTGAACCGTTAAACGCTCTTGTACTTGTGGGCGCTTTGCGAAATGCTGTACTATCCGATTTATTTTGGACAAGCCAATGACCTTTCCAGAAGAAATATAAACTACATGAGCCTTACCGATAATCGGAACAAAATGATGTTCGCAGTTCGAATAAAAAAGGATGTTCTTTTCTACCAACATTTGCTGGTAGTTGTACTTATTGTCGAACAATTTGATATCAGGGAAATTTTTCGGGTTCAGCCCACTGAAAATTTCTTTTACGTACATTTTCGCTACCCTTTTCGGCGTTCCGCTCAGGCTATCATCGTTTCTATCCAGACCCAAGAGATCCATTATTTCGGCGAAATGCACGGCAATTCGGTCAATTTTTTCATCATCGCTCAGTTCAAAAGCATCTTCACGCAAAGGCGTTTCCGCCGAAGTACTCACATGCTCATCCCCCATTTCGTCTATTAATACCTCCAAGGTATGTGCGGAACCATTTAAACCTACTTGTTTCATCTTTTTGTTTGATATTTAAACAAAATTAATCAACTAAGGTTCAATGCCAGCGATTAAAAAGTCTATCGGTCTGAAAACGTGAAGTATTCGAACGGTATTGAGCCGTTAATCGAGCATTTTAATTTGTAAACCCGCTTTGAACCACCGTCCCGGCATTTGTACAAATCCTGCTTCCACGTATTGCGTGTTGGTTAGGTTGTTGCCTTCCACAAAGACCGTTACGGTTTTATTCAAATTCCCCTGAATTTTCGCATCGATCAATGAATATGCGTTTCCTCCTACCCTATCCACTCCGCGATAGGCCATGCTAACCGTGACCCAATGCGTTAAACTCGCCGTGATCCTTCCCACCAATTGATTGCGTAGGCCCGAAAATGCATAACGCGATTGGCTTGTCTGCAAAGGGTCAACGAATTGATGATTCGCATCCGTATAATTGTACCCTAAAGAAACTTCATTCAACATGAATGTACCGTCCCCATTCCAACGGTAGAAAACATTGGATTCAATTCCCGTAAAAATAACACTGGACAAGTTTACTGGCATCCATGGGTCTTGAGGAACGGTCGTGCTGCGAACCCAATCAATCATGTTGGTCGTATTTCTCCGATACAACGCCGCATCCATGCTCAATTTTGATTTCCAGGAATCCCGGCTTCCACTAACGGATTGTCCCCACGTGTTTGAATAACACAGGCCAACTTCTGCATTGGTCGCATATTCCGGCTGTAAATTGGGGTTCCCTACATTGGAATAATCTTGGTAAAACAATTCTGTGTAAGACGGTGCCCGATAACTTTGCCCTATATTTCCAAAAAAACGCAGAGAGGCCACAGGTTGAAAAGCTAATTCAAATCCTGGTAGAATTTTTTGATGCGTATTTCCATTCATGTACAGGTTAAAATAATGCACATTTCCTACTAAAAGGAGCTTGTTTTCCAGCAATTTTACCGTGTGGTCTACAAAGCCCGAGACATAGGTTCTTTCACGCTCACCGAGATTCGTACTGTTTAATCCTTCTAAACGCCATTCGCCACCAAAACCCGTGGTACCCAACGAAGATTCCCATTTACCCGTTTCCTCGACAGTAATCACCTCTGACCAATGCTTATTCGTGTAAAAGGCAGGATCGAAGCGCTTTAAGCGAAACTCATCGCGATGGGTGCGCAAGGACGCTTTGGTAAGAAGCGTAACTTTACCCATACCCGCCCGATGCGATAGACCTGCGATGGCCATTTGAGTTGACTCCCATTGGTCGGGAAAAGAAGGCGTATAATATCCGTTGGCACCAAACGATCGATCCGAATAACCCAACAGTGCTTTCAGCTCCTGGTTTTTTGCTAAAGGCAGCACGGCATCGTAAAAAACTTGTTGGTTGGTATGATCGGAATTATACCAATATCCCTTGCTCTTATCGTAACCGAACGAAACCGATTGGCGAAGTTTCCCAACGGGATCACTGACGGTGGATTGAAAACCAAGACCTCCAAAGTTGCCGCCGAACAATTGCATATTCACCCCATAACTGCGTTCGGGTTGTGTCACAAAATTCACCGCACCTGTCATGGCATTTTGGCCGAAAATACGGGTTCCAGAACTTTTGTAAACCTCTACATTTTTGACATTGGTCAGCAATACGGGAAGGTTCAACGCATGGTGCCCTGTTTGAGGATCCACCAATTTAAAGCCGTTGATCAAGATTAAGTTCTGTTCGAAGGTTCCTCCGCGTATGCTCAAATCGCCTTGAACGCCTTGAACACCCCGTTGCCGAAGATCCAATCCCGGAACATACGCTAAGGCCTCATTCACCGAACGAATGGGCAAAGCACGGTTCTGAACAAGATCAAAAATTTGTAGGGAAGAAGTTCGATCGGTCAATGCTACTGGCAAACCTTTACCGTAAACAACGACTTCGTTCTTTCGCCTAACCGTATCGCTGATCATGGAAGTTTGAGCAAAAAATGAGGACGCACAAAAAACAAGGAATAAACCCATCAATGATTTCATCGGTAGCAGTATTTAAATTGTGTTGGAATTTCGTCAAAAGTAAAGGAAATCTCATGTTTTCCGGGTAAACAATGTTGAAAATTTCGATCGAACGTTACGCCCGGAGTCATCGAATACCACCATACATCCGCGACAAAATCCTGGTTCTCAAAAAGCAACTTTCCCGTTTTATTCAAGGTATCTATGGAAACCACAGAGAGCGAATGATTCATCGGTTTACGTGCCCTTTGAGTCTTTATTGGGCCCAGAAGGAATAGCTCCTCATGCCCGTCGTTCAACCGCATTTTCACGACCAACGGTTCTTTTGAGTTCGAACCGTCAAAAAGTACCATGGATTCAAATTTCGATAGGTTTAATTCCTGTTCTTGCTTGCTGATTAAAACCGGAGTTCGATTCACCAACCGATACACTTCATAATTTACCTTAACATGAACGGAATCAAGGTTATTCGCCACAATACTCAAGCGTTGGTTTTGATGGCTTTGAACTGCGGTTACGTTCCGAAAAACATCCCTCAATGTATAGTGCAAGGCTTTCCAATTTCCCCCGTAGTCAATACTCGACCACGTAGGCGCTGGCCAGCAATCGTTAATTTGCCAGTACAAGGACCCCATACAACGCGGAGCGTCCAATAAATGACCGCTTACTGCTGAGGTTACCGCATGGCCTTGTGTCAGTTGAGAAAAATAAACAAATTCTTCAAAATCCTTAGGTTTTCCGTACAATTCCAAGGCATGTTTTAAGATCATTCCATTACCGACATAGCTTTTTTGATGGTGCTTCATTACGCGAGAACTAAGCGACCAATCGGAGGAATCGCTGAAGCTTTTGAGGGTCGAAAATTCGGGAAAACTTTGAAATCCAAATTCTGCATTGAAACGACCAATGTTCTCCTCAAAATCCTTCATGGGGTCTGAGCCATGCCAAACTCCCCAATAATGCTGAGTTCCATGGTTATAATATTCCGATTTCCCCCAATTGCTCAGCGGTGAAGTATGCACGTACGGCAGGTTCGAATATTGGGCCAGTACCTCAGGAAGTAACCTGCGAAATAAGGTATCATAGGCCAGCTCAATTTCTTTTTGTTCCGAACTTTTCAAGGCATATTGCAGCTGAAATCCCCAATTCTTCCAGGCCACATCGACTTCATTGTTTCCGTTGATGTATACCACGGAGGGATGACGCGTAATCCTGGGCCATTGGTAGTGCAATTCTTTTTCCACATTTGCAAGAAACGCTGAAGACCCAGGATACATGGCACAAGCAAACATCGCGTCGTGCCAAACCATGATACCAGCTCGATCGCAAGCGTTCAAGAAAGCCTCGCTGGCATAATCGCCCCCGCCCCAAATCCTGACCATATTGAAATTGCTCTCCACCATTAACGCAACCCATTTTTCCCATTCTGCGTCGGTGGTAACACCACCATACATCGAGGGTGGAATCATATCTCCCCCTTTCATAAAAACAGGCTTTCCGTTGATCTCAAAGAAGAACGAAGTCCCCCATTTATCCGCTTCTTGAACCAGTTTAACGCTCCGAATACCAAAGGAATACGGATAACTTTGAAGCACATTCCCTTGTAGGTCCATTACGATAAGTGTATCCTTATACAAAAACGGACTCCCGAATTCCCGAGGATACCACAACACGGGATTTTCCATGGAAAACCGGTACCTTTGGGCGTTTTCAGCATCGCTTTTCACCTCCCATCCAAAACGTTGTGATCGTATCAAGTGGTCTTTGGCATTGAGTTCTTTTACAAAAATCCATTCCAATTCAGCGGTATCACCGATACTCAAGGTATTGACAACGCACGACTGAATGCACCGACTTTCAGTTACTTCAACCGTAATCGGATAGGGAAAACCCAGGGTGTTAATTCTCGGCGCCCAATCCCAACCGAATTGGTATTGTGGCTTCCGCGTTAAAGGAGCAGCCTTAACTTTAGCTCGATCGTTGGGTGCAGGAAAATGAAAGGCTTCACGATTATACATCGCCTTATGGTATAAAACCGGCGGCGTGAAAACCGCCTCAATTTCGTTGTAACCCAAGGTCAATTGCGAGCGAATCTCCACTTGGTACGGGTGAAAATAATTTTGTGCTTCCAACACCTCTGTTCCATTGACCATAATTTTGGCATAGGTATCGATGCATGGGAAAATGAGTTCCACTTCTTTCGCATTGAACATGGCTTCTGTTAGGAAAAAACGGCTTTTAAAATGCCAAACGTGCTCTTCTATCCATTGGTACTCGTCCTCATTGGTTCCTTGATAAGGATCGGGTAGCAGTTTAAGTTTCAGCAATGCTTCTTGCACACTTCCACGCTCTCCCAGCTGAATCCAGTTTTTATCCAACGGGTGTTGTATTTCCCATTGTAATTGGATGCTCTTTTGAGCGAAGAACGTAACGGGAAACACCAAAACGTAAAGTAAAAACCGAATTTTTACCATTTTCGATCAAATTCGGTGTCAACCATCTCGTCTCGTGTTTGGGTTTTCAGGGCAAAATTAAATCCGTTGTAAACCGAGAATCCTCCCACATTGCCTTGCCGGTCCATGGCGATAAATCCGCATTGCAAACCGGTCAAATCCTTGTTTTTGCGTATGATTCGCATCACAACCTCTTTACATGCCTCGGAAGGCTTCATTCCGCCTCGCATCAATTCCACAACAATAGCACTCCCCGCAACTCGGATGATAGCTTCCCCTAAGCCCGTTGCCGTAGCAGCACCCACCTCGTTATCAACGAAAAGTCCAGCCCCGATAATGGGGGAATCGCCCAATCTTCCCGGCATTTTATATGCCCAACCGCTGGTGGTACAGGTTCCTCCAAAACGTCCCTGCGCATCTCGCGCAATCAATCCAATGGTGTCGTGGTTTTCATGGTTGATTTTAGGCCGCTTTATCAGCTCTTTGTTCTCTTTTCGCCATTGCAAATAATCTTTTTTCACCTCCGGAAGGGGCGTTTTAATGGTGGCAAATCCATTATCCAAGGCAAATTGTCGAGCGCCCGAACCAACCAGCATGGCATGAGGAGTTTTTTCCATCACGGCTTTCGCCACAGCAGCTGGATGAGCAATCCCTTCCAAATAACCCACCGCTCCACTTCTTCCATCGCCGTCCATTACACAAGCGTCGAGGGTAACGTGTCCTGTTCTATCCGGCCTCCCCCCGATTCCAACGCTTCGATTGGCAACATCCGACTCGGTTTGCATGGCACCAGCAACGGTTGCATCCAAAGCGCTTCCACCATTTTCCAAGATGCTCCATCCAGCACGATTCGCCTCCAATCCATGGATCCAAGTGGAAATGATCATCGGGCCTTCAATGCGCTCTTCGAAACTGTACACGGGAATTTCAGCCCCTTGAAATGGCTTAATTAAACCAGCAGCAACGATTAAAGATCCGGCTTGTATGAACTTCCTGCGTTCCATTATCTTTGTTTCTTTTTTTGTTCTTCGCCCAACCAATTTTGAAATACCCTCGCGTTTTCCAAATGCTCGGTGCCTGAAACTGCGAAATTGTGACGCCCCGAATAGTCCGGTTTTGCACACATGAACAAATAATTCACTTTCGGAGCACCAAGAACTGCCTCTAAAACAATGGCCTCAGGGAGATTGATGGGACCCGGCGGCAAGCCTTTAATTAGGTAGGTGTTGTATGGACAAACAATGGAACGATGAACCGCCAGCAAACGTTG
Source organism: Flavobacteriales bacterium (assembly GCA_947500875.1). GTDB lineage: Bacteria > Bacteroidota > Bacteroidia > Flavobacteriales_D > Crocinitomicaceae > UBA952. The sequence continues at coordinate 32,199 of CANMUN010000022.1, read as the reverse complement.
AACGCCTTCCAACTTGTCGCCCCAACAAAATTTGAAGGTAGGATCCGATTGCAATTTCATACCCGTCCTGATACGATTTAAATAAAGACCTGCGATGGTGGGCCATTCTTCGGCAATTCTGGATTGTTCCGCATAAACAATGGAAGCCAAGGTGGTCAACTCGCTTGGGGAGGTGAGTCCCAAAGACTTCAATTTAGCGGTTCTATCTTGGGTCCAAAATAGTTTAAATTCTTGCGCCATCCTTTGGGTAAAGGCCTCAGCATCGGTGTCGTAATAAATCTTGTAAGTATTAGGAATGAACATTGCAGGGAATTGTTCCCATGTGAACCCGTATTTTTCAAGGGTGGATCCGTTCATTAAATATGTGATCAGTGAGGCGCTGTCGACTGCGATGCATTTCGAGACTTTTCCTGCCATTTGCTGGAGGGTTTTGCAGTTATTGAACGTTAAGGTAACTTCAACTTCTGCATTACCGTTGCCTGCCGCATTTTTGGTAAATCCATTCAACAAAGTTCGATAGCTGGTCCTGGGGGAAATTTCATACATCCCTGCTGCGATACGCTCTTTGGACAACTGTTTATATTTTGCAACCCGAATGAAATCCTCTGGTTGATCAATGATATTTTGAGCTACTAACACGGAAGCGAGTTCCTCCCCGGAGAGGGGGTCTTTAAGAAGCAAGGATTGAACGCCTTTGTTGGAAGTGACGGTCATTCCCGACCAATAGACCTGTAATTTTGGGAAAAGCAGTATGAAACCCAAGATTCCTATGGCACCCGCAATACTTAGGATTAATACTACTGCCGGTTTAGATTTCTTAAACATAATTGAAAAGCTATTTCGTCGATTCTATTCTCCTTATAAAGATACCACTCCTTTCGAACTCCCACCTCTCGAAAATGTAATTTTTTAAACAAGTTCAAACTCGCATGGTTGTCGGCATGCACGAAACATTGAAGGTTGTACAATTCCAGATGTTCCGAACAATAGTGAATGCAAAGGTTGATGGCTTCTTCCGCATAACCTTTGCCACGGTCTGCTTCATCGGCAATTAATATTCCCAAGGTAGCATAACCATGCTTAAAACTGATGTCAAATAAATCAATGGTGCCGAGGGGCTTGCCGGTCCCTTTATGCAAAATAATCAATCGAATTTGTCCGGACGTTCTTGGATTTGAAAATTGTTCGATTAATTGATGAATGTTGTGCATCGAAAACGGAACCTCCGTATGACTGATCCGCCAATTGGAAGGATTGTTTTCCCAAATGAACAAAAAGGACGCATCGTTGGGCTCAACGGCGCGTAGGACAAGGTTCAAACCGGATATTCCCTGCGTCATACCTCTACGCTTCCAGAAAAGACTAACTCAGCAGGACCGCTCAACCAAATGTTGTCAAAACCTCCGTCATGTGATTTATTAAAACGAATTTGCAATAAACCTCCTTTGGTTTGCACGTTTAGGCATCCGTTTTCCATCCCGAGTTTATCCGCAAAGTACAATGCACAGGCAGTAGCTCCGGTTCCGCAGGAGAGGGTTTCACCTTCTACCCCTCGTTCATAGGTGGCAATTTCAACCACGTTACCTTCTTTGACAAACGCCAAATTGACATTCACCCCTTCCGCGGCATATGCCTCGGAATAACGAACTTGCCGTCCCCATTTAAGGACATTTTCAATAGTAAGATCGTTCGTTTGAAGGATGTAATGCGGTGACCCCGTATGAGCAAAACCTCTAGAGTCCTCGAAGTGAGTTACTTTTTCAACGTCTTTCATATGAACCGAAACGCTGTCCTGGATTCGGTAATTGTGCTCTCCGTCTATGGCGGTAAAGCATTGATGCCCCATAGAAAAGCCCTTGCGTTGGGCAAAGGCAACCGCACAGCGCGCTCCGTTTCCACAAAAACTCTTGGTGCCATCGGGATTGTAAAATTCCATGTGAAAATCATGCTCTTTAGACGAATTCATGAGAATCACCCCATCCGCACCAATGCCAAACCTACGGTCCGTAATGTGCATAATTTGCTTCGGAGAAAGCTCTAACAGCGAACCGTCACGGTTATCTATTACAATGAAATCGTTGCCGGTACCTTGAAATTTATCAAACTCCAAAAACATGCTCAAAATTAAGGAAAAATGTTTCCCTCTTGCTTAACATTCTTTAACACGTTTTTAATTTTGTAATTCATTGATCCTTGTTAAAATTGTAAATAAAATCCATAAAATTATGAATAGAAAACTTTTTTTAGCAGTAATTGGTGTGGCTGTTGTAAGCGGCACGCTGCCTTTAGCGGCTTATTTGACCTTCTCGAGAAATTATGGTAGAACGTCGGATGAATTGCTCGATGGCAACAGGTATTATGCAAAAACCGTTGGTTTAAAGGGTGATATTTTACCGGATTTAACGCAAGCCTCACAAATGAGCATTAATTCCGTGGTGCACGTAACCACCAAAGTTGTTTCGACCACATTTCAACGTGACATGTTTCAAGAATTTTTCTACGGTCCTGGGGCCGGAGGACGTGAATTCAAGCAATACGGTTCAGGCGCTGGTTCCGGCGTCATCATTTCATCCGAAGGATACATTGTCACCAACAATCACGTAATTGAAAACGCATCTGAAATTCATGTGATTCTCAACGACAATGCGGAATATACCGCAAAAATAGTGGGAGCTGATCCTTCCACGGACCTTGCCGTTTTGAAAATTGACGGAGCCTCTAATTTGGTGCCCATGAAATTCGGGAACAGCGATAACTTGAAAATTGGAGAATGGGTATTAGCGGTTGGTAATCCTTTCAACTTAACGTCTACCGTGACGGCAGGGATTGTAAGTGCGAAGGCAAGGAACATCAATTTATTATCTGAGCGTTCGGACAAGAACATCGTTCCTATTGAATCCTTCATCCAAACTGACGCCGCGGTGAATCCGGGGAACAGTGGCGGTGCTCTGGTAAATACCCTTGGAGAATTGGTTGGAATCAATACCGCCATTGCGTCCCAAACCGGTGCTTTTAGCGGCTATTCCTTTGCCATCCCCGTTAATTTAGTGGAAAAAGTAGTCAAGGATTTGATCGACTATGGATTGGTACAAAGAGCCTATCTGGGGGTTCAAATCAGTTCGATAAACCAGGAACTCAAAGAAAAAGAGAATCTACCAAACCTCAAAGGTGTTTACATCAATTCCGTTGTGGACGGTGGTTCAGCGGACAAATCAGGACTCAAAACAGGAGACGTAATTCTAAAAATCGGGGTTAAGGAGGTTAATTCTCCTGCTCAACTTCAAGAAGAAATTGGAAAACAGCGCCCCGGTGACAAGGTTGTTGTAACCTTTCGTAAGAAGAACGGCGAAGAAGAAACAAAAGACGTTGTTTTACGCAATAAAGACGGCGAGACCGAATTGTTAAGTAAGGAAGAAATTGCCAAGAACTTTGCTCTTGGTGCCACCTTCGTTGAACTTAGTGCGAAAGAGAAAAAAGATTTAAACATAAGCTATGGCGTGAAAGTCAAAACGGTCTCTGCAGGGAAATTAAAAACCTTGGGGATAACCGAAGGAACCATCATTACTAAAGTAAACAACGAATCGATTGAGACCGTCGAGGAACTTACCGAAAAGTTAAACGGGGTGAACCGTGGGATATTATTGGAAATCGTCACGCCCAGTGGAGCACGAGATTATAAGGGATTTGGCCTGTAACTTATCAAAAGTTACTAAAAATAGATGGTTAATAAGTTGTTGAAATTTGTCCTGAAAAAATTTTTCTAAACCTTTTTTTTCATTTTACTTTGTTCAAATCGATAATTATATAGTTTAAGCAAAGGAACAAGCATGAGACAACTCAAAATTACCAAATCCATTACGAACCGCGAAAGCCAATCCCTCGATAAATATCTACAGGACATTGGTCGCGAAGAATTAATCACGGCCGAAGAAGAAGTAGAACTGGCTCGTAAAATAAAAGCAGGGGATCAAAAAGCCCTGGAAAAATTGACAAGGGCCAACCTGAGATTCGTTGTGTCCGTCGCAAAACAATATCAAAACCAAGGCCTTACATTGCCCGACTTAATCAATGAAGGGAACTTAGGTCTTATCAAAGCGGCCCAAAAATTTGACGAAACAAGAGGTTTTAAATTCATTTCTTACGCCGTTTGGTGGATTCGTCAGTCGATCCTGCAGGCGTTGGCAGAGCAAGCCCGTATTGTTCGCTTACCCTTAAATCAAGTTGGATCTTTGAATAAAATCAACAAGGCCTTTTCACGGTTAGAGCAAGAATATGAACGCGCGCCGTCTGCAGAAGAATTAGCCGAGGCCCTTGAAGTACCTGAAGAGAAAATCAAAGAAAGTTTGAACGTTGCAGGAAGGCATGTATCCGTTGACGCTCCGCTTTCAACCAATGAAGACGGAGGAACCCTGATTGATGTGATGGTGAATACGGAATCCGAAAGGACAGATTCTGGATTGATGAATGAATCATTGCAGCGGGAAATCGAACGTTCGTTGAGCACCCTAACCGATAAGGAGCGAGAAATCATCCGTTTGTTTTTCGGAATTGGAATGAACCATGGACTAACCTTGGAAGAAATCGGATCGAAATTCAACTTAACACGGGAAAGGGTTCGTCAAATCAAAGAAAAGGCAATTCGAAGACTTCGCCATACCTCGAGAAATAAACTGTTAAAAACCTATTTAGGTTAATATTTAAGGCTGCTTTTCGCAGCCTTTTTGCTTTACATCAACATCAATCAAAATTTAACGTATGGATTCACTTTTAGGCTACGAACAAGAACTGAAAAATCACATTGAACAAGAAAGAGCTGCCGTAAAACTTCAAGGCAAAGTCGGTGAACTAATGTATGAACAAGGAATTGAACTCGTTCTCTTCCGTCATCATTTAACCGATATCACCATATCCGAACTGCTCAACCTGCATGAATACGCCGGGAAAGTGGTCAATAAACCCATCGATGTATTTACCACTTCTGTTATGGCGGAAGAGATTGCAAAATTAAACCTTGCCCCCGCGAAACTGGACATCGGAAAACTTGCCAATGAATGGCTGAGTGAGAGTCCCTCGAGCCATCCGTCGGAATTTCTCACCCATAAATTAAAAGGTTTTGAGCATTCTCAAAACCCAGGGTTCGAGCCAAGAGATGTGGTATTGTACGGTTTCGGTAGAATTGGAAGGTTAGCTGCACGTGAACTAATCCGCCAGGCCGGTAAAGGGCAACAATTGCGATTGCGTGCCATTGTCACACGGGGTAATTCAGATAACGACATCCTCAAGCGGGCCAGCCTTCTTCGAAATGACTCCGTACATGGTGCCTTCAAAGGAACGGTTAACGTGGATTTAGAACGAAAATGCCTGGTCATTAATGGTCAAGTGGTACAAATGATCCATTCAAACTTACCCGAAGATGTCGACTATACCGCATATGGCATTTCCAATGCATTGGTAATCGATAATACAGGAATTTACACCAACAAAGAGGCACTATCCAGGCATCTTGCTGCAAAAGGCGTATCAAGGGTTCTATTAACGGCTCCCGGAAAGGAAATCCCCAACGTTGTTTTCGGGATTAACGAACGGGATTTAAAGTTGGACGAAGAAAAAATATATTCCGCCGCCTCGTGCACAACAAACGCTATTAGCCCTATACTGAAAGTTATTGAAGATCATCTCGGAATTGTCAAAGGCCACATTGAGACCGTACACGCTTACACCAACGACCAAAACCTTTTGGACAATATGCACAAGAAACCGCGAAGAGGTCGATCCGCAGCTATCAATATGGTGATTACTTCTACGGGTGCCGGAAGTGCTGTAACAAAGGTCATCCCCTCGCTGAAAGATAAACTTACCGCCAATGCGGTAAGGGTTCCAACTCCCAACGGATCCTTGGCAATCTTGAGCCTCGAACTAAACCGCGAAACGACGGTAGAAACCATCAACGAACTCATCAAATCCGCTGCGTTGGAAGGTGCCTTAGTCAACCAAATTTATTATTCGTTCGATCCCGAGTTGGTTTCATCGGACATTATTGGAAATACCTGCTGCTCCGTTTACGATTCGAACGCAACGATCGTTTCGAAAGATGGCAAAAATGTAGTACTTTATACCTGGTATGACAACGAATTCGGTTATACAAAACAGGTAATTCGGCTTGCCAAATACGTTTCGAAAGTACGAAGGGCTATTTATTATTAATTTTTTAGGTCCTCTACTCATTCGTTGATATTCAATTAACATTAACTTTGTACTATAAAGCAATAACATGGCAGATATATTTGAAAAAATACAGGCGAATAGAGGTCCCATTGGAATGCATGCAAAAGAATCCCACGGGTATTTTACTTTCCCGAAACTCGAAGGTGACATTGGTCCTCACATGCACTTTCGCGGAAAGGAAAAACTGAATTGGTCGCTCAATAATTATTTAGGCTTAGCGAATCACCCTGAAGTGCGCAAGGCGGATGCTGACGCGGGATCTAATTTTGGTTTTGCCATGCCCATGGGAGCAAGGATGATGAGTGGAAATTCTAACTTGCATGAACAACTTGAAAAAGAATTAGCTGATTTCGTATCGAAAGAAGATTCCATTCTGGTGAATTTTGGTTACCAAGCCATGGTTTCTGCTATTGATTGTTTAGTTGACCGTCATGACGTGATTGTCTACGATGCGGAATCTCACGCGTGCATCTTAGACGGGGTTCGCTTGCACATGGGAAAACGATACGTTTTCAAGCACAACGACATCGAGGACTGTGAAAAACAATTGGAGCGTGCTACGAAATTGGCCGAGGAAACAGGAGGTGCAATTTTGGTCATCACCGAAGGAGTTTTTGGAATGCGAGGCGATCAAGGATATTTGAAAGAAATCGTTGCACTGAAGAAGAAATTCAACTTCAGATTATTTGTTGACGACGCACATGGAGTGGGAACGCTCGGTGCGACAGGTGCGGGAACGGGAGAAGAACAAGGAGTGCAAGGGGACATTGATGTTTATTTTGGAACTTTCGCAAAATCCTTCGCGATGATTGGAGGCTTCATTGCCAGCGATGCGCAAGTTGTCGAATACCTTCGCTACAATATGCGGTCTCAAATTTTCGCTAAAGCCATGCCAATGCCCCTGGTTGCGGGTGCACTGAAAAGGCTCGAATTGATTCGAACTCAACCTCAATTGAAATCAAAACTTTGGGAAATTACCAACGCACTGCAAAACGGTCTTAAAAAAGCAGGATTTGAAATTGGTCCAACCAATTCATGCGTAACTCCGGTTTATCTGAACGGTTCCATTCCAGAATCAACCAATTTGATTTATGACTTAAGGGAAAATTATAACATCTTCTGCTCCATGGTTGTTTATCCCGTTGTGCCGAAAGGAATGATCATTTTACGTTTAATCCCAACCGCAGTGCATACCATGGAAGACGTGAATTACACCATCGAATCCTTTTCAAAAATTGTCGGAAAACTAAAAGCCGGTGAATACATGAGCGAAACCATTGCCAAAGTATAAATTTCCGGAATTTTAATCCATAAAAAAGGGGCCTAAGCCCCTTTTTTGTTGCAATGTAGGATGGTTATTCTTCCGGTTTGGTCTTATCCGAAGAAGTACTTTTACCTTTGGATTTTTTAAACTGAACGCTCAGTTCCTCTTTTCCATCTTGCCAGTCCATGACCACTTTATCTCCGGCATTTAAATTCTGATTAATAATTCCTTCTGCTAACGGATCCTCAATGAATTTTTGGATGGCGCGCTTTAAAGGTCTTGCACCAAATTTTTCATCATAGCCTCGCTCAACAATAAAGTCTTTCGCTTTTTCAGTAAGCTCCAATAGATAACCTAAATCATGAATTCGCTTGAACAGCTTATCCAACTCAAGGTCAATGATCTTGTGAATATCGTGCCTTTCCAAGGAACGGAACATGATCATATCGTCAACCCGGTTTAAGAATTCAGGCGAGAAAGCTTTCCGAAGCGCATTCTGAATAACTGACTTTGAGTTCTCATCCCTTGCCTCTTCTTTTGCTTTCGTACCAAAACCAACACCTGTACCAAAATCTTGCAACTGACGAGCCCCAATGTTTGAGGTCATGATCAGTATCGTGTTTTTGAAATCGATTTTGCGCCCCAAACCATCGGTCATGTGCCCATCATCCAATACCTGAAGGAGCAAATTGAACACATCGGGATGGGCTTTTTCCACTTCATCCAAGAGTACAATGGAGTATGGTTTTCTGCGAACCTTCTCCGTTAATTGCCCTCCTTCCTCGTATCCGACATATCCCGGAGGGGCACCTACAAGTCGGGAAATGCTGAATTTCTCCATGAACTCCGACATGTCGATTCGAATCAACGCATCCTCGGTATCAAAAAGGTACTTCGCCAAGACTTTGGCGAGTTGTGTTTTTCCGACCCCAGTTGGTCCGAGAAAAAAGAACGAACCAATGGGTTTGCTAGGATCTTTCAAACCCGCCCGATTCCGTTGAATGGCCTTCACCACCTTATTGACCGCTTCATCCTGACCAATCACTTTACCTTTCAAAGCATCGGACATGTTAACCAATTTACCGGATTCAGTTTGAGAAACTTTGGTTAACGGAATACCGCTCATCATCGATACGACCTCTGCGACATTTTCTTCCGTGATGGTAATGCGGTTGTTTTTAGATGCCTCTTCCCATTTCTTCTTTTCCTCTTCTAATTTTTCATTGAGTTTTCGCTCTGCATCCCGCAGCTCAACGGCACGTTCGAATTGTTGCGCCTTAATGACCTCGCTTTTCCGAATTTTAATTTGCTCAATTTCCGCTTCAATGTCCAAGATTTCTTGCGGCACACTGATGTTGGTAATGTGGACCCTGGATCCTACCTCATCCAATGCATCGATGGCCTTGTCCGGCAAATGACGGTCGGTAATATACCTTTCAGTTAGCTTTACACAAGCTTCAATGCTTTCAGGCGTGTAACTGACCATATGATGTTCCTCGTAGCGTTCTTTAATATTATTGAGAATCTGAATGGTCTCGTCGATCGAGGTTGCCTCAACAATGACTTTTTGGAACCTTCGCTCTAAAGCACCATCTTTCTCAATGTATTGACGGTATTCATCCAAGGTTGTGGCACCAATCGCTTGTAATTCTCCGCGAGCCAACGCCGGCTTAAACATGTTCGAAGCATCCAACGAACCGCTGGCACCGCCGGCACCGATGATCGTATGGATTTCGTCAATGAATAAGATAACGTCCGGATTCTTTTCGATTTCTTGCATTACGGCCTTCATCCGTTCCTCGAACTGACCTCGGTATTTGGTTCCAGCAACCAAGGAGGCAAGGTCTAAGGAAACAACGCGTTTATCGAATAAGATGCGTGAAACCTTCCGCTGAACAATCCTTAGCGCCAACCCTTCTGCAATGGCGCTCTTGCCTACCCCGGGTTCACCAATGAGAATGGGGTTGTTTTTTTTGCGGCGTGAAAGAATTTGACTCACCCGTTCTATTTCCTTTTCTCGCCCAACAATGGGGTCTAACCTACCCAATTCAGCCATTTTGGTCAAATCGCGACCAAAATTGTCTAAAACGGGAGTTTTCGATTTTGAATCCGGCGCTTTCTTGGGAAGTCCTCCCCCTTCATCTTCTTCGTCGCGGTTTCCGGGGAACTCGGCCTTTGGAGACGTATAATTTTTATTCATCGACATATATTCATCTTTTAAATTTTCGTATTTCACACCGTGTTTGTTAAGTATTTGACAAGCTGCACTGTCCTCGTATTTCAGCATTGTAAGTAAAATATGTTCGGTACCAATCACATTGGATTTAAAAACTTTTGACTCCAAAAAAGACTGCTTCAAAATGTTCTCCGATTGTTTTAGCAAGGGAATTGGATTCGGCTTGAACAACGAAGCTTGAGCCGATTTTTTGAGGATTCGCTCTAATTCCAAGTGCACAACCTCAAATGGCACATCAAACTCTTTTAATAAAACATGGGCCTTTGCCTGATTCAACTTCAACATTGCCAGTAAAAAATGTTCGGGAGCAACGTACTCATTGCTGAGCCGAGTTGCTTCGTCTTTACTGACTTTCAATAAATTTTTTACGCCTGCTGAGAACTTCGCTTCCATCTATTTAAATCGGACAAATATAAGATTTAATGTCGCTCAAAATACAGAGCTCCTATTGAACTTTGAACCATAGCATGGTGGTAACTTTTTTATTCACAAAAAACCTCATTTTTTGTTCGTAAATTAAAGGAAGAACCGATAAAACAGCTTCATATTTTATTACCTTTACTGACTATTTTACCTAAACATTGACGCACCCATTATGCCAGAAGGAGAAAGAATAATTCAGATAAACATTGAGGACGAAATGAAGTCTGCCTACATCGATTATTCGATGTCGGTAATTGTATCAAGAGCACTGCCCGATGTTCGTGACGGTTTCAAACCCGTTCATCGACGCGTTTTATATGGAATGCAAGATCTAGGGGTAATGTCCAATAGGCCTCATAAGAAATCTGCTCGTATTGTGGGAGAGGTCCTTGGAAAATATCACCCGCACGGTGACAGTTCCGTATATGACACCATGGTCCGAATGGCGCAAGAATGGTCCTTGCGTTATCCATTGGTTGATGGACAGGGAAACTTTGGAAGTGTCGACGGCGACTCACCTGCGGCCATGCGATACACCGAAGCGAGGTTTAAGAAAATTGCCGAGGACATGCTAGAAGACTTGGACAAGGAAACCGTAGACTTCAAGCCCAACTTTGACGATAGCCTCGAAGAACCTACCGTTTTACCGACAAAAATCCCCAACCTTTTGGTTAACGGAGCTGCCGGTATTGCCGTGGGTATGGCCACCAATATGGCCCCCCACAACCTTTCTGAAGTGATTGACGGAATAGTTGCGGTCATCGACAACAAAGAACTAAGCGACGAAGAATTGATTACCCACGTCAAAGCTCCTGATTTCCCAACAGGCGGAATCATCTATGGATACGATGGCGTGCGCGATGCGTTGTTGACTGGGCGAGGCAGGATTGTCATGCGCGGCAAAGCAGAAATCGAGGAGGTGAATGGTCGGGAACAAATCGTGGTTACCGAGATTCCTTACCAAGTGAATAAGGCCGAAATGATTAAAAAAATTGCCGAATTAGTTAACGACAAAAAGATTGAAGGAATTTCCGATTTAAGGGACGAATCCGATCGCAACGGTATGCGGATTGTTTTCGAAATTAAGCGCGAAGCCATTGCCAACGTAGTATTAAATAAATTATACAAGTACTCTGCACTACAAACCTCATTTTCAGTTAATAACATTTGTTTAGTTGACGGTCGGCCTCGCCTCTTAAACCTGCGGGAAATCATTGATCAGTTCATCTTGTTTCGCCACGACGTTGTGGTACGCAGAACGCGTTATGAACTGCGAAAAGCAGAAGAAAGAGCTCATATTTTAGAGGGTTTAATCATTGCCTCTGACAACATCGACGAAGTCATTGAAATCATTAAGTCATCCGACAGTCCAGACCATGCCCGTGAGCGCTTGTCCGAGCGTTTTGGATTGAGCGAAATTCAAACGAGAGCGATTGTAGACATGAGGCTTCGACAGTTGACAGGTCTTGAGCAAGACAAGTTGCGCAGCGAATACGACGACCTCATGAAACTGATCGCGGATTTGAAAGACATACTGGAAAAAGAGGAACGTCGAATGCAAATCATCAAAGATGAACTCTTGGAGGTAAAAGATAAATACGGAGACGCAAGAAGATCTACTATAGAATACGGTGCCTCTGAGATGCGAATGGAAGATTTAATCGCCGACGATGAAGTGGTGGTAACCATTTCGCATGCGGGCTACATCAAACGCACCAACCTCAGCGAGTATAAGGTCCAAAACCGAGGCGGTATGGGGTCGAAAGGTTCAACTACACGTGACAAGGATTTCCTCGAACACCTGTTTATCGCAACCAATCACAACTACCTGTTAATCTTTACGGAAAAAGGCCGATGCTTCTGGATGAGGGTTTATGAAATTCCCGAAGGCAATAAAATATCGAAAGGTCGTGCAATTCAAAATTTGATTAACATCCCTCAAGACGATAAAGTTAAGGCCTATGTTAAAGTACAAGATCTGACTGACAAGGAGTACATCAATAACAACTTCATCATCATGTGTACCAAGGAAGGGGTTATTAAGAAAACGTCTTTGGAGGCCTATTCAAGACCAAGAACGAACGGAATTAATGCGATAGGAATCCGGGAGAACGATGAATTACTGGAAGCAAAGCTCACCAATGGTTCGAATGAAATTGTGTTAGCCACAGCATCTGGGAGAGCTATTCGCTTCAACGAAAGTAAGGTTCGTCCCATGGGAAGAAACGCTTCGGGAGTACGAGGCGTAACTTTAGCGTCAGAAAACGACGAGGTAATTGGAATGATTTGCGTTGAGGATATATTCTCAACCATTCTGGTTGTTTCGGAAAAAGGCTTTGGAAAACGAACGTATTTGAATGACCCTGAGGATAAAGAGCCGGTTTATCGGATTACGAACCGAGGTGGAAAAGGCGTTAAGACCTTAAACATCACCGATAAAACGGGTAAATTGTTGAGCATCCAAAATGTGGTGGACGAAGACGATTTAATGATTATTACTAAAAACGGGGTAACCATTCGAATGCATGTGGATACGATTCGTACCATGGGACGAGCGGCTCAGGGCGTGAAATTGATCAATTTGAAAAATAATTCCGAAATTGCAGCAATTGCCCGCGTACCCAGAAGCGAAGATTCCGATGAAGAAGAAGTGCTGGAGGCTGATAACCAAGGAGAGGCTTTGAGTAACGAAGGCATAATTGTTGATGAGCCGGATGAAACCCCGGAAAATTTAGACGACGATAACGAATAATTAGAAAGATGAAACAATTATCCCTTACCCTGTTTTTCGCCGCGTTAGCAACTTTCAGCTTTGCTCAAAAGGCCAGTGTTACAGACGCGCACAACGCTTACAAACGCTATGTCCCATTGGTTGGCGATCTTGAGACCAACAAAAAGGCACTTGCGGATGCAAAAGCAGCCATTGATTTAGCGGCAGTCAATACGGAAACCGCGAATGCTTTGGACATGCACAAATACCGAGGGATGGTATATTACGGTTTAATGGAGACTGCGGCGGTAGAGGGCGCCATGAGCGGCAAAGAAGCGGATACGGCCGTACTTTCTTCCTACGAGAAAGTGGTGAAAGCCAGTTTTACAGCCGTTTTGAATGCACCAAAAGGAAAAGGAGAAAAAGCAGAAGTACGTGAATTTATTAATCTGAAAACCACGTTCTACTTCAACAATGGATTGGCCATGTTCAATGCTAAAAAGTACTCGGAGGCGACTATGATGTTTCTGGGGGCGTTTAAAATATCGCAATTAATCAATGAACCCTACAATGATGCCGCCGTAAATACGAAGTTGTCCTTTGCCAGGGCTGTTGATACCTTGCTGGATACCAAAAACTATGAAGAGGCTGATAAATTAGGGAGAATGGTTTGTGAGGAATTTCCCAAAGACCTTGACGTGCTTATTTCTTTAATCAACCTCAACCTGCAGAAAAACGATATCGCAGCGACGGAAAAATACCTGAATGAAGCAACCAATTTAGATTCCACGAACGTTCAACTTTATGTAATTCTCGGAAGTTCCCTGCTCGAGTTAAAACAAAAAGATCGTGCCGAGAAAGCATTTCAACGTGCCTTGAAAATTGATCCTTTATATCCGGACGCTGTTTATCAATACAGTTCCTTTTTGTTCAATTGGTCGTTTGATGTTCGCAACGCAGCAAGCGACTTAAAGTTCAATGACCCCAAAATCCCTGCGATGGAAAAAGAGGCTAAAGAAATCATGGAACGCGTCTTGATTCACCTTCTGCCCTACTTAGAAAAATTTCCAGAAGATAAAACTGCTTTAGAAATTGGTTGGAAAACCTATTCTATGCTGGATAATGAAGAAAAGAAAAAAGAGCTTAAAACCCGCTGGGAAGCCATCAAATGATTGAAAGCCCCGCTTGGGGCTTTTTTTTTATCATCCCTCCATTCGTGGATATTTCGTACCTTTGAACCATGTCATTTGTACATCCCGGATACCTTTGGTTCTTAAGTTTACTCCTTATTCCCGTTCTTATCCACCTCTTCTATTTCAGAAGGCACAAACGCTTGTATTTCCCGTCGCTGAAGTATTTAAAACAGCAAGAACAGGAAAAAAAATCCGTTAAAAACCTCAAGCGTTGGTTAATTCTTGCATGCCGGTTGCTGTTAATTACCTCTTTGATTTTTGCCTTTGCTCAACCTCATTGGAACAAAAGCGACCAAGTTAAAGATGGAATTTCAATCACCCTAATTTACCTTGATAACTCCTATTCGATGAGTGCCAAAGGGGTCGAAGGCATGTTGCTCTCAGAAAGTAAAGAAGTGGCGAAGCGCATCATCCTTGAGGGAGATTCTAAATCAAGGTACATGCTTTGCTCCAATGCTTTATCCGGAATTGAACGTAAAATCCACTCGAAATCTACGGCCATTCGCTACATCGATGAACTCCCCTTGAACCGAATGCCTAGAAAGTTGTCAGCGGTGCTGAATTTTCAAGACGAATACTTGAACCGCTACCACCGAGAAATGGGTCAAATTGCATCGGCGCAACGCATCGTCATTTCAGATTTTCAACGGAAATCCTCGGAACTAGACGGTTACGAGGCCCGGAAAATGCCGTTTGAAATTAAAACGCATGCGCTTCAAACGGTTCCCCAAAAATTGGAAAACAGAACCATTGATTCCATTTGGACCGAAGCCCCCGTGCACAAACCGGGCATTCCAATAAAACTGTTTTTTCGGGTAAAAAATAGCAGCAAATTTCCCGTGGAGAACCTTGGTGTCACCCTGCAATTCGATGGAAAAAAAAGAATGACCAATGTTTCATTGAATCCTTTTGAATCGGCGACCTCTTACTTCAACCTCACCCCTATGACGGAAGGTTATCTTAACGGAAAACTGAGCTTAACAGACCCCACCGTGACATGGGACGATGATTTTTACTTTACACATCACGCTGCAAAATCTTCCAAGGTATTGATTGCCAATGGCAATGAGGCCGTCAACCATCCTGAAAAAGCCTTTATGACCGAGCCTTTTTACACCGTTACCGCTAAAAATGAAGCGAGCATCAATGCCCGGGATTTGAAGGGGGTTGACCTGCTGGTGTTAAACGGTTTAAGCAGCGTTCCGAGCGGATTGAATGCCATGATTAAAAACTATGTTTCCAATGGGGGTAGCGCTTTCATTATACCCTCAATGAGCATTAACATGGCGGAATATAATGACTTACTTAAGGACCTCGGTCTCGCACCTTTTAAAGGAACTATCAACGAAGGCAATCAAGTGGCCACCATTTCATACCGAAGCATGTTTTTTAGGGGCATGTTTGAGAAGGAAAAGAAAGACCTCAATTTGCCGTTGGTGAAATCAGTATACGCTCAAAGGAATTCACAACAATCCAATGCTGAAAACCTCATTCAGCTGCGAAATGGCCTTCCCCTACTGATCCATCAACGAAACAATGGGAACGTATTTCTTCTAACGGCAAGTCCGGAAGAATCCAACGGTGGTATTTCACGGCATGCTCTTTATCCTTCCATGTTATTGAGGGCAGCAGAGTTGAGCATTCGATCTTTACCTATGTACAACATGCTTGGTCAAACCTCAAAACTTGCTTTAGAAAATGAAGGTAATACCGACGAACCTGTTAAATTGGTTAAGGGTAAGGATGTTTTTATTCCAAGGCAAATTCAAACGGGAAGCCTCCTTTCTCTTCAGTTAAATTCGCCTGAATTGCTGGAGCGAATGAGCGAAGGCATCTACGAATTAAAAGGAACTGAACCATCCGTTCAAATAGGAATCAACCTTAACCGTGACGAGTCTTTGTTAACTTACATGGAAAAGGCCGAAATGCTCAACGCATTTGCGGAAAAAGGACTCAAAAATGTGGCCTTTGACAAAATTGACCAAGGAGCAAGTTCCTTCAATTTGCCCATCGATAAACCTGCATCGTTTTGGGAGATATTCGTTATTCTTGCCTTAATTTTTGCCTTAGCGGAAATGGCGGTGATTAAATTTATGAATCCATGAAAATACTACTGAAAGCGGTTCGAATAACCGATGTGAAATCACCTCACAATAACACCAGCAAAGACCTATTAATCGAAAACGGCGTCATCAAGACCATTGCAACCTCCATCGATGCGGCTGATGCTACCGTAGTATCCATAACTCAATTGCATGTTTCCCAAGGTTGGGTAGATTTCAAATGCGGATTTAACGATCCGGGAAGCGATGAAGGAGGAGGTATTCTTGCAGGCTTAGATCACGCTGCATTGGGAGGTTTTACCCATGTTGGAGTGCTTCCTACCGATCATCCTGCTACGGAAACTCGAAGCGCGATTGAATACAAATTGAGCATTACACAACATCACGCAGTACAATTACACCCTATTGGTTCCGTGAGCAAAGGAAGAAAAGGCCAATCGTTGGCAGAGATGGCAGACATGCATGAAGCAGGTACGAGTTGGTATTCCGATAACCTGCCCTTAAGCACGCGGTTGTCGGTGCAAGCCCTGTTGTACGCTCGAGACCTCAATTCGCGGATTATTTTTACTTCGCAATCGACAGACTTCTCAAAGGCATTCCAAGTGAATGAAGGAGCTGCATCAACCCTCACAGGTTTACCCGGACATCCCGCATTCGACGAAAAAATTCAAGTACTCAAGTTGGTGGAAATGGCAAAGTACACGGGAGTTCCGGTTCATATTTCCGGAATATCTTCGCATGAAAGCCTACCAATTATTGCTTCCGCAAAAAACGAAGGGATTGACCTAAGCTGCGACGTACATTTAATGAACTTATGCTTCAGTGAAGAGCGCACCCTTGATTTTGATACTTGCTTCAAAGTTAGCCCCGTAATTCGCTCGGAAGAAGACCGAACTTCGTTGATTGCTGCGCTGAAAAACGGCATTATTGACGCGGTTGTTAGCGATCACCAGGCCGTTGTTATTGATGCAAAACGAGTACCTTTTGATGAAGCAGATTTCGGTGCTTTGCAACTTCAGACAGCGTATTCCGCCTTAAAAAAGTACTCAGGATTAACCAGCGATCAAGTCGTGGAATGGCTTTCAGTACATAATCGAAAGGCCTTTCACCTACCCATGAGGCCTATTGACGTTGACGTTCCCGCGGACCTAACCCTCTATTTAACCGATGAAAAAGTAACTACGGATGCTCTCCCTCAACATTTATCGCCGTTTTTCAATGACCAACTAACGGGTAAGGCGGTGGGAATAATCCGGGGAAATCAATTCATGTTAAATCAATAGCCTTATGGCCAAATCAAAATTCATCGCGCAGTTCTTTACGCGCGGTAACAAAGTGGGTTCAATGGCTCCCAGTTCTCGTTTTTTGGCAAAAAAAATGCTCCAACACATTCCTTTTGATAAGGTCAAAGTATTGGTCGAATTAGGACCCGGAACGGGGGCATTCACGCCTTTTTTACTCGATCGAATGAATGCCAATGCTACGTTAATTCTCATTGAACTGAACGATGTGTTTTATCATGAATTAGTGAATAAAATCAAAGACCCTCGAGCCATCATCGTACATGGTTCAGCAACGGATTTACCCGAAATCCTTAAAAAGCTTAACCTTGAAAAAGTGGACTGCGTGCTTTCCTCGCTTCCTTTGGCCATTTTTACACCGCAACTTGCTGAACGCGTCCTTCATGCCTCCAAAGACGCACTTAACGATGGGGGACTATACATTCAATTCCAATATTCGATGCAATCAAAAAAGAAAATTTTTCGCCAATTCGGAAACCTTAAATTGGCATTTACCCCTTTGAATTTTCCACCAGCCTTCGTTTATACCTGTACAAAATGAAAAGGAAAAATTAAGTCCGTATCTTTGCGGAAAATATACGCATGCTTTCGGTTCAAAATCTCTCTTTACAATTCGGTAAACGTGTCCTATTCGACGAGGTTAATGTTAAATTCGTTCAAGGCAACTGCTACGGAGTCATCGGTGCTAACGGTGCTGGAAAATCAACGTTTTTGAAAATTCTCATCGGTGAACAAGACCCCACCACAGGTCGCGTTGAACTTGAACCTGGAAAAAGAATCGCGTTTTTACGTCAAAACCACTTCGAATTTGATGCTTTTCCGGTCTTGCAAACCGTCATCATGGGGCACAAACGCTTGTATGAAATCATGCAAGAAAAAGATGCATTGTATTCGAAAGAAGATTTTACCGAGGCCGATGGAATGCGAACGGCAGAGTTGGAAGCTGAATTTGCGGACCTGGAAGGTTGGAATGCGGAAACGGATGCAGCAACGCTGCTCAGCAACCTTGGAATTGAAGAATCAAAGCACGATGTAACCATGAGCGAAATTTCCAACGAGTTGAAAGTTCGAATACTACTCGCACAAGCGCTTTTTGGTAATCCGGATGTATTAATCCTCGACGAACCTACCAACGATTTAGACCTAAAAACCATATCATGGCTCGAAGATTTTATCATGGATTTTAGAAATACTGTCATTGTGGTATCCCACGACCGACACTTCCTTGATACGGTTTGTACCCATATTTGCGACATTGACTTTAGTAAAATCAATTTATTTACGGGAAATTATTCGTTTTGGTACGAAAGTTCACAGCTTGCACTAAAACAACGTGCTGACAAAAACAAAAAGGCGGAAGAAAAGAAAAAAGAGCTCATGGAATTCATTGCGCGGTTCTCTGCCAATGCCGCTAAATCCAAGCAAGCAACCAGCCGAAGAAAAATGCTGGATAACTTGGACCTTGAAGAAATTAAACCCTCATCCAGAAGGTATCCAGGAATCACCTTCCATCAGGACAGGGATGCTGGAAATCAGCTTTTAAGCATTGATAACCTATCTAAAAAACACGAAGGCAAAGTGCTCTTCCAAGGAGTTACTTTTACCGTTAATAAAGGGGATAAAATTGCCTTGGTCTCACGCGAATCCTTAGCGCTTACGCAGTTTTTTGAAGTATTAAACCAACAGACGCAACCCGATAGCGGATCGTATGTTTTTGGCACCACCATCACTACCTCCTACTTGCCCAACGATAACCATCCTTTTTTCACCGATAAGGTGGGATTAATCGATTGGTTAAGGCAATACGCACAAAACGAAGAAGAACGCGAAGAGGTATACTTAAGAACCTTTTTAGGTCGCATGCTATTCACCGGTGAGGAAGCCATGAAAACTGCCAATGTATTGTCGGGAGGTGAAAAAGTGCGTTGCATGCTTTCTAAAATGATGTTAGCAAAAGCTAATTTCATCATGATGGACGAACCAACCAACCACTTGGATTTGGAATCGATTACCGCCTTAAACAATGCCATGATCGATTTTCGAGGCACACTGCTCTTTACATCGCATGACCAAGCCTTGGTGAACACTGTTGCCAATCGAATCATTGAGCTTACCCCGAAAGGAATCATTGATAAAATGATGCCTTACGATGCCTACATCAAAGATGAGCGGATTAATCAATTGCAAATGGAATATTACCAATAACGATGGTTAAATACCGTGTTTCCCCTTATCAAAGCAGCAGGCATAGGTTAAAAATCGAAGCTACCTTTCCTTGCGCTGGTGAAACAACAGAGCTCCTCATGAGTGCTTGGAGACCGGGAAGGTACGAAGAAGGAAATTTCACACGTCTAGTTTCTCATTTACACGTATTTGACGATCAATCTCAGCGCAGATTTGTCGAGAAAACGGGCAAGAATTCATGGAGCGTGGAAACTACTGATGCGCAATACATTCAGGTTTCCTACATGTACATGGGGGGAGAATTCAATGCTGGAAGCACTTACCTTGATGAAAATGTACTTTTAATTAACCCAATTAACTCGTTGCTATACAGTGATTTAAAAGAAAACAATGAAATTGAACTTCACGTGGATACGGAATGGAATACGTTCGGGGTAACCGAGGCGCAAACTAACGTGTTCAACTTTGAAAGTTTCGACCAATTTTTCGACCAACCAATACTTTGCGCTCGAAGCGTTAATACCCTTAAATACGAGGTTCAAGGTATCCCATTTTTTATCCACCTTTGGTCAATGCCGCCGATCCCGGAAAAGAGGATCATTGCGGATTTCAAAGCATTTACTGAGTGTCAGGTTCAGGACTTCGGCTCCTTCCCCACCGATGAATTTCATTTTTTGCTTTTGGGTACTCCACAAGCGTATTTGCATGGGGTTGAACACTTGAAGAGTACGGTGATCGTTCTCGGGTCCAACCAAGAATTTACCGAGAACTTTTATTTTCGCCTTTTAAGCGTTGCCTCCCATGAGTTATACCATGTTTGGAATATAAAAACCTTACGGCCCAAAGAACTGATGCCCTACCGTTATGAAACGCTGAATTATTCCCGTTTAGGCTACATCTACGAAGGAGTAACTACCTATCTTGGGGACGTATATTTATTTAGAAGCGGTTTTATTGATTCCGATAAATACCTAAAAATTCTCAGCGATTTAATCCAAACTCATATCGATAATCCAGGGCGTTTTTCGTGTTCTGTTGCGGATTCTTCGGTTGACACCTGGGTAGACGGTTATGTGATGGGAACACCGGGTCGTAAAGTATCGATCTACAACGAGGGGGCATTGATTGCCTTTATGATCGATGTTCAATTGAGGAATTGCACCAAGAACAAGGTGCGGTTAGAGACTTTCATGCGCTGTTTGTACGAAAAATTCGGAAAAAACCTTCAAGGATATACGCAACAAGACCTCTACCATACCCTCTTTGAACTCAGCGCGTACGATTTCGAACCGTTTTTCAATCAATATGTTAACAAAGCCAACGGCTATGAATCGGCACTCACCGAAGCGCTCGCTAACTTAGGTTATGAAATTCAGTTATCCCATTCCGCTTCCAAATTCGTGAGGGCAACAGGTATCCGTGTGATTCAAAGAAACCACGAATTTACGGTACATTCTTTGGCCGAAGGAAGTCCTGGAATGACAGGAGGATTGTGCGAAGACGATGTACTTCTTGCCTTAAACGGCGAAACATTTACGAAAGAACTTGCTGAAGCTTTTTTCGAACAAGAATCCGTGCAAGAACCAATTTTAAGCGTTCGACGTAACCACCGAATGTTGGAAATTACCCTACCCATGGTTCAACGTACGTTTTATCCGAAGGTAACCCTGAAAAAAACCGTAACCGAGGACAAAAGGCTTTTAAAAAACCGAGAACTTTTTGGATTTTAAGGGAATTTGGTCCTTTTTTTCTTACCTTTGAAGTAAACTTAATCTTATGAAAATTATTACTTTTTTTCTCGTCACTTTATCCTTTTACGGCTTTTCACAATCCTTTAACCAAGGGAATGAAGCGTCGATAGGAAATTTAGTTTCTCTGCACCTATGTGATTCGAATGCCAACATTTTAGCTGGAACCATGGGCAATAATGTCACGTGGGATTTCAGCCAAATTGCCGGAATTTTTGGAGTAACGAAAGATGTTCAAATCAGCGATGCTACTTTAGACCCGAACTTCGCCTCTTTCGCGGGTGCTGCGAAAGTTTACGACATCGGTAGTACTTTACTCACGTTCTTTTCTTCTTCGGCCAACGCCAGGACATCCCAAGGATTTGTTTTCAATGAGCCAGCGCTTGGAGTTGTGACGGCATCTTGGAGTGTGAACGATCAATTAATCATGAATTATCCCTTCGCTCTTGGAAATTCAACGAGCGATAACTTCTCCGGCAATGTTACTACCACCGCAACAGGAACCATTCCTGCCACAGGAACTTCGATGACCAGCGCAGATGGATTGGGAACTTTATTGCTTCCAGGAAACAATACCTACAACAACGTTTTACGTTTTCATCTGAAGGATTCTGCCAATGCTTCCGTTTTTGGGACTGCAGTGACTTTTGTACGCGACGTTTACGAATACTATGATTTTACGGTGGGTAATTTACCCATTTTTGTTACCATGACGGTTACGGTAAATTCTGCCTTATTTGCCAATAGCAGCACATTGGTTTTAAGCAAGGATCAACCCACTACCTTTGTTGGCTTAGATGAAAATCAGGATGCACCCTTGGTTTTATTTCCCAACCCTGCGAACCATTCCTTGGCAATCAAAGGAGTGAACAAGGGAGTTGATTACAGCATTTGCAACCGTTTAGGACAAATTGTTCAACAAGGAACCTACGAAAACAGCCTAGACGTAACGAATCTCCCTTGCGGTGTTTACGTGGTGAAAATAGACGGTCAAGTATTAACCTTTTCTAAGTAACATTGCGTTTGGTGCCAAAGATAGTATGGGTTTTTCTTGCTGTTTTTTGGCTTCCGTGGGCATTTGGACAGGCCGATTGGGAGTTAACCCCAGAGGTTCGAGCCTATCTCTTTCATACCGTTCGTAAAAGTCCCATTCTTGAGAGAAACATTGGGAAAGCCTTTGAGTACAATGGTCCTTTGGTTAAATTAGACGATGGGCAAATCAATTATGATTCCATCGACAAAATCCTTATCATTGAACCCAATTACCTGGTCATTCGAAATGAAACCTTACGCCATTCTTCCAAGGGAATTCTAACGGAGGCATGCAACAAAACGGCCCTCTATGAAATGTGCCAACAGATCGCAATGTACCACGATGGAGCGTCATTGAAGAGCCTTCCTTTGCTTTCTAAATACTTCTCGTACCTATTTGTGGCCTTACCCGATGAATTCCAAAGGGGAAAAAACTATGATTTTCTGTTGAACCCTCAGGTTAGTCCTATCCTGCAAACCAACGTATCCTTCAATGAGCGTTTATTCTTGGCTCAGATGGAAGGATCTTTTAAGCCCATGGATTGCAAAAAGCTTTTCGAAGCCCAAGAAACGTCTGTAAATCTTGCGATCAGTGAACGAACCAAACAGCTGTTTTTACAATTGGGAGGACGTTCCAACCGCTTTGAGAGCATTCTCATGGCAGCGGGAGACGGAAGTTATACGGAAGGACTTTTACGAGAACGCGATCGAGATGAGTACGGCGAATGGAATAAAGGACTACCTAGGGCCATTGGCCTATTTCCGTATGAAGTAAAATTGGAAGGTGAAAAGAAAAACGAACTTAAAACGCTGCGAATCACAGAAAAATCCATGTACACTTACGGAAATCAACAAAATACCGAGGTGCATTTTGATGTTTGGGGATATAACAGCAACAACCAAACGACGGTAATTGTAGAGAAAGGCAGCCGTCAGTACCCCCTATTCGGTTCAGAATCCACGCGTTTTCTAACGCCAGACTCTACCTTTTCGAAAGGGAACACGTTCATGAAAATTTTAAACGATTTATATCAGGCAACCTTTTTAGACTTAAAAAATCAACTGTATAGCAAGGAAGGCTTGGATGCTCAATTGAAAGCTGCTCAGCAAATGCTTGGAGAAATTGAAACGGCAATCAATGAGAAGGAAGGTCAATTAGGGAACTTATACAAAGAGGATTATCGAACGAGCAACCGTATGAAGAAAGAGGAAAAAAAGCGCCTCAAAGAAACGAAATTCAATCAAGAAAAAGATGCCAAACCTACCACCAAAGCTCGAAAAAAAGCAAAAAACAAAAAACAATGGGATTTGGTAGAACTCTACGGCGCGTACGACGAGACCTCAGCCACGGTGGATGCATTGACGGAAGAATACAACAGTGTTGCGGTGAATTATAACGCTCACCTCGATCTTTACAACAAGTATCGGTCAGTCCTTGGGACGCAATGGATGCCGTTTACAGTGTTGGATGGTTTGTACACGTTTGCCGACGGAACCACCTTTGATATTTACACTCAAAACTTAACGTTTCCAGCCAATGACAGCATTGAACTAATAGAAGTCCGATTGTTGTCCATTCCGGAAGATTTTGAGGGAAATAAATCCGATGAAATCATGATGCATGTATCGCTGGTTGATGCGGAACCCTTTTACGATGCGGATTTTGAGGTAAAATTCCAAGACGTCTTTGCGCCGGATGCTTATGCATTCAACGGAACCATTTTTTCGTTGAGCGACAGTATTTTTTTCAAACGTTTATTCGGTGAGTTCAAGAAAAAACCTTTGCCTATTTCCTTCGATTTAGAAGGACAAGGCATTGGAAAACGGCAAGACAGTACCGTGCAAAGAGACCCTCTCCAAGCTGAACTCAGCGGATACCCAGGAAATACCACGGATGAAAAACGAATTTCGCGTGAATCGTTTGAATTTAAGTCCCTTCGGCAGTCAAGGGTTCAGTTAAAAATAAACCGTACCCTCCAAATTCACGTCATAAGCACGACCGATCCCGTTGTTTCCAACCTAAGTTCCGCTTCATTTTCGGTAGAATCGTTCATGAAAACGTATTCGATGAGTCGCAACGAAGTTTTATCGTTGCTTAGAACCCAGGCTCTCGTGATTCAGTTAAAGAAGGAACTGGTTGCAAATGCGGCTAAATACTTGTCCTCCTCCGACGCAAAGCGTTTTATCGACGAAATTGAAAACGCTTTCAATAAAACCAAATACCGGGTGAATGAAACAACGGTTAAATTGCCTAAAATCAAAGATTAAGCAAAAAAATCGTCGGGAAAATTCAGTAAAAATACTTTTTTGGTAGCCCTGGTTAAACAGGTATACAGCCATTGTAAATACCCCTTCTTTTCCATGGATTCTGGCAGGAAGCCGTAGTCTATGAACACATACTCCCATTGACCTCCTTGAGATTTGTGCGCTGTAATCGCATAGGCATATTTGATTTGCAAGGCATTGAAATGGGGCGTCTTCATGATTAACTGATACCTTTTTCGCTTGTTTTTTTCGTGAGTAAAATCCTTTTCTATTTCAAAAAACAACGTTTTCTGACGTTCACGAGATAAATTTGGTGCCCCTGAATTAACCGTTTCCTTGAAACAAACAACGGTCAACTCCTCTCCGTCCAAATTCTCAACCACCACATGGATGAAAGCGAAGCCATAACATTCCTCTTCGCGTATCACCTTTTTCACCTTAAGCATTTCACCGTTGGCAATAAGCCCCATCTCTCGGCTTGCGGCCCAAAAGTAATTATTCTTTACCACCATCAACAATTCTCCCCGCTCCATAAATTCTTCATAGCCGAATAAGCGGTTCCGAATTTCTTGATTCCATAAATCTGCCCGTTTATTGGAAAGGGTCAGCAGAACAAATGAATTCATTTCATGGAATGGAATGGACTGTAAATGTTCCATGAGCTCCATCCCGCTCGTTCGAACAACGTCCATTCCTACCTGGGTGAAATAGGGTGCTTCGTAAGTGGTAGAAAGCCGAATGTTGGTTGCATTCTGGATAATTTGCGATCCTGAAGCTTGACGGACCACTTCGGAGAGGGTGTACGAATACAATTTTAACGATTGGTAATAAGAGCTCAAATAGTCTGGACTCAAGGCCGGTGAATTTGTTTGTCCTACCGGCGGCAATTGGCCCGGATCGCCCACCAAGAGCAAAGAGCAGTCTTGACCACAAAAAACATAGTCGAGCAGATCGTTCAACAAATCGCCTTCTCGACCAATTGCATCTACACCGACCATGGACGCCTCGTCAACTACGAATAAGGTATCATGGTACATGTTTTTTGCTCGCGTTAATCCTTTTCCCTCCAACGCATCGCTTAAAAAGTAAATTTGCTTGTGAACGGTAGTGGCAGGAATTTTTGCATAACTAGACATCACTTTCGCGGCTCGCCCGGTTGGAGCCATGAGTTTAATTTTCTTTTTCTCTGCGCGAAATCGTTGTACCAGATGCGAAACCAACGTCGTTTTTCCGGTACCTGCATAACCTTTCAAGACAAAACACTTGTTCTCATGAACATCCCGTTTGAACTCTTCAAGTAAGGCTAATGCTTCCGTTTGACTTGCCGTAAATTTCACGCTCAAAGATGCGAAAAAATGCTACTGATATTTAAAAAAGGTGGTTACTTTAAATTTTGGTAGTTTTGCATCATGCCGGAAACTCACAAAGTTTATTATTCTCAAAAATACCTGTACTTAATCAAGGCGGGTTCAGAGGATTTACCGTCAATTCCTTACGAAATTAAATCCACTACTCCCGGACTCATCATGGAGGAAATTACTGCATTTTTGAAAAAAGAAACCAACAGCCATTTTCTCCATTCCAACGATTTTGAACATTGGAACATCAGTGACAGGTTCCTGACCCTTCCCCTCGCCGTTTACGACCCACAATTAAAAGGGACCTATTGGAATCAAATGTTTGGAACTGAGAGGAAAAACTATCGACTTGAAGAAAGCCACAGTAAATCGTTAAAGGTTCAAACGGTTTATGAAGTTCCAGAATGGTTAAGTGATTTTTTACGGCAACAATTCAACAAAACCTCGAGTCTTCCACTTCTCGGAGAGTTGATGGCAGAATCGAAACACATTGGCTGGTCAATGAACTTGGTCATCGGTTCATCCACGTTTATTTTTTCTGTGCGAAACGACCGGGAATTGTTTTTCATCGATTCCCAAGGCTATGAATCGGTGGACGATATCCTCTATGGTATTTTAAACGTCCTTAGCCGTCAAAAATTAGCCTTGACACAAGCCCAATGCAATGTATATGCTTTTTGCCCTGCGATGATGGTTGAAACGCTCAAGCAAGGCATGAAGAGGATTCAAGAATTGCACCTAGTGGAGATCACCGAACGCGTTAAACCCTTCCTATGAGAATTATTTCCGGCACCTTAAAGGGTAGAACCTTTCGGGTTCCAACGGGCTTTCCTTCACGACCAACCACTGATTTCGCGAAAGAAGGTCTCTTTAACATCCTTGAAAATACTTTCGATTTTGAAAACATGAGGATTTTGGATTTGTGCGCAGGGACTGGAAATCTTTCGTTTGAATTTTTATCAAGAGGTGCATCGTCGATAACCGCGGTTGATAAAAACAGTCGCGTATGCTCCTTTCTGCAAAAGAACGCTCAATCGCTGAACTTGGAAACGCAATTAAGTGTGGTCAATTCCGACTGCCTACATTTTTTACAACGGACAGCGGCTACATTTGATATTATTATCGCCGATCCTCCCTTTGATTTGGCCATTCATCACTCGATAGCCGATACGGTATTCCAGAGGCATTTGCTCAATCCAGAAGGAATATTAATCATTGAACACGGCAAGCGCACCCTCATGGATAATGCAACTAATTTTTCCAAAACCCGTAACTTCGGAAACGTAAGTTTTAGTTTTTTTACATGGCCATGAAACGCATTTTTTTTCCGGGGTCTTTCGATCCTTTTACGAAAGGCCATGAAGCCATCGTACATAAAGCCTTGGATTTATTTGATGAAGTCATTATTGGCATCGGAGTTCATTCCAATAAAACGTCTTTTTTCAGCCTTGAAAGCCGTTTAAACCATATTCAAAGTCTATTCGACCATACACGAGTTCGCACGATTTCATTTCAAGGACTTACCGTGGACGCATGTAAGAAAGAGGAATGCAGCCATCTTTTACGGGGTTTAAGGGATTCCAAAGATTTTCAATACGAACGTTCAATCGCCCATATGAATTATGATCTACGAGGCATTGAAACGGTGTTTCTTTTAACCGATTTATCCTTATCGGCCATCAATTCAACCATCGTTAGGGAAATATACCAGAACCGCGGAGACATCAGTTCATTTGTAACCAAAGACGAATTGCTCATTAAACGCACATGAAGTCTATCTTAACCTTGACGCTGTTTTTCGTTGTGCTTTCCATACAGGCACAGTCCACGGTCATTGGTTTTGCGCCTCAATTCAAGCAACAACGGTTTTACCTTTGGAAAGAAACCGATTTTCTCTCCAAAAAGAAAACGGTAATATCAGAAACCGTAGTGGACGATCGAGGGATATTTCGGTTCGAAACTCCCAAAGGACCAATCGTTAAATACACCGTTGGAACGGAAGATCTGAACGGTTATTTTTTCGCGGAAAACGGTGGGGTTTATCGACTTGAGTTCATCACCGCCTCTGCCCAAAGCCAGAGTTATAGCCTTCAGGAAGAAATCGAATTAACGTTTTTAGATCTGGACAGCAATGACATTAATTTTAAAATGTTGGGCTTTGAAGCCTGGATCGACGATGAACTTTCCAAGCTTCATTTTGAAAGAACCGGCGAAGGTGAAATGTTGCGACAAATTACCTTACTAAAATTGACCATTATGAAGGACGCAAGTCTTGATACCTCCATTTATTTCAAAGAATACTTAAAGTACGCCGTAGCAAATACAATAGAAAACTTAAATTACATGGGAGCTCCAAGTGATTTCGAGCTTTTTAATTCCTATTTTTTTCAGCGACCCATTCAATACGATGCTCCTCACTACACCCAGTACTTTGAGAATTTCTATGATCAGTTCATTTCACAAATGGAAGTTAACGATGCGTCAGCCATGTTTCGCGCATATGCAGCATTGAACCTCTACGAACAAGATTCGATTATTGCACGGCATCCTTGCAGTGGAAGTACCGAATTGCGCTCCTTGATCAATCTGTACATGTTAAAACAAGCCATGAACGGGAATTTTATCCCAAAATCCGTAATTAAAGCCAATTTAAAGTTGCAGAGCGAAGCATCACCTTACCCACAACATCGAGCTATGGCAAGCAACTTACTGCAGAAATTTTCAGGAATTGAAATCGGCGATGCGTTTCCATTTGAATCCTTAAAACATACCCCTTCCGCCAACAAACCCGTTTATATTCATGCATACCTTCCGTCCAACACGCGCTGCATTCAAGAAATTGGTGCCCTTCGAAAGTTGTTTGGAGCTTATGGAAGTAAGGTTGAATTCATAACGGTTTATGTTGACAAGCCCTTGACCAACGAAGCAGAGAAAAAGGCGCTTAGTCAAATCTCATGGAAGAAAATCGCACTTCTAGCCGATGATCCTTTTTGGAGTTCGATGGCCATCAGCACTTTTCCGTATTACTTGTTGGTAGACCATGAAGGGAATCTCTTGAATGCTCCTGCCCTATCCCCAACCCCCAATGGTAAATACGAAACCATTGAAAAGACATTTTTCGATTTAATAAAACCCTAATCTCGCCCTAATCATCGTTTTATTAGACGATTTTTCCATTATCTTTGGGGAAAACCGATGATTATGGAACCTACACGCGTATTTGATATCCTCGATGATTTAGTCCAAAACCCCAAATTCGACCTTCTCAATGCCAAAGAAAATAAGCAATGGAGGAATTATAGCACAGAGGATTTTATTCGATTCACCAATGCCGTTAGTTTTGGATTGATGAACTTGGGAGTAAGTCCTGGGGACCGGGTCGCAATCGTTTCGAATAATCGCCCAGAATGGAATTTCGTCGATTATGGCGCACAACAAGCCGGAGTAATTACCGTACCAATTTATCCAACCATCAGTACAAACGACCTCAAGTTCATCTTAAAGGACGCTGGAGTCAAGGTAGTATTCATCTCAAGTAACGACATTTTTAAAAAATACAGCGCCATTGCATCGGAGCTTGACGCTGTTCCTGCGGTTTACGCTTTCAATTCCATCGACGGTGTCACATCCTTTTCCAGTTTTGTAGAGGAAGCCCTATCCAATCCTCAATATGAACCCTTGCAGGTGCGAAAGCAGCAAGTGAACCCCAAAGAAATGTTTACCATTTTATACACCAGTGGTACTACCGGAGTTCCGAAAGGTGTTATGTTATCGCATGAGAACATTTTAAGTAACGTGCACGCATGCTTTTCTTTGGCACCTTTTCACTCCAGTTGGAGAGCATTGAGCTTTTTACCCTTGAATCATATCTATGAGCGCATGGTTACGAGCATTTATTTGCGGAAAAACATCTCCATTTACTATGCCGAGGGAATAGAAACCATTGGGGATAATTTGAAAGAAATTCAGCCTCAAGTCTTTGTATCGGTTCCTCGACTCATTGAACGCGTTTACGATAAACTCTTGAGTGCGGGAGACAAGTTATCCGGTTGGAAAAGAAAGTTGTTTTTTGCTTCAGTGGATTTTGCCTTGGTGTTCGACCCCCAAAAACAAACCTTATCTGGAAGAATTAAACGCTGGTTTTTTGATCGGTTGATCTATAAAAAGTGGCGTGCTGCCTTGGGTGGAAAAGTCGTTTGTATTGCCTCAGGTGGTGCCGCTTTACAACCTCGATTAGGGAGGGTATTTCATTGTGCCAATATACCGGTTTTGGAAGGATATGGCTTAACGGAAACCTCGCCTGTAATTGCTGTCAATTGTTATGAAAAAGAGTATACAAGAATTGGCACGGTAGGGCCGGTAATCCACAATACGGAGGTTAAAATTGCAGAAGATGGAGAGATTTTAGTGAAAGGCCCTGGCGTTATGCTTGGATACTATAAAAACGAAGCGGCTACCAAGGAAATGATTAACGAAGATGGATGGTTGCACACCGGCGATATAGGTACCTTTGTTGAAGATAGGTTCTTAAAAATAACCGACCGAAAGAAAGAAATTTTTAAAACGTCGTCGGGCAAGTACATTGCTCCCTTAATGATTGAAAACAAAATCAAAGAATGCCGATTTGTTGAACAATGCTGCGTTATTGGGGAAAGTCAAAAATTTGCAAGTGCATTAATTGTTGTTTCAAAAGATTATATCAAAGAATGGGCGAACAAAAACGGAATAGATTTAGGATCGGAAGAAGAGCTAACGAACCACAAGGAATTGCGCAATGAAATCAACGCATTTATTCGTGAAATGAATAAGTCTCTAGCGCCTTATGAACAAATTAAACGTCCTGAATTGATCCTCGAACCGTGGACCGTCGACGGAGGAGAACTAACGCCAAAGATGAGCATGAAACGCAAGGTAATTCTCAACAAGCACGCTAACTTGGTTGCGAAGATTTTTTCCGAAGAATCATAAGATTACGATTCTATGGTAGCGGACAACCCTTGATCTAATAAGGCAGTACACCGCGGCTCTAATTCCTCGTAACTGCCATGTTTTACAGCGCATTTACCCTTATAATGCACGATATATGCGCACTGCTCTGCCGCTTCAGGAGTATGCTTGCAAATTCGAACAAGGCAACTAATGACGTGTTCAAAGGTGTTAAAATCGTCATTGTATAGAATCAGTGCGGATTCCTTTAATTCTATCACCTCGACTTCGGTACTTTCTTTTTCTTTTTCTTTCATAAGGACCCTAAGGTTGAATGTTCAGTTTTTGAGAAATGCTGTTCAGTTGGACGAGTTCTTCCTCTTTTTGGCAATAAAACAAAAATTCAATACGATTTTCATCCTGCTTTATAACATCGAAGGGGATATTATTGTTGAGTGCTACGTCATGGAGTAAGGGGGCAAAAGTACTTGCCTCCGGTACGCTAAATTTAAAAGTCATCAATGAATCCTTTATGGTTTGAACCTCAAAATCAGCATAATAAATTAGTTCTAAAGGGGAAATATCCTCCATAAGGATTGGTGAACTGGTGAGTTGTTTTTGGCTTTCCACGGTAACAAACCGCAAAGAATTATAATTCCCCAACTGCTCCTTTGAAAGGATTTTTTCCGATTTCTTCAATTGAACATAGGTTGGTTGAAGTTCCTTTAAGGTAGTTCCTTGCAGTGAATGATTCAAGGGTTCGGCAGCCATTAGCGGTTCTTTCATATAATTTAAGGCTATCTCAGCCTCTGCAAAAGAAACCTTGATTCCATCGCGGTATGCTATAACGAAAGCATCTTGAAAACCGATCGTTTTCATGGCGTCCCTGCGACTTTTTGCCTCATCCAGGTTCATGAATTTACCGCTTGAATATTTAAAGTTACCGTTCGTTGCTTTTTGATAGAAAAGTTCAGGAACTGCCGCCAGTTTCCCATTATCCTCTTTCGCCAAACTGGCCACTTGAACGGTGTAAAATACTTCTTTCGGTTTATCCGCTATCGAACTGTCCGAATCGACCAATGGTTTAAGGATGGTAAAAGCCTCTGTGAGCAGTTCCTCCCGCGATCGAATCCTACACATTCCATTCTTTTCAAAGCCGACTGCTTGGGCAAATGGAATGCGTTTTCCATCGCAATATGCCACCACAAACGCATCTTTATACCCCAAGTCACGAATGCCTTGACGCGCTGCTATTGCACTTTCAGAACCTT
>CANMUN010000021.1 GCA_947500875.1 Flavobacteriales bacterium | reverse complement strand
ATGGATTTGTTGGGGTAATGTAAACACGTAAGCACAAAGCCCTTCTTAAACAAGGTGTTTTTCTTATCACCGCGCACCCAGTATTTCCATAGGAAACTCTTGGCTTCTTCTGAAATGATAACTTCAACCTCGTCGAATCCTCGTGTTTCAGAGTTGTAAAGTTCCACAATACCCGTTACAGAATTTCGCAAATCTTTTGCGTATTGATGCGCATCATTGAGGATGTTATCGCAATGAGGTTGAAGGCTTACCAACTCGTCAAATCCTTGGGTAATCCACGGGTTTTCTACTTTTGCAGTTACCGTTATTACCGCTTCCATGAAGGATAAACCATCTTGAAGGAGTTTTTTGTTGAAGTCCTGGGTATAGGCGATGCTGTAATCCACATTGGACGTATGGCTCAACCAGAGCGAGGCAATTCCAACGGGATGCTCGGGATCTAGGATGAGTTTACCTAAATCCACCATGGTGACATAATCGCAAAACAACTCATCAAATGCGCTTAAAGATTGCCCATTTAGGAATTTTTGTGCGAAATAAACCGCACTTATGGCGTCTAAATCGGGCAAGAAATGCGTCACAATATGAATTTCATCTTTGCCGAGGCAATGTCCCAGATATTTTTCTGCATGTTGAACAACAAGGGACGCAACGCATTGGTTGCGGTATTCACAACCGGGCTGATGGTGGTCAATGATCCCCGGTTTTAGCTCATTGCCTGTATCAAGAATGACGGTACTATCCGCGGGTAGTTTTAATACAACCGGGTTGGGATTGTCACGCGTTCCGGCATTGTAATCCACCGTAAATGTGTTTTCTTCAAGGTTGTGAGCAGCCTTTGCACCCTGTGGAATAAAATGGTACTGAAACTTCATAGCTTAGTTTGGGTATCAAAGGTAGATAAATTGAATAAATAATTATGTTTATGCGGTATTATGATGGTTCAAAATAGGTATGTTTGCCCTGCAGAACAACATAATTATGAACATCACAAACCAACTCCCCAAGAACCTTGAGAAAACGATCAGCGATTTAGCGAGGGCACGAGAAAAAGCCGCCAAACAAAAGTATTTATTGGACCTTAGCGAAACCCTCGTAATGCACTTGTGTTCGTTTGTTTTGGGCGAGTACAAAGAAATGGGTAAGGTACATATTCCGCTGGAGAAGTCGTTTTTGCAACAGAAAAAAAACCTTGGTTTTGGGGTGTATCAGGGTTGGCTTCGGGAGTCCTCCAAGTTTTTAAATCAAGAAAAGCAACCTTCGGAAATCCATGATCTTTTGCACGGTTCGCACGATTTTCTGGAGTTGTCCCAATTCATTAAGGCCTATGTCGCACTGAAATCGGCGGTAGAGAATAACCATGAAAATTACATGGAGCAGATTTCACAATCGTTGAAGAATCAACCTGGAAAGGTGAATTTATTGCAGTTTTTTGATGTTTTGATAGAATTTAGAAACCGTGTAGCTCATCCGCACAAGGAGGTTAAAGGAAAAGTAGTAAGCTGGCCCTTTAGCGAGGATTATTTTGACGCTATAAACCCTTTTTTAGAAAGCGGCTTAAACCGGGTAATTAACGAACTTGGGAAGATTTGGGAGTTTCGTCAGTTTGTGGTGGACAGCAATGAACAGGGGGTACTTACCCTGATCAGCGAGGACAGTAACGAACCCATGGAGGTGACTAAAACCGTTGATTATCCAGAAGGTATTAAGGTGTTTGCGGCCAAGGATACCGTATTGCTGTCGGATTGGAAAATGTTACTCGTCGCGGGAGAAGAGGCCGTTGAAAAAATACGTCAGGAAGAAGAGGAGCTAAGAAACAAAGCGACCGTAGAAGATCTAAAAGAATCGATAAAGGCGGCATTGGCTGACGAACAAATTAGCCGTGAGGAAATGAATTTCTTTGAGTCGCTTGGAAAAACAAAATTGGGACTTTCCAAAGAACAAATTAAGCATTTGATCATGGAGGTAGCTCAAAAAATGGGCATTGAAGATCCCTTTCCCGAGGTAGATAAACGCTTTATTGAGGTGGTCGACCATGCTATAACCACGAAGACTTACAATGAATTTTTATTGAAACTTACCGGACAACAATACGGGGTGGATAACGAAACGTTCGATAAGGTGTTTTTGGAACGAACCTTTGCCTTGAATGTTGACCCGGATGAGGTTCGAAGGAATAAGGTACTGCAGTTCACCTTGGAGGAACTGACCGATTTTCAAGGATTAATGGCAGCCCATAAGTGGTTGATGGGTATGGGAGTTTTTAGACACGCAACCAAGGAGAGCATCTTTAAAATAAGGGAAGATTCGTACAAATTCGGCACCAAAGAATATTGGCATCGAACGGCCTTTGCCGCTTTGGAACATTTCGTTCAAAACCGATTAAATAAGTTGAGCTTGGACGAAGATTCCGAATGGGATACCAAACAAAACAATTGGCAAATTGGCGTTATGACGGGGTATGCTTGGTGTACTTTGTATCCCAAGAATCTGCCCAGCAAAAAGATTCTTGCATTGCATTTTTCGCTCTATTCCTCCGGTGGTGCGGCCATAGGTTATCTTCCCGATTGGAAAGATTACAAAGACTTGGATAATTATGGACTCCTTCTCAATGTGTTTGTAGAACATTTGAAGTCTTTCGCCATGGAATATGCCGATGATTTAAAAAAATACCCCAACCTTGTGTTATGGGACAGTTTGAACAATAACACCTATTACTCCTTTACCGAGTCGATGAGCCGTTTTCCTTGGTTTTACGACCATATTTACGGTTTCGATCAAATTCAATTCTACCATAAAGTGGAGGAGATTATTGCTAATCCATCGGTGCTTATCGATAGCTTCGATATCGCGTTTAATTTGTTTAAAGGGTTGTTTGAAGCGGTCAACCGCGATTATCGCAACATGTTGAACGATTCGTACTTAATTGCTGAAAACGAAGCGCTGATTAGGAGTAAATTAGTCAGTCTTGAGGATCTTCTAACAGAGGTTGGTTTGTCCGATGCCCCAGAAGAGGACCTTGTCTCAGAACAAACGGCGGAAGATGAGGAGCGTGATAAGGAAAACCAAGATTCAACCGACATCCAAGTTGCAGATGACGGCTTAAAAGGCAGCGCGCATATTGGATATTTTGCCCGTGAATTTAGACCAAGAGTCAAAGGCTATCCTTTGAGCGTGAGTTTTCAAATCAAACAAGACTATTTTAACAACGAACTGAATTACCTAATTTATATTTCATGCGCTGGATATTTGCAACCTGAAATCCATGAACCTATTGAAAGAATCCTTGAGTCCTTGGAAGGACTGTCGTTTGAAAATGCACGTTTCTACTTTAAACGAAGTAAGTTTTTAGTCCAATGCAAGGTCGAGGATTTGGAACGATTTGATCCTCGACCCTTAACGGTCTTCTTTTTGAACGCTCTTGCAGAGGCATGTGCAAAATCGTACGTTTCGTTTCTTGGCTTGAAGTTAACCCAACCTGTATTAACCCGCTTTGGTAATGCCGTGGTGGATTCATTGGAGGAAAACAATCCGACGCTTCAAGGTCTTTTCTCTAATGCCATTACCCGCGAACGCAATTGGATGAAAGGGTATCGATTCTTGGATTATGTATATTCCGGCAAGGGGGTAGCGCATTGGTTGGGCTGGGGATTGGAGTTTCAGCAGGATCAAATGATGGCAGGAGTGGTGTTGCACGTCGGAGATTCCCTCAAAGGAGCGCAATTGATGGAACAAATGCACAACAAAGCCAATAACGATTCAGCTTGGAAATTTGTAACCAAAGGGGAGGCTGAGTTGAACGATCCTCACTGGATTTTGGGCAATACTTCGGCAGTCATGACCTCTTCTTCTGATTATAACCGCAATTACAAAGCCCACCACGCTTTAATTTCGAACGAAAAAACGTACTGGTGTGCCGCTAAGCAAGACGACAAACAATGGTGGCAAGTGGAACTTCCCGAGGCGATGACCATATCTCAGCTTGTTCTTAAAGGTGCGCCTCACGGTAAAAGTTATGTCAAACGATTTCATCTCATGTATTCCTTGGATAAAAAGAATTGGCAAACGCTCAGTGATTTTGAAGGATTGAACGATGGATTTTCCACCTTAGAACTCACCTTTGAAAGCGCATTCAACGCAAAATTCATTAAAATTCTTCCCGTAGAATTTGTGGGTTGGCCCGGTTTAAGGGTGGACTTTTGGGGTAAAAAAATCGTTCCATCCAAAATTGAATTGCAGCATTGGGTTCCGGTGAACAATGAACAGGAATTAGCAGCGGCCGTGGCTGGATTTGAACATAACATCAAGGAGCTTAAAGCTTTTAAAGGCTTGGGTTTTTAGGAGGTGTTGATCATTCGATGTTGAACAACCTATATTTTTAAGTACTTTCGGTGAAACAATTGGATAACGATATGAATACCTCTCCTTCTGAAGCTCCCAAGAAAGTGGAATTAAGCAAGATTGTCATCTACGCTGTCGTGGGTTTGATGGTTGCTGTGTTGATTTTTTTATTGGTTAAGTCCTTGTTGGACCAAAAGCGCGACTCGGAGCAGCAAGCCAAGGCCTTCAAGGAACAAATGAAGGAACTGAATTCGGAACTTAAAACCATGCAAAAGGAGTATCGGCGCATGACGCAAAAGCGCGATTCTTTGCAGGATTGGGTGGACTATTACCATCCCATGCGCGCCGTAATTTACAACGCAAAACTCCGCGACCGTGTGCTGGAAATAACGGAGTTTAGACCTGGAGATGTCGCAAGGTTTAAAGTGGATTCCACCAGTGCGGTAATCGTGGAGGTTAAAGTAGGAGGGAATGACCTCAGCTATTACGTTAACTATTTGGTGAAAAACCGCAAAGGACAACTCGTGGAAGTTTCACCCTACGAATTGTACCGGTAATGAGGAGAGGATTAATGGAAATTCAAGCGTTTGAGGTTTTGAGTTTAATGCCTCATTAACACCTGCTTCGTTCCTTCTTCAATTCGTTCACAGATTTCATCTAAAGGCAGATCGTTGTCATCCATTCCGAAGGGATCTTCTATTTCTTCGGCTAATATCTCCATGGATACCAGGGCATAAAACACAAACGTTGAAATCAATACCGACCAATATTCGAATAATTCTACAAAAGCAAGCGGCATGGTCACCACATAAAGGAAAATGAATTTCTTGAAAAATAAACTGTAAGAAAATGGAATTGGGGTATTCAGAATTCTTTCGCAGGCCCCTAAGCTGTCGATGAGATTATCTAAATGCCTACTGAGTTGTTGCCATTGTATCGAGTCAATTCGATCGGTGACCCGCAATTCATGCAGTGATTTACGCAGCTCATGTGCAATCCACAACGGTTGATTCCCTGCTTTTGCTGATTCATCCAGTGGAAAGGATAACTCAAGTTTATTGCGTCTTAAATGTTCCTTCATGCTTTTAGAAAAAGCGGTGATAAGTTCCACGTATTGCCTCCTTTCTGCAGCGTTTAAATCGAGGGAGGAGAGCAGACTTGATAAATTGCGGGTATCATTCACCACTGAACCCCAAAGTTTGCGTCCTTCCCACCACCGGTCATAGGCCGTATTCGTTCGAAATACCAAAAGCAATGATATCACAAAGCCCAATAAGGAATAGACCGAAGTTAAATTCTTTAAAACGGATGAGGTGGGATAAAAATGCAGTTCTAAGAAAGTGATGAGGGCAGTTAATACGGCAATGTATAGAAGCTCTTTCCATAAAATACGAACGGTGTCACTTTTGTGAAAAGAAAATATAAACGTTAACCAGCTTTTGGGGTTGTATTTAATCATTCCTTGATAAAGTGTTTTTTAAGTTTTACCTGATCTTTATTCGTTTCAATAAAATACAAACCATTGGAAATATTTCTGAGATTCAACCTCGTGCCTGTGATTGTTGCTATTTTTTCAACCATTACGTTTTGTCCATAGGCATTAAGCAAGGAGATTTGTTCGGGAAGAGCATTTTCAATAATTATATGATCTGTACATGGGTTGGGAAAGATATTTAGCGCAGGAAGCGCTGCCTCCTCTATACCCACCCCAATTCCTGGAAGTTCCGTCCATTTGAAGATTTTTGGAGCTCCAAGCGTGTCGAAGCTCATCTCCGCAATCGCTAATTTACCTCCTTTACCTACCCAAGAATAGCTGTTGGAAACGTCCGAACTCGTGCTCACTAAGCTCCAGGTAGGAGGGAATATCGGCAAAGCCCAAATGGAATCAGTGAACGATTCCGTGGTGTGAATGCGCAAAACGTCATAGAGTCCATGCGGGGTGGTGATTTGCCCCCACGCATCCGTTGTGTCGTGGACCATCGAAGATCGCTTAAAACGGATCTGACTTACCAAGGGATTGAAGGCTGCACCCGGTACAATCACGTCAATGACATAGCTGTCGTTGAAACTCGAACCAAAAGTTCTCGGAAATTGATGCAAGGTTAAATCCGGGTTGAACACTGCATTGATGATGCCTGAACCCAATAAATCTCCGGAAAATCCTTGAGTCGTGAACGATTGAGCACTTTTATTAAAGTATAAATAACTCGCGTTGTCGTTGGTCATGGCCATGTTGGAATTCCCAAATTGGTTTCCGTTAGGCGTTGAAGCTACGGATACCACGCTAGTATTCTCGGTAATTACATAGTTACTGGTTGCTGTGAAATTCCACGTTTGGTTCGGACCGCTGCCTCCAGGACCAGGCAATACCGTCATCGTGTCCGACTTTCGCGGAATGTTGTCGCCCACGGAAGGCATGTCGTTTTGGTCTAAAGTGATTTGGGCGCTTAGGGTCCCAGCCATCATTCCAGCAAGCAGTAAAAAAGGTTTCATAGGTAGAAGTTTGTTTAAAGTTAAGCAGTTTTTCGAAATCGATAAACCCCCATGCCAAGCAATGCAAGCAAAACTACGGCAAATAGCAAGTGGGAGGTCTGAACTAATCCAGGTAAATCAAAGTAGGCCAATAAGACTCCAGCAGTTAGTTCGATGCCCAATACCCCAAAAGCCCAACGGATTACGGAAATTTTTTCGCCACGTTCATTTCTCCACGCCAAATAAGCCAACAACACCAACACCAACCAGCTGAAACTGCGGTGAATGAAGAATTCGATCCCCAAATAATCGCTCCAGGCCTCCCTACCTAATCCTTGTTTCGTCAGGGCGTCGATGTATTCTCGTACCTGAGTACCTAGAAACATTTGGTAAAAAGTAATGGCAAAGACCGCCCACCAAATATAGAAGGTCAGTTGGTTGACAGGAATTTTCACTCCATGTTTCGGCGAAATTCGATAAATCACGTAAAGTTGGATGAGTAAAATGACCAAGGCTAGGAATAAATGCACGGTGATTGTCCAAGGTACCAAGTTCGTTGCAACCACGATCGATCCAAACCATGCCTCCACGGCAATGAGCACCAGGTTGATGGCCGATAACGTTAACAGCCAGCGCTTTCGGTAGAAAAGCACGCTCCAAAAGAAACCCGCCAGCATCAGGTTGCCCGCAAGAAATCCGAGCAAACGATTGATGTATTCCGTGTACGTTCTCGCAGCATTAAAAGGTTCTTCTTGCAGAAGCGTAGGGTCAGTCTCGATTTTTCGAGCGGTTTCTTCCATCCCTAATTTTCTCAGAAAAGCACAGAACTTAACCGCTTTTTTCGCACGTTTCTCTTGAAAAATGGATAAATAATTCGAAGGAAGCTGCGATTCTGCGGTCGGAGGAATCCATTGTCCAAAACACTTAGGCCAGTCCGGACAACCCATGCCGGAACCTGTGATGCGCACAAAACTGCCTGCACAAATGACCAAAAATAAACCGATTAAGGTGATCCATTGAAAGCGAATAAAGCGTAGGGTGTACATCATGGTAAGGGTAGGTATTTAAAACGTTTTCCTTGCTTCAAAGTTCATTCTTTGTGGTAACCTTTTTCGAACTCAAATACCGAATCACCTCCGCCGCACCGTGTAAGCCAAAGAGTGCTGGCATGTAGCTGATGGTTCCATAAAAGGATTTTTTGAATTTAGTTCCATCCGTCATTTTAAGCGATTTTTTATCCTGCAATTCGGAAGAAAATACGGCCTTGATGCCTCTCAATGAGGCGCCTTGACGCTTGATGCGTTTTTTGATGTGCGAACCCAGCTTGCAATTGTGGGTGTCAACTAAGTTGACCACGTGCACCGTGGAGGGATCCGATTTCCCGCCAGCTCCCAAATGGGTTATTACCTTGATCTTTTGCTTTTTGCAGCAGAGCAACCACGCAAGTTTGGGCGATACCGAGTCGATGCAGTCCATCACATAGTCCGGTTGGTATTCGTTGAGCAATTCCCAAACCCTTTCTGGAACTACGAACTCTTCGATAATATTGACTTTTGCGTTGGGGTTGATGTCATTGATGCGCTCCGCTAAAACGACCGCCTTATTTTTTCCGATGGTGGAATCCAAGGCCGTTAGCTGACGGTTTTTGTTGGTGGGGTCAAAGACGTCCCCGTCAATCAGGGTGAGGGTGCCCACGCCGGCCCGGGCAATAAATTCTCCGGCAAACGATCCAATGCCACCGAGTCCAACAATCATAACGTGCGATTTCGCCAGTTTTTCGAGTTTTTCCGAACCGATCAACAGTTCCGACCTTTCCAACCAATGATTCATGCCCCAAAAATAGCCAAAAAATTCTGTTCGATTCGTTGAGATAAGGCCACAAGATCGAATCCAGCAAGGGTGCAAAAACGCTGGTAAACCCATTGAATCTCCTCGTCCCTGTCGTCGGTTTCAAACAACAAGCGATCGAGGGGGATTTTAGCCAACAAAGGATGCATGGCAGGGTTCGATAATGCCGAGGGACCAATGCTGAGGTATACGGGGGTATCTAACAACCGTGGGAATTGTTTTGGTTGGTTGAATCCGTGCAGAATCCACGGCGTTACTTGATGTGCTTTCTGCAGGGCATAAAACGCTTCCCAAGCCTGAACGATATGGAAAATAACCGGTTTATGGTGCTTGGCGGCCAGGAATAATTGTTCCTCAAGCACGCATTGCTGAATTTCCATACCCGGTCCTTTTAGCCGGTCTAAACCCACTTCGCCCAGGGCCTTGCATGCAGGATGTTCCAAGGCAATTTCCAGCGATGGCAAGAGTGCCGAGTCCGCAAACCACGGATGTATTCCTAAGGAATGAAATGGGTTCCGTGGGGC
Organism: Flavobacteriales bacterium; assembly: GCA_947500875.1. Lineage (GTDB taxonomy): Bacteria > Bacteroidota > Bacteroidia > Flavobacteriales_D > Crocinitomicaceae > UBA952. The sequence continues at coordinate 30,037 of CANMUN010000021.1, read as the reverse complement.
ATGGACGGATTGAACGATGGCGACTTCATGGGAGCGTGATTGGTGGGTATGAACGTTGTAAAAAACCATGTGAAAACAAATTTATGCTCTTGTTAACAAAATTGAAGGAGTCGTTTGAATTTTTGTATATTCGGGCTCAACAAAACTAAATTATTATGGAACAAGCGTTACAAAAAGGACATCCTAAAGGGTTGTATTTGTTATTTGTTACGGAAATGTGGGAGCGTTTCAGTTATTATGGAATGCGCGCCATATTAATGCTTTTCATGACGAAAGCGTTATTGTTTGACTCTGAATTTGCTTCAGGTCTTTACGGTAATTACACAGGATTGGTATACCTCACCCCCCTTATTGGTGGATATATTTCTGATAGATATTGGGGTAATCGAAAATCCATTTTCGTTGGTGGGATTATTATGGCCATTGGACAATTTTTATTGTTTTTCTCTGCCAGTTCTTTAGGTTCTTCAGTGGCCCCATTGTTGTTCTATTTTGGTTTATTGTCATTGATTATTGGAAATGGGTTTTTTAAACCGAATATTTCCACCATGGTTAATCAATTGTATACACCTGGTGATAAGCGAGTGGATGGAGCTTTTTCCATTTTTTACATGGGGATCAACCTGGGGGCTTTCTTTTCTCCCTTGGTTTGTGGAACCTTAGCGGAAAAAGTGGATTACAAGTGGGGATTCTTGGCGGCAGGAATCGGGATGATTATCGGGGTAGTGGTATTCGAATTGCTTAAAAATAAGTACATCGTGTCTGCTGACGGAAAAGTAGTAGGTGGAAAACCAGAACCTTTCGTTGCTCCGGTAGCGGAAAAAAGCATCGAAAATAAGGCGGAAAAGTCCTCTAATCCTTGGGCTAGAATTGGTTTATGGATCGCTGTATATGCGGTATTGTGGTTGGTATTTATGGAGTTAGTTGGGTTTAATTTTGTTTCTACCTTGATTTTTGCAACCTCCATTGCCGCATCGGGTTTTGTAATTACAGACCCTTCTTTATCCAAAATTGAAAGATCACGAATTATCGTCATTTACATCATTGCATTTTTTGTGATTTTCTTTTGGTCGGCCTTTGAACAAGCAGGAGCTTCTTTAACCTTGTTTGCAGACCAACAAACCGATAGAACCATTTTTAATTGGGAGATGCCAGCATCGTATTTTCAATCGGTTAATCCATTAGCTATTATCATTTTTGCGCCATTGTTTGCAGTTCTATGGGGATTTTTGGGAAAAAGAAACCGTGAGCCTGCAAGTCCTGTTAAACAGGCTATTGGTCTCTTCTTACTAGCCGTCGGTTATTTCATCATTGCTGTTGGAGTTTCAGGTGCGGAGGGGTCAACAAAAACCAGCATGTTTTGGTTGTTGAGCATGTACCTTGTCCATACCTTGGGGGAGCTTTGCCTATCCCCAATTGGACTGTCCATGGTTGCTCGATTGGCACCTCTTCGTTTGGGCTCTTTGTTAATGGGGATATGGTTCATGAGTAATGCTATGGCGAATGATTTCGCAGGCATGTTATCAAAACTCTATCCGGAGAAATATGTGAGCGTAGAATTGGTAAAACAAGAGGAAAATACGTACAAGGTAACACTGCTTTCTCGGGATAAAAAGCAACAAGATAAACTCCTTGCGGAGGTTGAAAATTTGGGCGGCATGCAATGTGTAGCCATTTCTTCGGTGGCGTTTTCAGAGATAAAGGATAAAAAATCCCAAGAAGCGGCCTATCAGTCCATCACTGCAACAGCCAAGGTTAAGGAAAAATCGTTCTTTGGGATGAAAGTGAATTCTTTGTATAGTTTCTTCATGGTATTTGTGATCATGGGAGGGGTTGCTGCTGTTATACTCTATTTATTGCAGAAAAAACTGCTCACCATGATGCACGGAATCCGCTAATTCTTTGGTGAACAATGTTTGGAAAAAACCATCCCAAGGCGCTTCCCTTCCTGTTTTTTACGGAAATGTGGGAGCGTTTTGGATATTATTTGATGATCGGTATTTTTACCCTTTATCTTAAGGATGTAGATGCAGGTTTTGGTCTTACAGAAAACGAAGCATCTGACCTTTATGGGACCTTTATCGCACTTGTTTTTCTTACTCCATTTATTGGAGGACTCTTAGCGGATCGGCTCATAGGATATCGCAAGGCGATATACATGGGAGGTCTCATGATGGGGCTGGGATATTGCATCATGGCAATTCATACGTTAAGCGCCCTCTATTTGGCGATGTTTTTGGTTATTCTTGGTAATGGTTTTTTTAAACCGAATATTTCCACCCTTCTGGGCAATGTTTACAACGACCAGGAATTCAAGGATAAAAAGGATACTGGTTATAATATCTTCTACATGGGGATTAACATTGGTGCTTTTGTCTGCAATTTCTTTGGGGCAGTTTTGTTCAATATCTACGGTTGGTATGCCGCTTTTTTGGCGGCAGGAGTTGGTATGTTCATTGGCGTTTTTATCTTTTGGTGGGGGACTTCCCATTACCGTCATGCGGACGTAATAAAACCCGTAGCGCCAACCGATATGTCGCTAACGAGGATTTTTAGCCTGGTTTTACTTCCTGCTTTGATTTTTGGATTAATTCCTTTGGCGTTCAATGAGCCATTAGTAAGCTCTAAAACAACCGATTGTTTTCTTTTTGGTTGCATTCCTGTCTTGTTTTTTTACGGCCGACTGTGGTATAAATCTCCGGCTGAAGAGCAACAGCCCATTGCTGCTATGCTGGCAATTTTTGCCGTGGTTATTGCTTTTTGGGCCGTGTTCAAACAAAACGGTTCTACCCTCAATACCTGGGCTAATAATTACACGGATCGTGAGGTTCCTGCACTCATTACGCCTGCCGCTAACACCTTAAAGCTTGCCGAAAAAATTGAGTATGTAAAAGATTCGGTGGTTCCAACCGATGGCCAATTCCGTAAATTGGGTAACCACAAAATTATCGGTTACCCGGATTATTTTAAGAACCTTTCGGCCTCTAAACTTCCTAAAGAAGGAACATCCATTGCTGCGTTCAATACGAATTTGTTCCAATCGGTGAACCCATTTTGGGTAATTATTTTTACACCGCTGGTTGTGGCTTTTTTCACCTTCCTAAGATCTCGTAAGAGGGAACCCAGTACACCAACGAAAATTGCTTTTGGCCTGCTAATTTCCGCTTTGTCATGCCTTGTTATGGTAGGGGCAGTATATGCGAGCAATAACGGCGGAGAGAAATCCTCAGCATGGTGGTTCATTGCCAGTTATGCAGTCATTACTATTGGTGAATTGTTTTTAAGCCCAATGGGTCTTTCCTTAGTTTCTAAATTAAGTCCACCAAGATTGACTGCTTTAATGATGGGGGGATGGTTTTTAGCTACTTCGATAGGAAATAAACTCTCAGGAGTTTTAAGTTCGCTATGGGATTCGTACGACAACAAGGTCGATTTCTTTTACGTGAACGCCTTACTGTTAGGCGCTTCTGCCTTGTTACTCTTTTTGTTATTGAAATGGTTGAATAAAATCTTCAAGAATTACGCTTAAGCTATATTAACTTCACACAAAATAAAAGCGTCGTATTTGAGCGATTTGTTTTAAAACCGATACTTCTTGAAAAAAGACTCCCAATTCCATAGGAAATTCTGGAGAAGCTCATCTAATCGCTTTAGAAATACAGGATTAGGAGCGTTCATTCGTTTGAAATAATCGTCTTGGAACTGGTTCAATTCGTATTTGTGAAATACCGCCTTAGACATAGCGTACAAGGTGGTTTTGGAAGGCAGATTCACCCGTTTCATGAATTGCTTGTACTCCTGAATGAGTTGACGCATTTCCAACGATTCCATTTTGTAGGCTGTAGCCAGCTTTTCGTAGATCAATTGTATGGTTCGCGTTCCTGAATGACCGTCAAACAACCGTTCCATTTCAACGATGTTAGCCGTAATAACAATCAAGGCAAATTCATCAACCGCTTTCGCTTCAATGCTTGGTGAAGCAACAAAACAGGGGTCTTCGTTAATGCAATCGCATACCGTGGTAAAGCCTCGGTCAATCACATCAAAGATTCCATTGATGAAAATGCTCGAGATTTGATCCTCGTTGAGTTTTTTCTTGAGAAAGTTTGAAAACATTGCGTTAAGCGAATATTAAGGTTTTTTACAAAAATAGAAATTGAAAGCACGCTTAATTTTTTTATTGCTTTTATCTTATTAACCGAGTTTTCAACATAAATCGTTCGTACTTTTGCTGAAAATTAACAAGGAATGAAAGCGACAATTAGTACTTCAAAAGGCACCATGGTAGCCGAACTATACGCAAACGATGCTCCGAATACGGTAGCGAATTTTAAGAAATTAGCCGATGAAGGTTTTTACAATGGTTTGAAATTTCATCGAGTTATCCCTGATTTCGTGATTCAAGGAGGTTGTCCTAATACCCGTGACGGCGCGCATGGAATGCCTGGTACGGGCGGCCCGGGTTACCACATCAATTGTGAACTTGACGGTGAATTGCAATACCACGATCGCGGAGTACTTTCAATGGCACATGCGGGAAGAAATACAGGAGGATCACAGTTTTTTGTTTGCCACTCGCGGAACAATACAGCTCACTTAGATCGAAACCATACTTGTTTTGGAAAAGTAATCAAAGGTTTAGACGTGTTGGATAGCATCACTCAAGGCGATAGCATCCACGAAATTTCCGTATCAGCTTAGTTTATTACGGCCTAGAACTTGCCGTATTGAGCGATAATCAGGGAAGCAAGTTCCTCCCCAATACGGTCCTGAGCCTCATTAGTAGCTGCCCCGATGTGCGGAGTACAAGCAATTTTCGGATGGTTTATTAACCTTGGGTCTGGGTTGGGCTCGTTGTTATAAACGTCCAAACCAGCAAAGGATACCGTCCCGTTTTCCAACGCTTCGAGCAATGCGTTTTCATCGATCACACCGCCACGTGCAGCATTGACAATGCGAATGCCTTTTTTCATGCGCGAGAATTCATTTGCACCAATGACTGCATCCCCGTTGGGTTGTTTTGGAACGTGCAACGACAAGTAATCGGCGTTTGGTAGAACTTCGTTGAGGTTGTCGGTGCATTGCACCTCAACGGTCAATGTATGCTCACCGATGGTTAAATCTATTCCAACCACTCCACGATCTTGATTTACGCCAATAACCGTCATTCCGGCTCCCAAGGCATACGAAGCCAAGGCTTGACCAATTCTGCCAAAACCGACTATAACGAGTGTTTTTCCGCGCAATTCAACCCCTTTTCCGTAGGCTTTTTTAAGGGAGTTGAAATCTCCCGAACCCATGTTTTTATACGAATCATGTAAAAAACGGGAAACGGAAAACATTTGGCCCATCACCAGTTCTGCCACTGATTGTGATGAAGAAGCGGGTGTATTGATAACGGTAAGGCCTTTTTCCCTCGCGTAACTCACATCGATGTTGTCCATTCCAACTCCTCCACGTCCAATCAACTTTAAGGAGGGGCACGCATCAATCAATTCTTTCCTTGCGGTGGTAGCACTTCGGACCAAAAGCATATCGATGGAATGGGTTTGCAGGTAATTTGTCAAGGCATCTTGGGATACTTTGTCCGTAATTACTTGGTATCCTGCTTGTTCAAGGGATTTTTTTCCAGCATCAGAAATGCCGTCGTTTGCTAAAATTTTCATGATTAAGCCTTTTGTTCAAATTCTTTCATTACATCCACCAGCACTTGTACGCTTTCAATTGGAAGCGCATTGTACAACGAAGCACGGTAACCTCCTACGGAACGGTGTCCAGGTAGTCCAACAATTCCCGCACCCTTCCAAAGCGCATCAAAATCCCCTGCTCGAGATTCGTCGTTCAATAAAAATGTGACATTCATCTTAGAACGATCTTCCGTTGCTACGGCACCTCTGAATTGGCTGTTGCGGTCGATTTCATCGTACAGAAGAGCTGCCTTTGCATTGTTCCTCTGTTCCATAGCCGAAACCCCTCCATGCGCAATTAAATCCCGCAAATTAAGCATGGCAACGTACACCGAAAACACTGGGGGAGTGTTCATCATGGATTCTTTTTCGACGTGCTGTTTTAAGTCCAAATAGGTTGGTAAAAATGGCGAAGTGGATTTCCCCAAAACCTCGTCCTTTACAATGTAAAGCGTAGCTCCAGCTGGACCGAGATTTTTTTGAGCTCCTGCATAAATTAAATCAAAATCGGCGACGTTGATTTGCTTGGAGAAAATATCCGAGGACATGTCACAGACCAACGGCAGATGGGTTTTAGGAAATTCATGAAACTGGGTTCCGTAAATGGTGTTGTTTGAGGTAAAGTGCACGTAATCAAGACCTTCAGGAATCGAATAGTTTTTAGGAATGTACGTGAAATTTTGGTCTTCCGAACTGGCAAAAACGTTCACATCAACGCCGACCTTTTTGGCTTCTTTAATGGCTCCAGAAGCCCAGGTGCCCGTATTCATGTAGCCCGCTGTTTTGCGATCGCGCATCATGTTCAATGCTGCGATGGTAAAACCAAGAGTGGCTCCACCTTGTACAAAGGCCACCGAGTACCCCTCAGGAACTCCAAGCGCCTCCTTGGTCAGGGCAATGGCTTCATCCATCACGGCAACAAAATCTTTGTGCCGATGGGATACTTCGAGGATGGAAAGGCCATTAAAATCCAGCACACCCGCTGCAGCTTCTTGAAAAACAGCTTGAGGCAAAATACACGGTCCTGCTCCGAAATTATGTTTCATGTTGGTTCGTTGTTGATGTTTTATTACGATGAACTAGGCTTTGGTTGTTTTGGCGGATTTTTTGGCTGCTTTCGGAGCAGTTTCTTTTTTATCCGTTGTTTTTTTTGCGCTTACCTTTTCGGCTTTTTCAGAGGGTACAGATGCGATGATAACTTTCTTGTCCTTGCGCTTTCGGACATTTCCGTAGGAACCAATTACGCGTTTTCCTTTTGCCGTTTTTTTATCTCCTTTTCCCATAATATTTAGTTTTTAGTTAGTAAAACAAAGTTAAAATTCTTTTTCGAAATATGCCCCCATGAATTGTTTTTCGAGCATTTCTCCACCATTTAACATGCGTTTACTCCATGCTATTTTTAAGGCAAGCTGTTCCTCGCGGCTTAATCTCCAATCCTCGTCGGAGTTGTTTAAACGCGCCTTGAGTCCTTGCAGTAAAAGTGCAACGGAAACAGACAGGTTAAAACTTTCGGTGAATCCGTACATTGGTATTTTTACATGGTAGTCCGCTTGTTCGATCACCAACGAGGATAGCCCCAACCGTTCGGTGCCAAAGCAAAGGGCAATGGGTTCCGTAATTGGGAGATTTTCCGGGGTAAATGCCAGAGCATGCGGTGAGGTGGCTACAATTTTATATCCCGAGGATTTAAGATGGGTAATGGCTTGTTCGCTAGCCTTTCCTCGCTCCGTAAATCGATGCAAATCAATCCATTGTCCTGCTCCGCGTGCAACTTTGCGTTGCAAGGTATATTTGTTTTTGTCCTCAATGGCGTATAGGTCTTGAATGCCAAAACACTCACAGGTTCTTATGACAGCGGAGGCATTGTGCTCTTGAAATAGGTCCTCGAGTACTACCGTTAAATAGCGAGTACGTTCCGAAGCAACACGTTCGAATAATTGCGCTTTGTGGGGTGTTAACAGGGATTGAAAACACCCGTAAAGGTATTCGTTCATGTCCATAGTCTATCAATCATCTTCTCCGGAGTAATCGCTGCGTTTGATCCAACCACGTCGAAGAAAATAGAAAAAGAGGATGGTCCCAATGGCAAACATAACCGCCAGAACCACAAAATACCCGTTCTTTTTTTTCAATTCAGGCATGTTTTCAAAATTCATTCCATACAAACCGGCAATAAAGGTTAATGGAATAAAAATTGCACTGACGATGGTAAGGGTTTTCATGATCTCGTTCATTCTTTGTCCTTGCGCAGCGTAATAAAAGTTGGCTAGTCCATCCAAGATCTGAATTTGTCCATCGATTTCCGTAATTAAATTATTGCTATGGTTGTTGAGGTTTCGAAAATAACGGAGGTTGTCTTGTTGAATCAAGGTGCCTTCACTGTTCGATATTTGTTCGGTGATATCGCGCAACGGCCTCGCGATAACGCGAAGCTGAATTAACTTTCGTTTTTGGGCCTCGATGTCATGCAATATCGCTTTATCCTCGTGCACATGCAAGCGCTTTTCGAGCCGATCGGTAACTTCGATGACCTGGTCCACAATTGCATAATAATTATCCAGGATTGCTTCCATGCACCGGTACAACAGAAAATCCGATTTCTGGGAACGTATTTTTCCTTTGGCTTTTTCAATTCGGTCTCGAACGGAGTCAAAGTACCGGTTTATTTTAGCCTGCATGGTGATCAAATAATCTTGACCTAGAAAAAAGGTCACTTGATCTTCTTCAAAATGCTCCAAGTCCCCCGGAATGCTCCTTACGAAAATTACACTGAAATAAAGATAGCTCGGGTATTCTTCAACCTTGGGACGTCGGTGTTTGATGTAAATATTTTCAATGCTTATCTTTTCAATGTTCAATTTCGTGCACAGTTGAACAATGGCGTCTCGGTCGGATAATCCATGAATATTCAACCAACTTAAATGATCCTGATCCAATTCTGCTTCTAAAAAGTCGGAGGAAAAATAGGCGATGGATTCACGTTTTATCGCATAGAAACAGTGATTGTACTTGTATAATTCGCAATAATTCTCCATGCGTTATGGTTTTTTGGAGGATTCCATTCCACAGCGGTCACAGCTCGCTTTTCTAAAGAAAATACGCCGTATCAAATAACCCAAGGCCAAAAGAAGTACCGCAGCAACTAACCCGTTTTGAAACATGCGCTAAATTAGGTATTTCCGTTAAAATAATTGATAGCAACAAAAGGCCGCACCATAAGCGAAAAATCCATAAAGAACCAATTGAAAAATCGGGATTTTCCAAGATCCTGTTTCCCTTCGGGATACAGCTAAAGTTGATAAACACTGAAGGGCAAATACGTAAAATACCATCAAGGAAATTCCGGAAGCCAGGGTGAATTTTCTCGATCCATTGGGATTTCTTTCATTTCTTAACTTTTCCCGTAAGCTGAAATTTCCAGCAGATTCATCGTGTGCATGCAAAGTGGATAAGGTGCCAACAAATACCTCTCGAGCTAAAAACGACGAACCAATGGCAATGCCGATTTTCCAATCATAACCCAGCGGCGCAATCAGAGGTTCCAATCCCTTTCCAAATTTTCCAAGATACGAGTGTTCCAATAAAACCGAACGGGTTAACCTTTCCCGTTGTTGTGGAGTGGATCGTTGATAGTCACGCTGCAGTTCTAACCTTTTCACCGCTATTTTACGCTCTTCCATGGGACCGTAGTTCGAAAGTGCCCAGATCACAATCGACAAGGCTAGGATGATACCCCCAGCTTCCAGTACAAAGACTTTAATTTTATCGAAAATGGTCGTGAAAATATTTCTCCAATGCGGGGGCTTAAAATCCGGCATTTCCATCAGATAAATGGAACGTTTGTCTTGCTTTAGCAGTCGATGCATCAACCATGATACGAACAATGCGGCGATAATCCCGAGAGCGTACAAGGCAAAAAGGACCAAGCCCTGCAATTGCATGATTCCGAAAATTTTTTTGGAAGGAATTACGACGGAAATGAGCAAGGTGTACACAGGAATTCGAGCACTACAACTCATGAGAGGGGTCACGAACAAGGTAATGAGCCGTTCTTTGGAATTTGGGATGCCTCGCGTTGCCAGTATCCCCGGGATGGCACAGGCCATGCTCGAAAGCAAAGGGACCACACTTCTGCCATTCATGCCGAAGGGCCTTACCAAGCGATCCATGATAAAAACAGCTCGCGACAGGTAGCCGGAATCTTCCATTAATGCGATGAAAAAGAAAAGCAAGCCGATTTGAGGAATGAATACAACCACGCCCGTTATTCCTGGAATGATTCCGCCACAGATTAATGCTTGCATGGCTCCCTCTGGCAAGTTCTTTTCCAATTGAAGCGATACCCACTGTAGTCCTTGTTCAATAGCGTCCATGGGTATTGCCGATAAGGTAAATACGGCTTGAAAAATGGCAATGAGAAACGCGGAAAAAATGACATAACCCCAAAACGGGTGGGTAAGCCATCGATCAACATTGCGTTTGTTGGATACCTTTTCTTGAACCTTTATTACTTTGTTATAAAGGGCTTTAACTTTTTTAGACCGTTTTTGAGCATCCGCCTCCTGCTGGGAGAATTCTTCCAAGTCCAAAATGCTTTCACTGATGGAAAAGGTTGTTTCGCTCGATTGCTGAGCCATTTGAAGTTCGATGCCTTGAAGTAGCCTTTCTTTTCCAAGTCCAACTCGCGCATTCATCAACACCACAGGGGTTGAAGGAAGCTCTCGCCTTAAAGCCTTTTCGTCAATGGAAATTCCATTACGCTCGGCAAGGTCTATCATGTTTACGATAAGCACTAATGGGATCCTTAAATCCGCCAATTGGGATAATAAGAACAATCCCCGTTCCAAATTAGAGGCATCTACGACCACTAATCCAACGGTTGGTTCCTCGAGCGGGTTCCATTCTTTCAGGGCGTCAAAGACGACTTGTTCCTCGGTGCTTTTGGGATAAATGCTGTATATTCCGGGGTAGTCCGTAAGGGGAATCGTTTGGCCATTGAAGGTTACGTATCCCGTTTTTTTATCAACTGTTACTCCCGGAAAATTCCCAATCTTTTGACGCAATCCCGTTAATAGGTTGAATAAGGTACTTTTACCGCAATTGGGATTGCCAAACAATAAAAGGTTCATGGGGCTAGTGGATTAACCTGAATGAATTCCGCATCTTCCAAACGTATGGAAATTTGCGTGTTGCCATAGGCGAATGCAATGGGTCCATAGAACGGTGCTTTCAGCGTTAGGGTGATTTCCACTCCGGGAACAATTCCCATCTCCATTAATTTGGTTCGCAGAAACGGTTGGGTGATTTCCAGTATTTTTACGCTGCTTTGCTTCGGGATTTCCGAAAGTTTCATGCCGTAAATTTAGGGTGAATTCTATTTAATTGGATACCATTAAAGCGGTATTTACTTGGTTAGAACAAAACGCGCTGTTTGCCGGGACCGTTGTTCCAATAGAACCGTTCTACCTGCGAGCAGGTCAGCGATGATCTCTGGCGTGTAATGACGGATCGTAAGCAATTCAACATTTTCGTTGTATTTACAGCTGAATTCCGGTTTAAAAAGTTCAATCAACTTTTCCATGTCAACCTTATCGGCATCCACCAAGGTGGAAAAATTCAGGGCTGAATTTTGCATCAAATTTATTTTTATGGTATTTGAATAGAACCGTTCAAATACCTTGGCTAAGGCCTCTTCGTTGATGAACGAGAAATCGTTTGCGGAAATTGAAATGAGTATTTGATGTTTTTTAACGATGAACGATGGGATCAGTTGGTCTTGTGCTTGTTCGGCTTGAATAACGGTACCCTCGCTTTCTGGATCGATAAAACTCTTGATGTAGAGCTTGATGTTTTTGTTTTGTAAAGGTTTGACGGTTTTGGGATGGATCACGCTGGCACCGAAGTAAGCAAGTTCTATGGCTTCTTTGTACGAAATGGATTTTAACAGTTGCGTATTGCTGAAATATTTGGGATCCGCATTCAACATTCCAGGGACATCTTTCCAAATGGTGACGTCTTGCGCCGTTAAAGCGTACGCGAAGATGGCTGCGGAATAATCGGAGCCCTCACGTCCAAGCGTAGTGGTAAATCCTTCGGAGGTGTGCCCGATAAACCCCTGCGATACGAAGCACTTTTTTTGGGGAAATTCACCGATGCAGGATTGAATTTTTTGGGTGGTTTTATCCCAATCAACCTTTCCTTCCTTATAGTGGTTGTCGGTTCGTATTAATTGCCGAGCGTCCAACCATTGAGCCTCTACCTTTTCTGATTTTAAAACATGCGCCAGTATTTTGGAGGATAATACTTCGCCGAGTGACACAACTTGATCGTACTCAAATCCTAAATGTTCTGATATGGGGGTATGGTAGCGCTTTCGCAATAAACCAAAGAGCTCTTCCATTTCCCGCTCTAATACCTCCGACCCCGCCAAGTTGAGTTCTTTTAGTACCGATTGATGAAAGTGTTCAACCTCCATCACGGTTGACTCAAAGGAAGCGGCATCCCTGGTTAATAAATGCTTCACTACCGCTTCTAAACGGTTGGTGGTTTTGTCCATTGCCGATACCACGATGAACAACCGGTCTTCATACTTACGTATGATTTGGACTACATTTTTTAAGGACTCCGCATTCTTTACCGATGCCCCACCAAATTTGAAAACTTTCATTCGGTTACGATAATTTACTGGTTAGTTCTTTCATCTTTCGTTGGCAGTTCGCACCTTCGTATAGTACAGAATAAACCGCAGAAAGGATGGGCATTTCTACCTGGAATTTTTGATTGATTTCCATTAAACTTCGTGCCGCATAATACCCCTCTGCGACCATGGTAAGTTCCAATTTTGCGGACTGCAGGGTGTATCCTTGTCCCAGCATGAATCCAAACGTTCTGTTCCGTGAGAACTTTGAATAGGCCGTCACTAATAAATCTCCCAAGTAAGCACTCGAATTCACATCCCGATGGATGGGGTGAACAACATCAATGAAACGTTTCATTTCTTGAAGGGCATTGGATACCAACACGGCTTGAAAATTATCACCATAACCAAGCCCAGCAAACATCCCCGAAGCGATTGCATAAATGTTTTTTAAGATGGCCGATAATTCAGCACCGAATAAATCGTCGTTTTCACTGACTTCCACATAGCGGCACCTCAAAGCAATTGTAACTGGATTGGATAGTGCTGCGTTTTCGCTTCCAACGGTTAAATAGGACAAACGTTCCAAGGCAATTTCCTCGGCATGGCAAGGTCCACAAACGATGCCTAATTGCTCGTAGGGGATTTGAAACGTTTTGTGAAAATACCTTGCAGGAATCGCGTGAAATTCCGGTATAATTCCTTTGATTGCGGAAATCACGGATTTGTCCTTAAAACAGGTAGGGTCAACGGTTCCAAGGGTTTCGTGCAGGAATGCAGCCGGAACAGCTACAATTAGGATATCCGTTTGTTCAATGAAACGATTGAGTTCACCGAACAAGTTCAATTTTTCCTTGGGAAAGGATACCGATTGTAAATACTTCGGATTGTGTCCAAATTGTTCAAGGTGATGGAGGCTATCAGGATTTCGAACATACCAATTTACCTGAGTTAAGTTCTCCGACAAGATTTTTACCAAAGCGGTTGCCCAACTTCCACTGCCCAGTACTCCGAAACGATATGTTGTGTGTGCTTCCAAACGCTCAAAGGTAGCATTTATGAGCGATTTAATTAAAGCTCATGATTTCACCGGTCTTCAATGCATCGGCAAATGCATCCCGCATGCGTTCTAATTTCAATTTTGCTTGAGGATCTCCGGAAAGAGCGTCTTGTTTTGTTTTGTAGTAGGTATGTAAGGATTGACCGAACAAATCCTGCTCAAGTCGTTTTTTTATTTCCAAGATCTTGGCATTAACACCAATCAAATAATGTTCGATTTCTCCCAACCGGGTTAATTCATCGTGCGACAATTCCGGTTTTTTCAGCAAATTATGGTAATGGGGGAGCAATTCTTCCAACAAGCGCATGAACTTCTCCAGTTCTTCGTCGAGCTCTTTGCGATTTGATTTGAAGTCCGCCATACCGTTGTAAAAATACTATTTTATCGTAAAGATGTTCAACGAACCGAATTATTTTTGAACCAACCGATAATTGCTAGGGTCATTTCCTGCAAGAAACGCTTTAAAGTCCAAGGCTTTTTTACCTTCCAACTGTAATTTTTGCACGCACAAATAGCCGTCTTGACAAGGAAAGTTAATGCCGTCTTTGGTGGCCGAAAGTGGTTCAGAAAGTGCTGATACCCCCTTTAGGAATTTGCTTTCAAAGATTTTACAAAGTAAATTTTGTTGGTTTTTGATATCCTCTAAATAACAATAGGCGGTGGGGAAAGGATTCAGGCCTCGAACCATGCGTTCCAATTCCTCTCCTGAACGAGAAAAATCCATGAACGTGTTTTCTTTGGTGAGCTTCGGCGCTTCGGTTAATATGTCAACTACCTCTTGAGGTTGAGCCATGGCCGTACCGTGTTCAATAGCGTTCAAGGTATCTAAGATCAGTTGGCTACCCGGCGCCAGCATTGCGTCATGCAACATTCCGGTCGTCCAATGGTTTTCAATCGCGAGTTCTTTTTGCAACAGCACGGATCCACAATCGATGCGCTCGTTAATGAAAAAAGTAGTCAATCCGGTTTTCTTTTCTCCGTTGATTATCGCCCAATGAATGGGTGCAGCTCCGCGGTAATTGGGAAGCAAGGAGGCATGTAGGTTTATGGTCCCTTTCGGAGGCATTTTCCAAACAATTTCCGGAAGCATTCTGAAAGCAACTACGACGAATAGATCCGCGCGAAACGCCGAGAGTTCCGAGAGGAATTGCGGGTCTTTGAGCGACTGAGGCTGGAGTAAGGGAGTGTCCTTTTCAAGAGCTAAGCACTTCACTTCGCTTTCCTGAATTTTTTGTCCTCGACCCGCAGGTTTATCCGCCACAGTGACCACGGCCAATACGCGATGTTCGGATGAGTATAAACCTTCAAGCATATGTTTCGCAAACAAGGGGGTGCCCATAAATACAACATTCAATCCCATCAAATAACTTTTTGATTCCAACTAAAAAACCGCAGGTACCCTATAGAAAGCAATCCCATCGTTCCGAAATATATGTACTCTACCGTCCAAACATAATAAATTTCGAATTTAAAAACCTTGATAAATAAATACACAAATAGCATGTATACTGCCACGGAAACCATTTCAACAGCCATGGATGCAACCGTATTTCCGCTGCCATGGATGGTTTGGAAGTATACCGAAACAAATCCAAAAATCAGGATCGACCCAATAATTAACCGGAGGATAGCACTGCTTTCGGCAAGGTATTCTTGATGAGGGTTTATGAGCGAAATTAGGGCTTCAGGATACAGCAATGCACCGTGAAAAAACACGATTAAGAACAGAAGGGTGAGCCGTTGAATTCTCCGTTGTATCAGGGGAAGGTCAACTTGACGACCCGCTCCAATGTATTGAGAAATGTAAGTTTTCGTGGTGCTTGCGAAGCCCCATATCGGAACGAAAGCAAGAAAATACAATGACCTGATGTTCTGAGAAACCGTTAATTCAAATTGACCCATCTGTTCAATCCAAGTGAAAAATAAGGTCCATGTAAACAGTGCTGAAAATCCTTGCAGAAGCAACGGCGTTCCTACCTTCAACAGTTCTTTGATTTCAATGCCTATGTTCGTTAAACTTGGGAAGAGTTCAAAGGGTACGTTGGATTTAGAAATCAGCGTTACGGATAACAGAAATGCCATCCCTAAACCGTCCGCTATCGTTGAGGCCAAAGCCGCTCCAGCCACCCCCATTTCAGGAAAAACGCCTATTCCGTAGATGAGCAAATAATCCAAGAGAATGTTACCTCCCGCCGTAATTAAGGCTGCCGTGAGTACTAAACGCGTTCTACCTTGTGATAGGTAAAATGCTTGTAATACCAGAGTAATCATGGAGAAAAACAAGCCATATGAACGGTGATTCAAATAAATGCCTTGCAGCCGAGCGACTTCAACGTTTAAGGAATTCGCCTCTATCAAGTGCGGAATAATGGATTGCAGGATTACAAAAAATAGAATAGCCAATGCACATAAAACGAAACCTGCAGCCGTAACTTGACGTCCAACAGCATTCAGCCTTTCTTCGCCAATTCTCCTCGCCATGATGATCTGTGCCCCGTCGGACATTCCCATGAGCATCATGAAAAACGTAATGTAGGCCAATCCTGCATTACCAACGGCATCGAATCCTTCCACGGAATAGCGGCTAATGAAGGCACTGTCCGTAATCAAAACCACCGACTGTATAAAACCCGAAACCATCATGGGTAGGGCTACTGAAAGGATGCTTTTGTACTTGAGAGGGAGAATTTCATTCGACATACAATACCAGTCCTTTTAAGTATTCTCCTTCTGGATGAAATGCCCCAATGGGGTGATCTGCAGGTTGATGCAGTTGATGCAAAATTCTGACCTTTCTTCCAGATTCTATCGATGCTGCCACGATGGTATGTTGAAAAAGATCCTTGTCGATGACTTGGGAACAAGAAAACGTAAATAGGATCCCACCCGGTTTTATTTGGCGCAAGGCATGGGCATTCAGGCGCTTGTACCCTTGAACAGCTTTGTGCTTTTTGTCCAGATGTTTCGCAAATGCGGGCGGATCAAGTACGATTATGTCAAAGGACTCGGGAAGCTCTTTGAGAAACTCCATGGCATCGGCAACAACCGAAACATGTCTATCCCTGAATTCGTTCAGCTCAAGGTTTCGTTCCGTTAAGGCTATGGCTTTCGGTGATGAATCTAAAGAGTAGACCAATTTGGCCTGGTTGTTCAGGGCCTGTAGGCTGAATCCTCCCGAATAGCAAAACGCATTTAACACCGTTTTCCCACGGGACATTTTTCCCAATAAGGATCGGTTATCGCGTTGATCGATGAAAAAACCTGTTTTTTGCCCGGTTTCCCAATCGATGGCATACTGAATGCCATCTTCATATGCAACATGAGGGACGGTACATTCACCGTAAAGGTACCCGTCTTGGATTTCTTGGCGCTTGGGCAAGGTATCAGAGGATTTGTGGTAAAGCGCAATGAAGCGTTCGCCCAAGCTTGTTTTTAAGGCGTGAGTAATTTCAGCTAAGTGGTTCAACATCCCCACGGAGTGGCATTGCATGACCACTGCTCCGTTATAATAATCCATGATGAGTCCCGGTAGTTCATCACCCTCCCCATGGCACAAACGGCATATTCCCCGGTGTTCAAAAAGTCCTAAAGTGGTTCGCAGAAGAACCATTCTTTGCACCCTTTTATCCCAAAATCCTTGATCTAGCGATTCTTCTTCAAAGGTTAAAATCCGAACGGCAATGCTTCCGTGCTGAAAATGTCCGGTTCCTAAATACTTTCCGGAATGGGAAACGACGCGAACGCATTCTCCGTCTAAAAACGAACTGTAATCCGTGGCAATGGCTCCTGAGAAAACCCAAGGGTGCCTGCGCAACAAAGAGGAATCTTTTCCCTTTTTTAAGATGATTTCTCGGTACATTGCCCAAAATTACGGATTTCAGCAGAGACCCGTCCTTTTTATTTTTGGTATCTTTACCCAAATAATTTGCAACATGGCCAATAAAAGAACCCTTAAAAAATACATTAACGCGATGGTTTTCGATGTAATCGACGAGTGCTTATACCTTCAAGAAACCCAAGAAGAGAAAGCCGAAAAGGCCGAACAATTAATTGAGGAGGTGGTAAGCAGTTATAATGACCTGATTGCTCGGATTAATACGGGTAAAAACAAAGCGGACTTCAACGCCGTATGGAATGATTTTAACGAGAGGTCGGAAGGGTTTTTGGAAAAATTGAACGCATTAAGCGCTGAATAACAACAAAGGGGCCTTGGCCCCTTTGTTATTTAGTGTTTGTCCCCGCTGCAGGATTTCTGTGTACCACCAGAACAACATTTCTTTTGTTCCGTGGAAGAACATGATCCTTTTTTCTTTTTCTTCTTTTTCTTTTCGTCATCGCGAACTTCAATCTTGATTCCAGATTCAGTTGCGTAAACTTTCGATGCCATGCCACCTACAAAGGCCATTAAAGCAAAGGTTAAAACTAATTTTTTCATAAGGATATTTTTTTTTAAAAGTACAAAAATTTACAAGGAAGCGAGAACATCTTTACGATTTTTAACATCCTGCCCGAGATTAACATGGATTTTTGCCTCAAGCGGAAGGAAAACGTCAACCCTCGATCCAAATTTGATGAATCCTAATTCTTCTCCTCGCGATGATTTCATCCCTGTTTTTGCATAAAAACAAATCCTTCTTGCCATGGCTCCGGCAATTTGCCGAACTAAAACCTTTTTTCCCTCCATCGTTTCAATCACCGTGGTACTTCGTTCATTTTCTGTGGAACTCTTGGGATGCCATGCAACTAAATACTTGCCCGGGTGATATTGAGTGTATATCACCTTACCGTCGGCGGGGAAGTAGTTGGCGTGGACGTTTAGAGGCGACATAAAGATCGAAATTTGCTGGCATTTTTCTTTCAGAAATTCGGGTTCAAAAACCTCTTCGATGACCACGATTTTACCATCTGCAGGGCAAATGACCTGTTGGGGTTCAGCCGTGATGTTGCGAGAGGGAACTCTGAAAAACTGAAGAATTAAAACGTAAAGCAACGTGAACAAACTTACAAAACCATAGAAGACCATGGCATTGAATAAATAATAGCTCAAAAAGCTAAGCCCTAAGAATGCGGCTAAGCTCAATCCCAAAATACGATATCCTTCGCGATGCAATTTCATGTTCTACCAATAAAAGTATAGCATATACCAACAATAAAAAAATGGAATACTGAACAGCGCAGCATCGAAACGGTCCAGTATCCCTCCGTGTCCGGGTAGTATGGTGCCGCTGTCTTTGATGTTCAAGCTTCGTTTGAAAAGAGACTCCAATAAATCCCCGAAAATAGCACCGAGGCTAATGAGCACTGCCGATACCAACCAAAAATCCACCCGTCCTCTGTTGACATAAGTTCCAATAATTAACCCGGCAAGTACGGTAAACAGAATTCCTCCAATCGTTCCTTCCCACGTTTTCTTAGGAGATATCCTTTCGAATAAGGGTCTTTTTCCAAAGTACTTTCCCGTAAAATATGCCATGGAATCATTGGTCCATATCAAAATGAACATGACGGAAACCGACGACAGGTATTCCGTATTTCTTAAATTGAGATCGATGCACAAATAAAAAGGAATGGTTACGTAGATGATTCCCATTAGAAGCAGGGCGATGTTAACCAGTGGAGAGCCGTGTTTTTTCCATAGTTCGATCAATATTAGGCTAAAAAACAGGGGAGAAATGAGTGTGATGGAGATAACGGGTAAAATTCTCATGCTCATGCCAATTAACAGAACATAAATGAACAATCCAATGAACATCCCCATTTCCTTGGAAATGCGCGCTACGGAGATGCCTTCGCACAAGGTGTAGAATTCCCACAGTCCCAAGAGCATGAACGAACTAAACGCAATTCCTTGGTATAACGGACCCAGCCAAATCGATCCAAGAATCAAAACGCCAAGAACCAGTCCTGTAAGTACACGCTGTTGCAAATTGCTCATGCGCAACTTTTTCATTATTGAGGATCTTCGGAAAGGTCTTGATCCGGAAGGTCTTCAACAGCATCAGAAGACTTGGAGTCAAGATTAGTACCTTCCTCAGATGCTTCGCTTGGGTTTTCGTTGCTCTGTTCCTCAGTTTCGGGCGCAGAGAGCTCCGCGGGCTCCCAAGGACGTTTGCCGAAAATGGATTCGAGGTTTTCTTTGAAAATAACCTCATCTGTCAGCAATTTATCAGCCAGTTCAACCAATTTCTCACGATGCTCCGTCAATATGCTTAAAGCTCTTTGATACTGCGATTCAATAAGCGAAGAGACTTCCTCATCAATGATTTTAGCCGTGTCGTCAGAATAGGGTTTCGTAAACATGTCCCTTCCTTGAGAATCGTAGTACGAAATATTCCCAAGGCGTTTGTTCAGTCCATAAATCGAAACCATGGCATAAGCCTGTTTTGTCACTTTTTCCAAGTCGCTCAACGCTCCAGTGCTTATTTTGCCGAACATTAACTCCTCAGCGGCACGGCCACCAAGGGCAGAACACATTTGATCCAACAGCTGTTCGGTAGTTGTGATGCTTCGTTCTTCGGGTAAATACCAAGCAGCTCCCAGGGATTGACCTCTCGGTACAATAGTGACTTTTACCAGGGGAGAGGCAAATTCCAATAGCCATGAGATCGTGGCATGTCCGGCCTCATGAAATGCGATGGTTTTCTTTTCTTCTTTGGTGATGATTTTATTTTTCTTTTCAAGTCCCCCTACGATTCGGTCAACTGCATCCAAGAAATCCTGCTTTCCTACCTTTTTCTTGTCCTTTCTGGCCGCTATTAAAGCAGCCTCGTTGCACAAGTTTGCGATGTCGGCACCGCTGAACCCTGGAGTTTGTTTTGACAGAAATTCAATGTCCACGTCGTTTTCCAACTTAAGCGGCTTGAGGTGAACTTGAAATATTTCTTTTCGCTCGTTCAAATCCGGCATGTCCACATAGATTTGACGATCAAACCTTCCCGCACGCAACAAAGCGCTGTCCAAAACATCGGCGCGGTTGGTCGCTGCTAGGATAATTACACCGCTGTTTGTTCCAAACCCGTCCATTTCCGTAAGTAATTGGTTGAGCGTGTTTTCGCGTTCGTCGTTGGAGTTGAAACCGTTGTTTTTTCCTCTCGCTCGACCAATGGCATCAATCTCATCAATGAAGATAATCGAAGGCGATTTCTCTTTCGCTTGCCGAAATAAATCCCTAACTCGGGAAGCCCCAACACCCACAAACATTTCCACGAAATCCGACCCGGATAAGGAAAAGAATGGTACTTTGGCTTCACCTGCAACCGCTTTAGCCAGCAAGGTTTTACCCGTTCCTGGAGGTCCAACCAACAAAGCGCCTTTGGGAATTTTGGCTCCGATGTCGGTATACTTTTTGGGGTTTTTCAGAAACTCCACAATTTCTACGATTTCTTCTTTGGCGCCCTCGAGACCCGCAACATCTTTGAACGTCACGTTGGTAGATTTGCCTTTCTCGTACAACTGCGCCTTGGATTTACCGATGTTGAAAATTTGGCCTCCGCCTCCTCCGCCTCCTCCGCCAGTCATCCTTCGCATTACAAAGAACCATATCAAAAAGATGATTCCAAACGGCAACAAATAGGCGAGTATCGTTCCTAAATAATCCGTATCCGTGTCCCGGTCACACGGGAAATTTCTTTCTTTTTCAATGCTGTTTTCAAAGTTCCCTAGGTCCCCAATATTTTCAAGTACGATGACTTGTTTCTTTTGTTTTTCTAGAGAATTGAGCTTTTTGAGTTGATTCCATATTTTTGGAAACTCCCCTTCTTTCATCGACTTTACCAAGGAAACCCCCTCTGCATTCAATTGGAAATCAGCGCGGTTATTGTTGATAATAGTAATTTTAGCAACGCCCGATGAATCCACTAAATCGAATAGCGTTTGCTTTCGGTCTATGGTTATTTTTGATTCGGTTCCGTAGAAAAGCTGAATGGCGATAAATGCTATTCCTGCTAAGGCATAAATCCAATAAACGGAAAAACCTCCTTTCTTTTTGTTGTCTGACATAATTTTTTTTAATTTAAATCGGGGATATCGGTACGTACCGCATCTGCCCATAGTTCTTCAATCTCGTAAAAACTCCTTGCATCTTTGTAAAAAACATGAGCTACTACGTCAATATAATCTAAAAGTACCCATTCACTGTTTCTTTGTCCCTCAATGTGCCATGGTTTTTCTTTAATCGTTTTTCGAGTATAACGCGTGATGGCATTGGTTATACCATCTACCTGCGTAGAGGACTCACCTGAACAGATAACAAAAAAGTCACAAACCCTGCTTTCCAAACCTCTGAGATCCAAAACAACGATGTCCTTGGCTTTGTTTTCCTGCATCCCTTCAACAATGCACTTGCTGAGCATTTCGGAATGGTCTAATTCAATTTTCTTTTTTACCATGAATTGCTTTAAGTTACAAAGCTAAGTCTAAATTTTAAATTTACCTTTGATTTATTATTCGTATTCAAACCCTATGTCATTTTTCGGAAGCATCATTCATCGTTTGGATTCCGTTGATTCAACGAACAATTATGCCAATCAACTTATAGAACACCGTTTGGCAGAAAATGGCACAGTTGTCATTGCGGATTTTCAAACGGGTGGCAGAGGTCAGCGAGGAAAACACTGGTTCTCCGAGAAAGGATTGAACCTTACCTGTTCCTTGGTATATTTTCCTGCCAATTTGTCGGTTGATCGAATGTATTTGTTGAATTGTTGGGTCTCTTTCGCCTTAATTCAATTGCTCAAGCATTTTAACATCGAAGCCCAAGTAAAGTGGCCCAACGATATTTTGGTGGGTTATCATAAAATTGCAGGCCTTCTTATTGAATCGGTTATACAGGGTTCGAGCGTTAAGTCTGCAACCATTGGTCTGGGGCTAAATGTGAATCAAACGAATTTTAAGGGCATCTTGGCTACCTCCGTCCGCAACGAAACAGGGGAGGAGTGTTCGGTGAATGATGCCCTTCAGTATTTTTGTTACATCCTCAATGAATTTCCCTTTTGCGCTGATCAAGAACCGAAATTACGCGCTCAGTACTTGGACAACATGTTGGGTTTGTACGAGGAACAATTATTCGAGGTGAAAGGTCAACGATTCAAAGGAATCATTCATGGAATTTCACACGAAGGATACCTAGAGATTTTGGTGGACGGGGAGAAGAAACACTATTCACAAGGTGAAATTACCCTTGTTGTTCCAAGTGCCTCTTAAGGTT
Source organism: Flavobacteriales bacterium (assembly GCA_947500875.1). Classification (GTDB taxonomy): domain Bacteria; phylum Bacteroidota; class Bacteroidia; order Flavobacteriales_D; family Crocinitomicaceae; genus UBA952. The sequence goes on along the minus strand of CANMUN010000021.1, from coordinate 7,448 downwards.
TTGCCCCATGTCGTTGAATAAAGCGGTTAATGGATTTTTCGCCAGCATAGCCACCATGGCGGGAGCCTCTCCGTTAAATAGAAGATAGCCTTCAACGCCTCTTTCTATGGACTTTACTGTGATTTGCAACGTGAACGGAAACGGCGCTTTGGTGCCGCTGGTGTATAAAATCCCACCGTCGTTTTTTCCCTTGTAAAGCAAAGATATAACGATACCTCCTTGCACTTTGAATTCGCAACTTTGTTCGTCGGATTTGAATTCACTTACCCGTTTCTCTGGCAACAATCGCTCTACGTTGGATGGATGGCTAAGGAATTCCAATACATCTTCAACCGTACAATCAATGAAAAGAGTATTACTCTGAATGATCATGGCTCAGGAGTCCAAGCAGAGGGCAATTCCCTCCATTTTTTTAAGGCTTCTAAATCCGATTCGCGGATGTACTCTAAGGCCAACGCTTGCTCGATTAAATGGTCGTAGTCAGCCAGGGTGATGAAAGGACAAGACGCCTCATCAAAAGCTACTTGTGCTTGATCAAAACCGTAGGAAAAAATGGCAAGTAAACCGCGCACTTGCAATCCCGCCTCTTTGAGCGCTTTGACGCCTAATAAACTGCTTCCTCCGGTCGAAATCAAATCTTCGACAACCACTACTTTTTGACCGGCCTCGTAGCTCCCTTCAATTAGGTTACCAAGGCCGTGCTCCTTCACATTACTTCTAACATAGATAAAAGGGATGCCCAGTTCCTGAGCCACCAAGACCCCTTGGGGTATTCCTCCAGTAGCTATTCCCGCGATGACATCCGGTTTGCCGAACTCTTTATCAATGATTTCCGAAAATTTTTGACGGATAAAAGTTCGAATCATGGGAAACGAGAGCGTCTTACGATTATCGCAATAAATGGGAGATTTCCAACCAGATGCCCATGTAAAGGGATTTTCCGGTTGAAGTTTTACCGCTTTTATCTTCAATAACTCACCGGCAATTCGCATTGCACTATCTTTGTCGTAAACCATGGCGCAAAAGTATTTTGTTTTTACGGAAAATAAATGCCTCCTTTTTTCGAGTTATCAACAAGATTCGGAACAAAGCGTCTGGAAAAAAAAAGACCTTAATGCTGAAAAACTTTGGCATTTGATTCATTCTCAGTTGGATGAGGTAATTGATTTGGGTATACCGTTCGAGCTTTTCAGTAAAGCATTTAAAAGGGTTGTGGCAGCAGGAGGTCTTGTTAGTTCTGGAAAAAACCTGCTTATGATTTACCGAAACCATAAATGGGATCTGCCAAAGGGTTGGATGGAATCAGAAGAATTTCCGATGCAAACCGCACTGCGAGAGGTGCGTGAAGAATGCGGCCAACTCGATTTAACCGTTACGGCAGATGTTCCCATCATTACGTACCATATATATCGAACCAAAAGCAAATTCCTGCTGAAAGAAACCCATTGGTTTAAAATGACCGCAGCACCGCCCCATTCGTTGAGCCCCCAAAGCAGCGAGGGAATTGCCAAAGTTGAGTTTGTTCCTCATGAAATCGTGAGCGATCGTTTGGAGAACAGCTACCCCATGATCCGTTGGATTTGGGAGTCTATCCAAGGGCAAAATGAATTTATTGGTTAGTTTTGTGTAAAATTTACCTCATGAGAAATCCTTTGTTGATTGTGTTGCTGTTTGCGCCGCTGTTTCTGTTAAGTCAAAAAACAAAAAAGCCTGTTCTGAAATTCGATGCAGTGGAGATTATTCGAGAGGACATACCTTACGATTCGAAAGATCTTTTTGTGTTTTCTTTTAAAAACAACGGAAAAACTCCGATCCGAATTGAATCCGTGCAAACCAGCTGTGGATGCACAACTGCTGAAAAACCCTCGGATGCCATTGGAAAAAAAGGTTCAGGACAAATTAGTGTTTCGTACGATACAAAACGCGTAGGTGAATTTGTCAAATCCATCACCGTTACCCCAAACCTCGGCGACCCCGTTGTCTTGACAATTCGCGGAAACGTTCTTCCGGAGAAACAATAATGATTGCCCAACAAAACAATATATCCCTTCATTGCATTTATGGAATTGCCCAAAACATTTAATCCTGAGCCGATAGAAGCAAAATGGTACCAACACTGGATGGACCAACAGTACTTTCGCTCCGTGCCCGATCATCGAGAGCCATACACCGTAGTGATTCCTCCCCCCAACGTTACCGGAGTCTTGCACATGGGGCACATGCTCAATAATACCCTGCAGGACGTTTTAGTTCGTAGGGCCCGAATGCTTGGTAAAAATGCCTGTTGGGTTCCTGGAACGGACCACGCTTCCATTGCGACTGAGGCAAAAGTGGTACAGAAATTAAAACTGGAGGGGATCAATAAATCGGATTTAACCCGCGAGCAGTTTTTGGAACACGCTTTTGCATGGAAAGAGAAACACGGTGGGATCATTTTGGAACAATTAAAAAAACTCGGAGCCTCGTGCGATTGGGATAGAACGCATTTTACCATGGATGCGGAATATTCGAATTCGGTGATTCAAGTTTTCGTAGATCTGTTTGAAAAAGGAAAGATTTACCGAGGGGTTCGAATGGTTAATTGGGATCCTGAGGCTTTAACTGCGGTCTCTGACGAAGAAGTGATGTACAAAGAGGTTAATTCTCGGCTTTATTTCGTTCGATACAAGCTCGAGGGTTCTGAAGACGATTGGCTTACGGTAGCAACGACTCGCCCCGAAACCATTTTCGGAGATACCGCAATATGCGTTAATCCTGAGGATTTGCGCTATGCGAACCTTGTTGGGAAACGCGTTCAAGTACCCATAAGTGGCCGCTTCATTCCTGTGATTGCTGATACGTATGTAGATCCCACCTTTGGGACAGGTTGTTTAAAGGTTACCCCCGCTCATGACATCAACGATTATGCTTTAGGTAAAACGCACAATTTAGAGAGCATTGATTTATTCAATGACAATGGAACCTTGAACCAAAACGGTTTGCATTATCAAGGGATCGACCGGTTTGAGGTGCGCAAACGGATGGCCACGGAACTCAAGGATAAAGGATATTTGGTGAAAACAGAAGACCACTTGAATAAAGTGGGCTTTTCAGAAAGAACCAATGCGGTGATTGAACCGAAACTATCCCTACAGTGGTTCTTATCTATGGAAGAATTGTCCAAACCCGCTTTGGATAATGTAATGAATGACAACGTAAAATTTTACCCTGAGAAGTTTAAAAACACCTACCGTCATTGGATGGAAAACATTAAGGATTGGTGTATTTCTCGTCAATTATGGTGGGGACATCAAATTCCTGCTTGGTATTACGGACCGGGAACCAATGATTATGTTGTTGCCAAGAATGCAGAAGAAGCGCTAAAAATGGCAGAGCAAATACTCGGCAAAACCTTGGGCATTCATGACCTTCGACAAGACCAAGACGTTCTCGACACCTGGTTTTCCAGTTGGCTTTGGCCCATTTCAGTATTTAATGGTTTGACACAGCCCAACAATCCAGAAATTGCCTATTATTATCCTACCAACGATTTAGTTACCGCACCAGAAATCATGTTTTTTTGGGTAGCTCGAATGATTATTGCGGGATATGAATACCTGGGCGATTTACCCTTTCGAAACGTTTATTTTACGGGCATCGTTCGTGATAAATTAGGGCGAAAAATGTCGAAGTCTTTGGGAAATTCCCCCGATCCGATCGACTTAATTCAACAGTTTGGTGCAGACGGCGTGCGCATGGGGGTTTTGATTTCCTCCCCTGCTGGCAATGACCTTCCTTTTGATACCTCTCAATGCGAACAAGGAAGGAACTTCGCCAATAAGATTTGGAACGCTTACCGATTAATTGCTGGGTGGGAGGTTCGAGACTTTGATCAACCCGAGCACGCCAAAGTTGCCGTGGAATGGTTTCAGGCCAAACTGGACTCAACAATCCCCATCTTGAATAGCCTCTTTGATAAGTTTAGAATTTCAGAGGCGTTAATGGAGTCCTACAAATTGGTATGGGATGATTTCTGTTCCTGGTATTTGGAAATGATTAAACCGGGTTTTGAACAACCCGTGGACCAAAAAACCAAAGAAAGTACCATCCAGTTTTTTGAGTGCCTGATGAAGATGCTTCACCCGTTTATGCCTTTTGTTACCGAGGAAATTTGGCACGCCCTAAGAAATCGAACGCAAGGTGAGGATGTAGTTGTGAGTTCTTGGCCAACGGCCAATGGGTTGAACGCGGACTTATTAGACCGCATGCAAGTTTCGTTCGATGTGATAACGGGAGTTCGAAATTTCCGCAAAGAACAATCCGTTGCCAATAAGGTCAAACTTTCCTTGAATTATGTGGGTGACCTTGGCAGTATTTTCCCTTCGGTCATTCTTAAAATGGCCAATTTAGTTACTTTTTCTAGTGCCGATACCCCTCCGACCGGTGCGCATTGTTTTATGGTTCAAGGAGTTGAGTACTTTATTCCTTTTGGTGAAATGGTGGATGTCGAGGCGGAAAAGGAAAAAATCAATGCAGAACTGGTTTATTTGGATGGATTTTTGAAATCCATACATTCGAAACTTCAGAACGAGCGTTTTGTTGGTTCTGCGCCAAAACCGGTCATTGACAACGAGCTCAAAAAAGAGGCAGATACCTTGCAAAAAATAGCCCTGCTAAAGGACCGATTGGCACGTCTGGGATAGCATCTAAATGAAAGCAAATTCAACGCGGCGGTTCCTTTGTTTTCCGCGCTCGTTTTCGTTGCTTTCGGCGGGTTTGCTCTCTCCTTGAAATTCAAAAATCATGCGGTCAGACGAAATCCCCAAGGTCATTATATGTTGAAAAATAGCATTCGCCCGATTTTTGGATAAAAGGATGTTGTATTCATCGCTTCCGTCCGCATCTGTATGTCCAATGATTTTTAAACGCAAATCGCTATGGCTGTTCAGAATTCGGGTTAATTTTTCCAAATAGGGGAAATACGAGCTGTCGATTTCAAAACGATCTACTTCAAAATAGATGGGCACGAATTGAAAACGGGCGAGTTCCTTCATGCGCTTGGATTTCGCAGGTATATTCAGCTTTAGTCGATGAGCCATGGCCTGCGCACCGATGTTGGAAAGCGAATTTTCCTGGTTGAGAATGTACGGGCTCTCATCCCATTCCAAATACAACTTAAAACGATGAAATGCGCTACCCGGTGAATGCAAGGTGCCTACCACGTATTCGCTGGAGTCGTCATAATGAAAAGCGAACTCAAACGGCAATGAATTAAATCCTTTAGATTCTGAAAGTGCTTTGGCCGAGGATGTAAGGATGAAATGCTTCTTCTTTTTATAGTCTCCTGTAACCTCATATTGACAAAATCCTTCCGAAGTCTCGATGCGAAAAATCCCCGTGGCATGACCGTTAATGCCTTTAATTTGCAACAATGCTGGATGACTTTTCGTGAAGAGGGAGTCGGTGATGATGCCGCTCCAATTGCCCGAGAGTTTAAATGACTGTCCGTACAATTGACCGAAGCAACAAAAAAGTAATAGGTAGGCAATTCGCATACCGCATAAACGTAATTAAACCTTTTTGGTTATACTTTGTTTCAAAGTAAATGCAGTCATGAAAGTTTTATTAATCACGCTAGCGAGCGCAGGGTTCATGTTAAGTTGTGGAACCAGTAAACGAAAAGACACCCAAAACTCACCCTCAACCATTTCAGCACCCATGGAGAAAAAGTCAATTCATGAATTCACGGTAACCGACATCGATGGCAATCCGTTTTCCTTCCTTACCTTGAAGGGTAAGAAAATCATGGTGGTCAATACGGCCTCAAAATGTGGGCTTACACCTCAATACAAAAGCCTAGAGGCTTTGTATCAGCAATACAAGGATTCAAGCTTTGTGATCATCGGTTTTCCCGCCAATAATTTTATGGGCCAAGAGCCCGGAAGCAACGAAGAGATTGCGGCATTTTGTTCCAAAAATTACGGAGTAAGTTTTCCGATGATGTCGAAAATTTCGGTCAAAGGAAACGACATGCATCCCGTATACCAATTCCTGACCTCCCTCAATCAAAATGCTCTTGAGGATAACGATGTTAAATGGAATTTTCAAAAATACCTGTTGGACGAGAACGGGTTTTTGGTGCGAGTAATTGATCCATCCATGCAGCCCGATGACCCCACCATTGTTCAATGGATAAAAGCCAAGGGATAACGTTGAATTATTGTTGATAAGTTAAGGCTTTCGAGTGGTTTTTGAGCCAATTTTTTTCGGCTATTTCGCTATTTTTGTTCTTCGATTTTTTAACAGATTTTAAAACGAAGTTAACACATGAGCGAAGCGGAAAAAAGAGATAATTATTCAGCTGATAATATCCAAGTACTTGAAGGGTTAGAGGCCGTAAGAAAACGTCCTGCGATGTACATCGGTGACGTAGGCCTGAAAGGGTTACATCACTTGGTATATGAAGTAGTGGACAACTCCATCGATGAAGCACTAGCAGGCTATTGCAATAATATCGATGTTTACATCAACGAAAACAATTCCATTACGGTTATTGACAACGGTCGAGGTATACCGACGGCCATGCACACCAAAGAGAAGAAGTCCGCACTTGAAGTGGTCATGACGGTTCTTCACGCAGGAGGTAAATTTGATAAAGACACCTACAAAGTTTCCGGCGGTCTTCACGGCGTTGGGGTATCCTGTGTAAACGCCTTGTCCACACAGCTCATTGCAACTGTTCGTAGGGATGGAAAAATTTTCCGACAAGAATACAACATCGGAAAACCACTTTACGATGTGCAAATCATTGGCGAATCTTCCGAAACTGGAACGGAAGTAACGTTTCAACCGGACGCTTCCATTTTCGATTATACCGAGTACAATTACGATACTTTGGCCGCGCGCATGCGAGAATTGGCGTTTTTGAATAAAGGAATTACTATTTCCCTGACCGATAAACGAAATGTAGATGAAAACGGAAAATCGTTTTCAGTGAGTTTCCATTCCGAAGGCGGACTCAAAGAATTTGCGCAGTATTTGGACCGAAACCGAGAAGCGCTCATCAACGATGTCATTTATTTCGAAGGGGAACGTGAGGGTATTCCTGTAGAAGTTTCTTTAACCTACAATACCTCCTACACGGAGAACATTCAAGCCTATGTGAACAACATCAATACCCATGAAGGCGGTACGCATTTGTCCGGTTTTAGAAGGGGATTAACCAATACCTTGAAAAAGTACGCTACCGATAGCGGTATGTTAGCTAAGGAGAAAATTGAAATCGACGGAGATGACTTCCGCGAAGGGTTAACCGCGGTTGTTTCCGTGAAAGTTGCAGAACCGCAATTTGAAGGACAAACCAAAACCAAATTAGGCAACCGTGAAGTTACGGCCCCAGTTTCTCAAGCCGTTTCCGAAATGCTAAGTGCGTATTTGGAAGAACATCCAAGCGAGGCCCGTTTAATCGT
>CANMUN010000020.1 GCA_947500875.1 Flavobacteriales bacterium | reverse complement strand
ATCCTCTTGTACCTCCACGCCTAAAACAGGGGGACAAGGTCGCTGTTGTTGGATTAGCTGGCGCGGTTTGGAATACTAAGGTTATCTCGGGATTCAAACACACCTTGAAAGAGATGGGTTTGACGGCTTGGTTGGCGCCTTCCGTTTACCTACGTGATGGATACCTTTCCGGTACCGATGAGGAGCGGCTCAAAGACCTCCAACAAGCGCTTCTCGACCCAGAGATCAAAGCCGTTTTTTGCATCAGAGGCGGTTGGGGTACGGCACGCCTTATGGAAGAAATCGATTGGACATGGTTTGCGGAAAACCCGAAAATTATCATAGGATTTAGCGACATCACCTTCCTCATAAATGCCATTAACCACCGCACAGGTTTAGTAAGCTACCACGGCCCTGTCGGTAATTCCGGTTGGAATACATTCACCGTTGACGCGCTGAAAAAGGCGCTTTTTGAAACCGAACCGCTGCAATTATCCTTGACACAATCCCAGGCGTTAAAAGCGAAAATCTGTCGTCCGGGGAAAGCCACCGGTGCTTTGATAGGAGGGAACTTGTGCGTTTTTGCCTCCATGCTGGGGAGTCCGTTTTTTCCCGATTGCCAAGGTAAGATTTTGGTCTTAGAAGAAATAGGGGAGGAGCCTTACCGCATCGATCGAATGTTAACCTCCCTGCGTTTAGCAGGCGTCTTTTCCCAAATTAGCGGACTGGTTCTCGGTCAATTCACCGACTGCTCTCCCGCTTCTCCCCAACAATCGTATTCGTTGTCGGAAGTTCTTCAGCAACATTTCGGAACCGCCACGTTTCCCATTCTTTCCAACGCCCCCTTGGGTCATACCGAAAATAAATGGACCTTGCCTCTCGGGGTAGAAGCGACGTTAGACGCAGATTTAGGCACATTAACCTACCTAAATCCAGTAGTTAAATAGCTTGAACCGTTGTATATTTGTTCGAATTTTCAAAACCGCTTCATGGAACCAAACTCCGTACTTTTAAAAGCCTTTGCTTTGATGTGCCAAGCCAAACACATCAGCGAACTCCTTGAAGCCCAAAAAGATGTTACGTCGAAATACGTGCATGCCACCTCTAGAGGACATGAGGCGGTGCAGCTAGCGCTTGGCTTACAACTAACCCCCAAGGACTGGGTTTCTCCTTACTATCGCGATGACAGCATTTTATTGGGGATTGGAGTCACTCCAGAAGACCTTTTTCTGCAGGTGTTGGCCAAAAAAAACGATCCTTTTTCCGGAGGTAGAACCTATTATTCGCATCCTTCACTGAACGACAGCGATAAACCAAAAATCATTCATCAGTCCTCCGCCACCGGCATGCAAGCCATCCCCACCACCGGAATAGCCTTAGGGTTGCAGTATAAAGAGAAAATGCAGTTGCTGAAGGAGGATGAACATGAGGCCGTGGTGATTTGCTCTTTGGGCGACGCTTCATGCACCGAAGGCGAAGTTTCCGAAGCCATGCAAATGGCCGTGTTGAAAAAACTGCCCATTCTCTATTTTGTGCAAGATAACGGTTGGGATATTTCCGCCAATGCTGCGGAAACTCGCGCTCAGAACATTGCGGAATTTGCGGCAGGATTCAAAGGAATGGGAATTGTATCCGTGGACGGTTCTGATTTTGAAGCCTGTCACGAAGCCTTGCAAAAAATCATCAAAACGATGCGAAAAGAACGCAGGCCTTTTGTGTTGCATGCAACGGTTCCTTTATTAAACCATCATACCTCCGGTGTGCGCAAGGAGTGGTACCGCGATGATTTGGAAATTGCCGCGAAAAGCGACCCCTTTCCGAAATTGAAAAACGCTTGCATCCTTGCGAATATTTCGCACTCAACCCTGGATCAAATCGAACGTGATTCATTGCAATTGGTGCAAGAATCGTACGAGCGCGCCTTGGCCTCACCCGATCCTGACCCGATGAGCGTAAGGGACTTTATTTTTGCGCCAACCCCTATTGAACACGAAGAAGGTATTCGAATCCCTGAAGGAAAAAAGAAAACAGTCATGGTGGATTCCGCCTTGTTCGCCGTTCGAGAAATCATGCAACAGCACCCCGAAGCGTTGTTGTACGGCCAGGATGTTGGCCGACGGCTTGGCGGGGTATTTCGTGAAGCGGCTACCCTCGCAGAAACCTTCGGAGATCACCGGGTATTTAATACGCCCATTCAAGAGGCCTTCATTATTGGATCCACAGTCGGAATGTCAGCGGTAGGGCTCAAGCCCATTGTTGAGGTACAGTTTGCCGATTACATATGGCCCGGATTGAACCAGCTTTTTACCGAGGTTTCACGCAGTTTTTATCTGTCCAACGGAAAATGGCCGGTCAGTGTCGTGATACGTGTGCCCATTGGCGCATACGGTTCCGGAGGACCTTACCATTCCTCGAGCGTTGAATCGGTATTGGTGAATATTCGAGGGATAAAAGTCGTTTACCCCTCGAACGGCGCCGACTTAAAAGGACTTTTGAAAGCGGCTTTTTACGATCCTAACCCCGTAGTAATTCTGGAACACAAAGGCTTGTATTGGTCTAAAATCCCAGGCACCGAAGAGGCGATGTCGGTGGAACCGGACGAAAATTACCGCGTTCCAATAGGTCTTGCTCGTAGCGTTTTACAAGCAGAAGCCTCTCAAGTTGAGCAAGGGACCACCCTCGGGGTTGTTGCCTACGGAAGAGGAGTGTATTGGGCCTTGGAAGCGGCAAAGTCGTTCGACCAGCGCATCGAAATTCTCGACTTGCGTTCCTTGAATCCGTTGGACGAAAATTCGATGGTAGAACTGGCTAAGCGCCATGGGAAAATACTCGTGGTTACTGAAGAATCTAAAGAATGCGCCTTCGGATTAAGTTTATTAGGCCGAATACAACAGCATGCCTTTGAATTTCTCGATGCTCCAGTAGCCTTGGTGGGATCGGTTGATACCCCCGCAATTCCCTTGAACTCTTCCCTTGAGGAGGCGATTCTACCCAATGCCGAAAAGGTGCGAGCAGCCATAGAAAACTTAATATCTTATTAGTATGGAATTTAAAGAAATCATCCACCAAGTAGAAAGGTTTCATAATGCTTTTGGAATTGAAAACCATTCTTCCCCAACCTTACTCGACGAGGCGGGTTCAACGCTGCGTTACAATTTGATGAAAGAAGAAAACGAAGAGTATTTGGAAGCAGCGAAAAAAGGCGACTTAGTGGAAATCGCCGATGCCTTGGGGGATCAGTTGTACATCCTCTGTGGAACCCTTTTGCGTCATGGCTTGCAGGATAAGATTGAAGCGATTTTTTGCGAGATTCAACGCTCTAACATGAGTAAATTAGATGCTAACGGTAAACCCATTTACCGTGAAGATGGCAAAGTGCTTAAGTCCGAACTGTACTTTCGCCCAAACATAGGACAGTTTTTACCCTAAGGAAGTTATTCACGTTGGGCTATGGAATAATTTTATCCAACCCAACGGAAGGACCGTAGAGAAAAAGTATCTTCGTCCACCATGTTGGATTTTTCACTTTTTCTTGTTCCCGTAGATCCTGAGGAATTCCTTGAAACCCCTCTAGGAGAACGCGTTTGTTTTAATGCAACTTCTACCGAAGAGGTTGAACGCAATTCCCTGTGTATCGTTCATGTGAAGGAATACCGCAATCATACTAACGCCGTTGTAGGTGCTATGGACTTCCGAAAGGAATTGTATGCGTTGTATCCCCATCAAAATGGGAAGTCAAAGCTCTACGACTTAGGAGATTTGAATCCGGGGGAAAGGGTCGAAGACACCTATTTTGCCCTGCAAACCCTCGTAGCCGAATTGGTAAAAATCAACTGCATTCCAATCATTGTTGGAGGCAGCATGGATTTAATGCACGCCTTATCGGTAGGTTATGAAATCACCGAACAGCTCATTAATTTGTGCGCGGTAGATGAACGGTTGAACCTCGGCCAACCAGAAGATTCTATTTCCAGCAAGGGATACCTTAGCTCATTGTTGTTGAGAAGGCCATGCTATTTATTCAACCACGCCACCGTAGGGGTACAGCCGAACCGCAATCCGCCGCAAGAAATGGCGCTTTACGACAAACTGTTTTTTGACGTGTGTAAATTAGGTGCCTTTACCAGCGATTTTCGATTGGCGGAACCCCACCTTCGAAACGCCGACATCATCGGGATGAATTTGGATGCCGTTAAAGCATCCGAACGCCAATTAAAAGAAGGAAATCCCAACGGCTTTACCTTGGAACAATTTTGCCGCATCGCCAAATATGCAGGAATATCGGACAAACTTTCGTGCTTCGGGGTATTTAATCCGATGAACGAAAATTCCTACGATGCTGCATTGGTAGCGCATACCCTCTGGTACTTCATGGAGGGGATTGAAGAGCGCAAAGGCGATTTTCCCGTAGGAAGCAAGAAGGATTACCTCCGATTCACGGTGGTCATGGAGAATGAATTCAAAGAACTCATTTTCTATAAAAGCAATAAGACCGATCGATGGTGGATGGAGGTGCCTTATCCCTCAACCGAATCCAGTAGGTTTGAGCGCCATCACCTTGTGCCGTGTGATAAATTGGATTATGACAACGCCATGAACAATGAACTTCCAGATTTGTGGTGGAGAACCTACCAGAAATTAGGGTAGAGGACAATTTTTAGGATTTTTTTTGATTTTCATTTTTTTGCTTAACTTAGCAAGCATTTTTAGGTCAAGTTTTGTCCTAGAATGCGTAAAATTAATTTGCAAGTTAATTAGTATGAAATTAAGAATCAGCCTATTAGGACTTTCTTTTGCTGCTGTGGTGGGTTCGTCACTTGCGCAGCAAGACAAGCTTCTTACGCACTTCATGTACGATAAAATGTCGGTGAATCCGGGTGAAACGGGCATCGACGAGGGCATTTGTGCAACAAGCATCTACCGCAACCAATGGGACAAGGTTAACGGCGCGCCAAATTCTGCCGTTTTAAACATTGCTGCCAACATGAACCGCTTTTTTCCCGGAGGAGTTGGATTGAGTTTCTATCACGATGCGATTGGTTTTTCTCGCCAGAACAATTTGCTGTTAAATTATTCCTACCCTATTTCATTGGGTAACGTTGGTACTTTGGGAGCAGGTATTGGTGCAGGAATCATCTCGTATTCTATGAATCCCAATTGGATTCCGCCTCAAACTATGAACGACCCTTCCTTGCCGGGAACAGACTTCAGTGCGATTAGCTTAGACTTAAATTTTGGATTGTTTTTGAAAGGAAACAATTACTACGCGGGCGTTTCTTCTACCCATTTGAGTGAGTCGGAACTGTTAGGTGCTTCCTCAGGTATCGGCACCGTTGGTTACAACACTGCCCGTCACTATTATATTATGGGTGGATACAAGATGAATAATATCGGCCCAGGAAATTTGGATTTCAATTTAATGGCAAGAACCGATTTGGTGAAATATTCGGTGGACATCAACACACGTTATTTTATCAAAAGGGAGGGTTCAGAACTCGGATACGCTGGATTAACCTACCGTACTTCGGACGCCTTGGGAATTTTGTTAGGGTACAATGCCTTTAAAAATTTTACGGTGGGTTATTCGTATGATTTAACCTTGAATAAATTGTCGAGCATTTCGCGCGGTTCGCACGAGATGTTTGTGAAGTATTGTTATTATTTACCCATTCCGCCGAAAACGTATTCGACGCACCCTAGGTGGTTGGGGAATTAAATGTAACCATTTTGAATGTTCTGACGTTATACCCAAACTGAAATAACCTGTAGCAAGTGGAGTTTGGCAAAAGGTAAGAACCAAAAAAGGATAAAATGAGAAAAGTAGTAGTATTTGCTTTAGCTGTTGTATTGTTCGCTGCGTGCGATCCGGTAGACGGTAACCTCGTAGGTGTTAAAGGCCGTACGAATTGGTATCCCGATGTCCTAGGACCAGGTAAGGTTCCTTACGGAATGGTATATATTCCATCTGGTGCCTTTCAGGCGGGTCAAAACGACAAAGACATCATGGGCTTGTACACCACGCGTAACCGTACGGTGTCCATTCAAGCATTTTACATGGACGCTTCGGAAATCTCGAACAACGAGTACCGTCAGTTTGTCTATTGGGTGCGCGACTCCATCGCCCGTGAAAAATTGTACCGACGTCAATCCGGGGACGATGCGGAGCAGTGGGTCAATGTTCCCGAAGACTTTTTCCGTGATCCTTACCGCAGCATTATGGATATTGGCTCTGATGTGTTGGGTGGTAACAACGCTTTTGATCCCTTGAACTCAGAAGGTATAGAAGGCTTAGATAAAGTATACTTGGCGATTCTCGGTTATAGAGGCGATGGGACTGCAAAGCCGAAGGAAATGTTTAAAGGCAGTAAAAAATTGGCGGATGCTTTTGGAGCGATTCCCAAAAAAAGAGATGAAATTGATATTACACTTAACAGCGATGAAGTTTCGGCTATTATAAGTGGTTATGGAGGAGAAAAGAATTCAAAAGCTGATGATCAAGCGGAAACAAATAAAGATAAAACTGAGCAAGAAAAGCTAATAAAAACGCAGGGAGGAAGAATAGACAATCGTAAGTACCTTCAATTGAACTGGGAAACACCTATTGAATACACAGATCCTGAAATCGCTCTTTTGCTTTCCGATATGTATGTTTCGAAAGAGGAACGCTTTTTTGAAAACAAACAAATCGACACACGTCTTTTGTTCTACGATTATTATTGGGTGGATTACAAAGAAGCGGCTAAACGAGGTAAGGTGATGACCGCTGATAACGGCTACGATGTAAAGTTGAATGCCATGGCAAAAGACGACCCTTCCTCAAGGCGTAACCCACTTTCTAAAAATGACAAATCCAATGGAATGCACCGCGCAACCTTAACCAACGATGGCTCAATGGTGATGTACGATGGTACCTTAAAGCCGCTGTATGACGATCAGGGAAATTTGTTGGTTGATACTGTTGGGGTTTATGTGCCAAAAGATGATAAAAATAGTTTACTAGTCAAAGAATCAATTCTTGAAAACCCAGGCCAAGACTTGGATTTAGGGTACACGAACAGCAAAGGACAGCACAACGCCATACGGGGGCATACAGATCGTAGCCGTTACATTATCAAAGAGCGCATTAACGTGTATCCAGATACGCTGTGTTGGGTAAGAGACTTTACGTATTCGTACCATGATCCCATGGCAGAGAACTATTTTTGGCATACTGCTTACGACAATTACCCAGTAGTTGGAGTTACTTGGTGCCAAGCAAAAGCGTTTTCTGTTTGGAGAACTCAGCTGTACCACAGCTGGTTGCTGGCTGGTGGAGATTTATACGTGAACGATTTCCGTTTGCCTTCCGAAATGGAATGGGAGCGAGCAGCACGAGGGGATCTTGAGCTTTCCCAATACCCTTGGGGTGGTCCATACATTCGTAATGCCAACGGTTGTTTCTTGGCCAACTTTAAGCCAATGAGAGGCCGTTATTTTGAAGACGGTGGGTTCCATACCGTGAAAGTATATTCTTATAATCCAAATGCTTACGGTTTGTATTGCATGGCCGGCAACGTGGCCGAGTGGTGTAACAGTGCTTTTGATGAGTCATCGTATGAATTTACCCACGACCTTAATACCGAATACGTGTATGATGCCAAAGACGATGATCACCCTGTGAAGAAACGAAAAGTCATTCGCGGAGGTTCTTGGAAAGATGTTGGATATTACCTTCAAAATGGAACGAGAACGTTTGAATACCAAGATACAGCCAAGTGTTACATCGGTTTCAGGAACGTAATGACACACCTCGGTCGTGGAGGTAAAGATTTGGATGCCGAGAACGGCGAAGAAATCCAAATGGATATTCAACTTAAGTAAAATCTGTAACAAAATAAATAAATCTAAGTTTAACGTTTAAAATTAAAAAAAGTCATGGGAGCAAAAAAGAAAGGAATAGGAGCATGGATGGCAACGCCAACGGGAAGAAAAGTAATGGGATATGCCTTCGGTATTGGTGCCGCAGTGGTAATCTTAGGGGCCTTGTTTAAAATCATGCACTGGCCAGGATGTAACGAAATGTTGATTGTGGGACTAGGTACGGAAGCGGTGTTATTTACTATGAGTTCCTTTCAATTAACCCATGCAGAACCGGATTGGTCCGTTTACTATCCTTACGCTTACCCTGAAAAAGAGCGCCACAGAGGGTACGATGAGAAAGGAGGAAATTACGTAAAATGGGATGGAGACGATGTTAATCCATTAGCTATCAGCGGTGGAGGTTCAGGTGCTGGTCAGGATTACGGTGCTAAGATTGATGCAATGATGGAGAAAGCCGGTGTTAACCAAGCCTTGTTCGATAAATTGGGGAATGGCATTTCTCAATTACACACCACGGCAGAATCTTTAAAAGGTGTAGCCAACGCGGCTGGGGCATCTGATGCTTACGTTGCGGCATTGAATACTGCTGCTGCAAACATCTCTCAATTATCCGATTCCTATGCAGCTGCCTCTAAAAGAGTGGCAGATATTACGGTGGATGGTACGGGAGTTCAGGATTTTGGTAGTCAAATTACTACTGCCGCAAACAACTTAAAAGAATTAAATGCGAGCCTTGCTGGAGTTGGTTCTTTGCAAACGGTAATGAACAGTTTATCTGAGTCTGCCGATGATACCAAAGCCTATGCGAGCAATATGAAGGTCTTAGCCAAGAACTTGGAAGACTTGAACAGCGTTTACGGCAATATGTTACGTGCAATGGGTAAATAAGCCAGGTAGAGGAATAATAACATTTTAAAAAATAGATAGAAATGGGAGGAGCTAAGGAAACCCCAAGGCAGAAGATGATTTCGATGATGTACATTGTACTCACGGCCCTTCTTGCCTTGAACGTATCAAAACAAATTTTAGATGCATTTGTAGCCATCGAAGCCAATATTCAAAAGGGAGCATTTACGCAACTTGGAAGAGGTGACGATTTAAGGAGCGAGTTAAAGTCTGCATATGCTGAGGCTAGTGGGCCAGATGAGTTGGAAAAGCGTAAAAAGATTGAATCGGCGTTAAAGTCAATAGCGGAAATTGATAAGGAAGCAGCTATTGTTATCAAGAACTTAGATGACACAAAGCTCTTATTGCTTGAAAAGCTTGGTGAATTAAAGCCAAATGAGCCTGCAGCACCAAATAATGAAAAGAAGATTTTGTGGGAGAAATACGATGCTAATCAACCATTAATGCCATCTAAACTAAACTTGACCGCCTTAGAGGCAAAGGATGAGTTCGATACACCAATGCGTGAGTTGGGAATAAAGGAGTTGGATGATATAGATCCTAACGGAGAAGGCATGAAAAAGGTTTGGGAGCCATATAAACTTTTCAGAAAGCGTTTGATTGAACTTTGTGGGACTTATGCTGGAAATGAAAAAGCGTTTAAAGTCGTCCTGAATGGATCAGTTGACCAATTTAAGGATAATACCGATTTGGAAAAGCAGGTAAAAGATCTAATACTCAAGGGCAATCGTGTGAATACAGCAGATGATGAGGAGGCTCTAATAACAATGTATTGTGAATTAACTAAATTGGAGAAGGATAAATACGGTCATGATGGAGATATCACACAGAATGTGCATTGGTTAGGCCGTACCTTTTTTCATGCTCCGATGATTGCTGCCCTAGCATCGCTATCCTCTTTGCAATACGATGTTTTAACCGCAAGGGCGAAGGCTTTATCATTGATAAAGGGTCGAATTTCAACGGGAGAATATTCATTCAACAAAATTGAGGCGTTAGCTCGTCCGTCGGTAGCTGTTGTTGAGACTGGAGATAAATTTGAAGTGTATGTTTCGATGGCTGCTTATGATACGGATAAACCTTTAAAGTTTAAAGACAATAAGTATCCAGGTACATTAAAAGAAATCAAAGACGGTGTTGCCACCTTGGAAATCACAGCATCAGGATCTAATGAGATGGTTATTAAAGGTACCGTTGGAATAGCAAAGAAGGATCTTTCGATGAAATACGATGATTTTGAAGCCAAGGTTTTTGTCGCTCAAAAAAGCGGTGGTTCAATTGGTCTGCCTTTGCAAACAGCCTTGTATGGTGATTGGGATAATAAAATTACGGCATCCGCAGGTGGTTCGAATATTAAGTCAATGACCGTTTCGTGCAACGGGCGCCCTTGTCCGAAGGTGGGTAATTATTATGTAGCAAAAGTTACCCCGAGTAAAGACGGAGCAACGATAACCGTAAATGCTAAAGACAAGAACGATAAGCCGGTTGTGTTTAAACAGACGTTTCCCATTCGGCCTTTCCCAGAGCCAACTGTTCTAACACCATCGCTAACAGCAAAAGGTGGCCCGATTTACGTTGGATTGCCTCCGGGAGCCGTTTTGCAAGGAGTTCAATTTATCATAACTGAAATGAAAGTAGGGTCTACAAAGGTTACCGGGAATAATGTACCTGCAAATGCACTTAGGGCGTTTTCGCCAGGTTCTGTTGTTGGTATTTATGGTACTGCGAAAAGAGTGGATACCGGAAAAACGACCGCTTTTAAAGGTTCAATTCAAATTCAATAAGATTAACTATGCGTGCAATAATTTTTCTTTCGCTAGTAGCACTTAGTGGCATCTCATTCGCTCAAAATCCTTTGGATATTCAGCGAGGCCCGGTTAACATGCCTTCGGATGGTGTAATTGACGGTGTGGTGATTAAAGAGGAAGTTCCGGTTAGATCGCGCATAGAATATGAGTATGTTCGTGAGGCTGATTATGTTTGGTCCAAGAGATTGTTTTCACGAATAGATGCTCGTGAAAAAGCCAATCACAAATTGTTTTTGCCCTACGATAAATTCACCAAGGAATTTACGATGGTACCGCCTAAAAATGCTGCTGAAATGATGGATCATAAGGGGTGGATTCGTAACCAGTCTCGATTGAGTTTATGGACGATTATCGTGCAGCATTTGATGAACGGAGACTTGTCGATGTTTTATGTTGCGGATTCGTTAGATTTCAATTTTACCAAAGAAGATGGATATGCCTTGAAATATCGTTTGAACCGATACAAATTAGACCAAGATGAAAATTCTTACTACCAGCCTAATCCTTCGTATGCTAAGAATATTGTGGATCGCTGTGGTGGTTTCTTTGAAGGCACTCCAATTTCGGGTTTATACCAAGGTCAACCAAAGGTATATATGACAGATTATATGAATTTCAAAACCTTCAAGGATTGGACGGATAATTACATTAAAACGGATTATGATGCAAGCCAAATTGGAGCACAATGGCAACCGGATGTAAAAACTCAAATGGCTGATCCAGAAAAAGCGGCTGCTTTTGAAAAGTCATGGAATAAAGCTATGGCAAAAGCTACCAAATCAAATAGTGATGTTTCTTTACTCTCCGAAGACTTAACGTTTTTTGTTACTTCTGATTTGATAACTGCTTACAATATCAAAGAAGATTGGTTCTTTGACAAGGAACGATCTATGTTAGATAAGCGAATAATAGCCATAGCTCCGGTAGCGAGATACACAATAGATACAGTGAAATTCTCGGATCGCGGTAGTTTGATCATGAGGGATCCGTTCGCTAATCCGCCGTCTTTGGTTGCAAGCGTTGGGGGTGCCAAAACACCTATTAATCCGACGACGCCAACAGCAGAATACGAAATGTTTTGGTTGTATTTTCCACAACTTCGCAATGTTATTGTCAATTACTTTGTCTACAATGAGCAAAGCGACTCGCAATGGATGTCTTTCGACGATTTATTCTGGAAACGTTTGTTTTCGGCGCAAATCTACAAAGCTACGGATCAATTCGACCGCGACATTGAGGATTACCGCTATGGGGTTGATGCCCTTTACGAGGCCCAAAAAATCAAAGAAACCATGCGTACTTGGGAAACCGATTTGTGGCATTATTAAGATTAACACTGTTTTGAGAAAACCCCGACGAAAGTTGGGGTTTTTTGTTTGGTTATCTTCGGCCCTTTACCTATTTTTATGCAAAATCTGTAGCATGAAAAACTTTACCCTAATCCTTTTATTCATCGGAATCTCGTGCATCTCGTTGGCACAAAACGTTCCAACTCCTTCGTTTCATCCAGGGGTGTTAATGTTTCAACTCAAAGGCGAAGTGAGGCCTAACGCCTTAAACCTTGAGCAAACCGATGCAAATCAATTGGCCCTGTTGGACGATTTTCATAACTATCCTTTTTTAGAAACCATCTTCCACGATGCCAACGTAACGAAATTGGAACGCCCTTCCTATTTCTCCTACAAGCCATCGTTGATGAATATTTATCGCATTTACTTTAGTGATGATGCGCATATTCATGAGTACATGAATCAGTTAGAAAAAGTAGCAGAAGTTCTGTATGCGGAAAAGGAACCCATTTATTCCACCGGTTTTATTCCCAATGACCCCAGCCACACAGGAACCAATAAATGGTATCATACCCTCGTAGGTTCTGAAAATGCTTGGAATATCTCGCAAGGAAATAATTCGGTTAAAATTGCCATTGTTGACAATGCCGTGTACTCTACCCATACGGATTTAACTGCGTTTAAGCAATACGATGTAGCGGATAACGACAACAATGCTGCTCCTCCTTCTACGCATACGCAAGATGCCGGTTGGTCGCATGGTACACACTGTGCCGGCTTAGCAACCGCCGACATTAATAATGCTATCGGTATTGCCGGTTTAGGAGGTAATGTCGAGCTAATTGGAGTGAAATGCACTCCGAACAATGCGTCTTCATCAGGTTCTGTATGGTACGGTTACGGCGGTGTACAGTGGGCTTGTGAAAACGGAGCCCATGTGGTGAGCATGTCCTTCGGTGGAACAAGTCCTTCTCAGGCGTTTCAAAACTTGATAAATGCTTATCCGAACATTGTGTTCATGGCTGCTGCGGGGAACAGCAACACAACAACCTTGCATTATCCTGGTGCCTACAACAATGTGATTTGTGTTGGATCGGTAGATGCCAATGACCAACGCTCCAGTTTTTCGAATTACAATGGTGCAACTCCCTACGTTGATATTGCCGCGCCCGGTGGATATTCCAATGGCGGTTTATTGAGCACGGTGTATACTTCCAACGGAAACGGGTATGCAAAAATGGGTGGAACTTCCATGGCAACCCCTTTTGCCGCGGGCTTGGTAGGATTAATGCTGAGCGTTAACCCAACACTTACCCCTGCGCAAGTGCTAAGTTGTTTGCTGAACAGCGGGGTGAACATCAATCAAAACATGGGGCCAAGAATTAATGCTTTAGCCGCTCTTCAATGCGTTTCACAAGGATTGACAGCAGGCGCTCCCATCGCTAATTTCTTCGCGGTTCCAACCACGATTTTTGAAGGTGACTCGGTTCAATTTTACCCAAATTGTGCTACCGGTGGAAATGCCATTACGACCTATCAGTGGAGTTTTCCGGGTGGAACTCCCTCGAGCTTTACCGGCGCCAATCCTCCGTATATTTCGTATGCTACCGCTGGTACGTATAATGTCAGTTTAACGGTTACTAATTCGCAGACTTCCGATACGGAAACCAAAAACAGTTACATCACAGTAAACGTTCCTCCTTACGGCAATTGGATTGTTCAGAACTCTGGCTTCTCCGCAGCGAACCGAGGAATCAATTGGATTTCAATAGTCGATCAAAACGTCGTTTGGGCTACCGCTTATGATGGCAGCGGTGCCAATGCAAACGTCCAGCAATTTACGAAAACTACTAACGGAGGAACCACTTGGACTCCCGGAAACATCAACGTAGGAAATGCCGGTCTTGGTATTTCGATGGTTCAAGGTATTTCTTCTAATGTTGCCTGGTTAGCGGCCTATCCGAATGCTGCGGGTCAGCTGGGAGGAATTTGGAAAACTACCAACGGAGGTTCAACTTGGACGAAACAAACGACCGCCACGTTCAGTAATGCAGCGTCTTTTACCAATGTCGTGCATTTTTGGGATGCCAACGAGGGTTTTTGCATGGGAGACCCCATCAATGGCGAGTTTGAAATTTATAGAACCGTTAACGGCGGAACGAATTGGACCTTAGTGGGAGGAGCGAACATTCCTAACCCCTTAGCGGGAGAATACGGCTATACCCGTCAATTGGATGTCGTAGGAAACAATGTTTGGTTTTCCACGAATAAAGGCAGGATTTTTCATTCAACCGATAAAGGAGCTACCTGGGCGGTTTATACTTCACCGATTCAAGACTTCGGAGGAGCGAATATCAGCGGGAATTTCTCCTATGCTTCTTCTACGGTCGGTTACATTGTAACGAATGGAGGCGCAGTATATAAAACCACCAATGCGGGCTCAACCTGGTTGCAATTGGCAACCTCAGGACCAGTTTATACCAACGGGCTCTGTGCTATCGTAAATACCAATACTATCTTTACCACAGGGGCGGCAAATGGGGGATCCGGTTCATCGTATTCCTTTGATGGAGGCCTAACCTGGACGCAAATCGATAACGTTCAACATTTATATTGTGAATTTTTAACCCCTTCCATTGGCTGGTCGGGATGGTTCAATACGAACGCTACCACGAACGGAATGTGGAAATGGAACAACCTTTCGAGTCCTTTGAATGTACAGTTTTCGGGAACTCCTTCAACCGTTTGTGTGAACACTCCTGTACAATTCACCGATCAAACGACGGGAGGGACTATCAACTCTTGGAATTGGAGTTTTCCCGGTGGGTCGCCAGCAACATCTACCTTGGCAAATCCAACAGTTACCTATTTTCAACCAGGGGTTTATGCTGTTTCGCTAACCGTAAGCGATGGCAACAATTTGAGCAGTTATCAAGATACGGCCTATGTAACCGTAGAAACGCTACCTACCACCCCTTCTGCAATCATTGGCAACGCAAATGCTTGCCCGAATGCCATGGAAACCTATTCCGTTACCAATGATCCATCGGCCTTTTACAATTGGACTTTTCCGGCAACGTGGTTAGGCATGAGCACAACGAATTCGATCTCTTTAACCTTCGATAACACTCCGGGGGTTTTATCCGTAACTGCCTACAACTCGTGCGGATCAAGTCCCGCGTCAACGATTAACATCACCCTAGGCGCTGCTCCGGTGGCAGGGTTTACGTTTAACATCAATGGCGGGGCTTTAAGCACCACCAATACCTCTCAAAACGCCAATGCCTATGTGTGGGATTTTGGAGACGGTAATACCTCAACCCAAACACAACCTACCCATACGTACACTTCTCCGGGCACTTATACCATTACCCTAATCGCGACGAATGCTTGTGGAGGTGCGGATACGACCACCCAAGTGATGGAAGTTTTAGAAAACTTGGAATTGAATGGATTATCCATTTTGGTGTATCCCAATCCGAACAACGGTACATTTACGGTAGAAGGTTTGTCCTTGTTGGCGGGTCAATCGTTAGAGTTATTGGATGTATCAGGCAGAATCATTGCAACGAAAAGGGTCATTGAACCACAGATGGTGATTGAAATTCAGAATCCTGTAAACGGTTTGTATTTCGTGCGAGCTGGGTACAACTTAATTCCAGTGAAAATACAGCGTTAATCCATGACAGAAATCGGGGAGAGGATTAGTTTTGTGGACCGCGGTCAGAAAACTACGGTCGTTATTTTGCCCAAAAAACAACCCTGGGCCATAGCACTTATGGGAGCTTGGTTGGCTATGTGGTTGACCATCGGAGCGGTTTGCATCTGGTCTTTAGGTACGCTTCCTTTGAAGGAACAGGAGAAAATCATCTTGTGGATATTTTTGACATTTTGGGCCTATTATGCTTTTCGGATATCGCGCGCCTTTCTTTGGATTTTATGGGGAGAGGAATTACTTAAAATCGATGATTTGGGGCTTCACATTAAAAAATCGATTCGTAATTACGGAAAGAGCATTCCCTACTATTACGATAATATTAAGGGATTAAGGTATGATGTCCCAGAAGAAAAGTCATTCCAATCGGCGTGGGAAGCTTCACCATGGATTCAGGGAGACGATCGCTTCCACTTCGAGTATTTTGGAAAAATCGTTAAATTCGGAAAGAAATTATCGCCCAAGGAGGCGCAATTACTTTCGCAGGTATTGGAAAAGAAAATGCGTAAACACGCTAAATAAAGCATTATGTACGGAAAAATTCACGAACATTTATCGGAAGAGTTAAAGACCATTGAATCCAATGGGTTGTTAAAACGCGAACGCATTATAACCACGCCTCAGGGACCTAAAGTTCACGTAAATACGGGTGAGGATGTGGTTATTATGTGCGCAAATAACTACTTGGGTCTTTCTTCGCATCCGGATGTAGTGCAAGCGGCAAAAGACGCGTTGGACTCCCACGGTTTCGGGATGTCTTCGGTACGTTTTATTTGCGGAACACAAGACATTCATAAAACGTTGGAACGCAAAATTGCGGATTTCTATGGTACTGAGGACACCATTTTATATGCGGCTGCATTCGACGCCAACGGAGGTGTTTTTGAGCCTCTCTTTACAGAGGAGGATGCCATCATCAGCGATGAATTAAATCATGCTTCCATTATCGATGGAGTTCGTTTGTGCAAGGCCCAGCGCTACCGTTACAAGCATTCCGACATGAATGATTTAGAAGAGCAGCTTCAAAAGGCACAAGGCCAACGGTTCCGAATCATTGTTACAGATGGTGTTTTTTCCATGGACGGGGATTTGGCGAAAATGGATGAAATATGTGCGCTTGCCGAGAAGTACGACGCCTTAGTTATGACCGATGAGTGCCATTCGGCCGGTTTTGTCGGAAAAACAGGACGTGGAGTTCCTGAGCATTTTGGGGTTATGGATAAGGTGGACATCATTACTGGAACGCTTGGAAAAGCGTTGGGGGGTGCTATGGGCGGTTATACTACGGGAAAAAAGGAAATCATTGAGATGTTACGTCAACGTTCTCGACCTTACCTCTTTTCCAATTCTTTGGCCCCTTCCATCGTGGGTGCGAGCATTAAGGTTTTTGAGCTATTGAGCAGTACTACTGAATTAAGAGACCGCCTTGAAGAAAACACCTTGTATTTCAAAGAACGAATTAAAGCAGCGGGATTTGATATCAAGCCCGGTGATTCCCCGATTGTTCCTATCATGCTCTACGATGCAGCCCTTTCTCAGCAATTTGCCAATGAATTGCTCAACGAAGGCGTTTATGCAATTGGGTTCTTTTATCCCGTTGTTGCAAAAGGACAGGCGAGAATACGCACTCAAATTTCTGCGGCTCATTCCAGAGAAGACTTAGATAAGGCCATTGCGGCCTTTATAAAAGTTGGTAAAAAACTTAATGTTATATCGTAATGAGCTTTCATCGATGTTTGATCCTATGCGTTTTACTTGCGTTTGCAGGGCAAATGGTGGCATCGTTGAATTTTCAACAGAAGGCATTGATTGAATGGTCTGAGTACGACGATGCTTCCGATGAATCTGATGATTCCGAGGACTCGGAGGAAAAATTATGGAGCCTAGAAATGTTTGAAGTGAATCAAGAAAATAAGTTGCGATGGGCGCTAAAGCCCTCCTCTTGGAATTTTATTTTAAATTTAAACCACCTGACAGAACATTTGTCGGAAATGGATAATCCACCGGAAAATCGCTAGTGCTGCGTTTTTTAAAAGATTCTTAATTCGATAAAGATTTTGTTCGGTGAAAAAAAATAGTTCTTCCATAAGGCATGATTTGTCTGCTAGTATCATTGTTTTTTTTGTTGCACTTCCGCTTTGTTTAGGCATAGGACTTGCCTCTACCACGGTAGAAGGTTTAAGCCCTATTCCGATGGCAGGGTTGCTTGCTGGGATAGTTGGGGGCATTGTGGTTGGAATGATAAGCAATTCAAGGCTGGGTGTTTCCGGACCTGCTGCGGGTCTCATTACGGTCGTTATAGCCTCCATTGCTACTCTTGGCTCCTTTAGTGCCTTTTTACTTGCTTTAATTTTTGCAGGCTTATTTCAGGTGGTGTTCGCCGTATTGCGTGCAGGAATCATTGCGAACTATTTGCCCAGTGGGGTAATAAAAGGCATGCTTGCGGCGATTGGCATCACCCTAATTCTAAAAGAAATCCCCCATTTAATAGGGTATGATAAAGATTACATTGGAGACGAATCCTTCTTTCAACAGGATGGACACAATACTTTTACCGAGTTGATATACGCCGTTAAATCGCTGGATTTTGGTATAGCCATGATTGGGTTGATTTCTTTGGGTTTAATCGTGCTTTTTGAACTTCCAAAAATTAAAAAGTTAAAGGTCTTTACCTATGTTCCGTCAATGCTTTGGGTAATAGTTATCGGAACCGTGATTAATATCACCCTTACCTACACAGGGCATGATTTGCACATCGCTAAGGAGCACTTGGTTCAGATTCCACGCTTGAATTCTTGGAACGATCTTCAGTTACAATTGAGTTTCCCCGATTTCTCGTTGCTCACATCACCCAAAATATATGTGGTCGCATTAACCATTGCCGCAATCGCAAGCTTAGAGACCTTGTTAAGCGTTGAGGCCATCGATCGGTTAGACCCCGAAAAAGCGATTACCAATCCGAACCGCGAATTAATGGCTCAAGGCATAGGAAATATGGTTGCCGGTTTCGTTGGAGGCATTCCTATTACCCAAGTGATTGTTCGATCTACGGCCAATTTGAACGGCGGTGCTTCTTCCAAAATGTCGGCGGTATTCCACGGTTTATGGTTAGTCATTGCGGTGTTATTCATCGCACCTATTTTAAACTTAATTCCCCTTGCAACGCTGGCGGCTATATTAATATCCGTGGGGTATAAACTCACCAATTTTAAGTTAATTAAACAGCAATTTTCTAAAGGTTGGGAACAATTTATTCCGTTTGTTTGCACGATTTTGGCCATTTTATTTACCGATCTATTAAAAGGTATTGGAATCGGATTAATTATAGCGGTAGTTTTTATCATCAAACGGAACTTTAGCGGGAATCATGAGGTTGTTGCTTCCGAGGAGGGTTTTGAAATTGTCTTCGGTGAACAGGTCAATTTTTTAAACATTGCAAGCATTAAAAATACCCTCATGAACCTGCCTTCGGGAGCGAAGGTGACCATCAATACCCAAAACAGTAAATCGTTGGACCACGACATTCAAGAATTGCTCTCGGATTTTATTTGCGTCACCGCAAAAAACAAGCAGATTAATGTTACATATTTAGGAAATCACTTATCATTATAACACATGGAAAATTATTATAACAGTTTGCTTGTCAACAATAAGCGATGGGTCGCACAAAAATTAGAAGAAGACCCTGATTTTTTTAACAAATTGGCCAAAGGCCAAAAACCACCCGTATTATGGATTGGTTGTTCCGATTCGCGTGTACCAGCCAATGAAATCATTGGCGCTCCTCCCGGAGAGGTTTTTGTACATAGAAACATTGCCAACATGGTGGTACATTCGGATATGAATTTGCTGTCAGTATTGGATTATGCTGTCAATGTATTGGAAGTAAAACACATCATTGTTTGTGGCCATTATGGCTGTGGTGGGGTACAAACTGCCATGACGAACGTGCATGTTGGGTTAATTGACAATTGGATTCGGCATATAAAGGATGTTTATCGAATGAATTATGATGAGCTTCATGTGATCCAAGATGCGAAAGCGCGGGTGAACCGTTTTGTAGAAATCAATGTATTTGAGCAGGTGTGTAATTTGGCAAAAACATCCATTGTTCAAGGCGCTTGGGAAAGAAGGTCCGACCTTCATTTGCACGGTTGGGTATACGATGTTGCAGATGGATTAATCAAGGACCTAGAAGTAACCCTAAACGATAATTCAAGCTTACAAAACGTTTACAAATTGGATATTTAGTGGGAAATTTCGCCAATTTCGTTGGGATGATGCTTGTGTTTAAATAGTACTGCGAAAAGTAGCGCAACTGCCAAGGCATAACCTGCAAAACAAAGCCATATGGACTCCCATTGCTGTACCAATATCGGATGAGCTAGGGTGCCATCGGCTGAAATGTTGTTTCCTGAAAGCATCTTTTGCATGATGGGATGATCTGAGTTGCTGCCAAAATAAGCGTATACATCGTTTGCTTTGGTAAGGGATTTTGTAAAGAATGCGTCGATCAACCTTCCGCTTAATGCACTTCCTAATATCGCTCCGAATCCATTGGTCATCATCATGAATAAACCTTGCGCTGAACTTCGTTTTTCTGCTTCAACGGAAGAGTTAACAAACAAAGAACCTGAAATATTGAAGAAATCAAAGGCCATTCCGTACACAATGCAAGAGAAAATAATCATCCAAAGCATATCCCCGGGATTCCCGTAAGCAAATAACCCAAACCTCAATACCCAAGCCAACATGCTCATGAGCATCACTTTTTTTATGCCAAATCGGCGAAGAAAAAACGGTATTGCCAGGATAAATAAGGTTTCAGAAATTTGAGAAATGGACATAATAACCGTAGAATGTTTAACTGCAAAGGTTTCAGCATACTTTGGAAAAGCTTCGAACGTACTTAAATACGTATCTCCGTACATGTTGGTGAGCTGTAAGGCACATCCAAGCATTAGGGAAAATAAAAAGAAAAGCAACATTTTGTAATTGAGCATGAGCTTGAATGCATCCAATCCAAGAATTTGAATAACGGATTTCGCATCGCCAGCATCTTTTTTAGGAGGGCATTTGGGCAGGGAAAAGGCGAAAAGGGCTAATCCTAACGAACAAATAGCGCTTATGTAAAATTGATTGGCTGAAGCGCTGTTGCCGCTGAGGTCGGTTACCCACATAGCCACAATAAAACCCACAGTTCCAAAAACCCGAATGGGCGGGAATGTTTTAATGGGATCCATGCGGAATTGACCAAGCACACTGTAGGAAACAGAATTGGAAAGCGCAATGGTAGGCATGTAAAACACCATGGCCAAAAGGGTAAGCCAAAAGAACATGGAGGGATCTTTAACCAGAGGTAGACACGCCACCGCAATACCACTTAAGGCGTGTAAAATTCCGAGTAGGCGTTCTGCATTGAGCCATTTATCCGCAACAATTCCCATCAAACTTGGCATGAATACCGAAGAGATCCCCATGGTGGTGAAGATTGCTCCAAATTCGGTGAACGACCATTTCATCGTAATGGTGCAATATTTCCCGACCGTTATTAACCAAGCTCCCCAAACAAAGTACTGAAGAAAACTTAAAGCGGTTAATTGAATTTTTACTTTTGAGTGTTGTGAGCTTAAGCCATTATTTTCCATGGCTTGAAGATACTATTTTTTTCGCTTATTGATCTCGTCACGTAAGCGCGTCGCTTTTTCGTAATCCTCGTTTTCTAAGGCCTCCGATAATTGTTCCTCTAACTCCTCCAAGGGAACTTCTTCCATGTCGCCCTCACCGCCATCATAAGGTTCAAAGTCGTCCTCAAAATCATCCATATCCGAATCATCTTCCCTTTTCTCGCTGATGTGGCTTACTTCCTGAAGTACTTTTTCCGTGGTGTAAATCGGAGCATTGAAACGAACGGCAATCGCAACAGCATCGGAGGAACGCGCATCAACCTCTACCTCAATGCCTTCATGTACGACGACAATATTTGCTTTAAATAATCCTTCATTAAATTCATGGATGATAATTTCTTTCACCCTCGCGTTAACAATGCTAAAAAAGGACACAAAAAGATCGTGGGTCATGGGACGGTTTGGAACCATTTTTTCCAAGGCTAGGGCAATGGCTTGTGCTTCAAACCCTCCGATAAGAATGGGCATTCTCCTCCTCCCATTGACTTCTTTTAAGTCAAGTACATACGAGCCTGACTGCGTTTGGCTGTACTCAATTCCTCTTATTTCTAATAGAATTTTACCCATGAATATGCTAGGAATTAGCGCGGAATTTCTTCACCGCTTCAACAAGTTTTGGTACAACTTCAAAAGCATCTCCGACAACACCGTAGTCGGCCGCTTTGAAGAAAGGTGCTTCGGAGTCTGGGTTAATGACAACAATGACTTTTGAACCGTTCACTCCGGCTAGGTGTTGGATGGCACCCGAAATCCCGACCGCAATGTACAGGTTTGGACGAATAGCAACCCCCGTCTGACCAACATGTTCATGGTGGGGTCTCCATCCAATATCAGCCACAGGTCTTGAACACGCTGTCGCCGCACCTAATGCATTTGCCAAATCCTCAATCATACCCCAATTTTCTGGGCCTTTGAGACCCCTACCCGCAGAAACTACCAGTTCTGCTTCCGGAAGGGGTATAGTGCCTTCGGGTTTTTTAACGGAAAGGACCTTAATTCTTGAATCACCCATCGATTCGTTGACTTCTTGAACGGTGCATGCGTTTCCTGTCATACTTGGAGCTACACTGTTCGGGAGCAATGAAATGATGCGCTGTGCGGTATTGCTTTTCACATAACCAAATGCCTTTCCTGAAAAAACATTGACTTTAATGGAACCATCCGCTTCGGGAAGGGCAACCGCTCCGGAAATAAATCCTGCCTTGAGTTTTACCGATAATCTCGGGGCGATTGCTTTTCCGTTGAAGTCATGGCTAAAAACAAGGTTGTGAGCACCAGCGATGTGTTGTGCCAACCATGCAGCGATTGTTTGATCGTCGTTACCCGTAATTGCACGATTTACGATAACCTCATTTGCTCCGTACGATCCTAATACACTTAATGCGTCGGAATTCAGGCTACCTGTAGCTAAAACAGTTACCGTACCGCCCAATTGGTGCGCATAACTGACCACTTCAAAAGCGGCTTTAGGAAGGGTACCATTCGCTTGAATGTAGACAATATTTTTCATGCTTAAATTACTTTTGCTTCGTTGTGTAAAAGGGAAACGAGTTCATCCATATTGTTGGGGTCAATCAATTTGACTCCCGATTTTGCAGAAGGGCTTGCGAACGCAACGTAGTGCGTCAATTGATCTGTTTTGTTTGGGGCAAGGACTTGCAGTGGCTTCGTACGAGCAGCCATGATTCCCCGCATGTTCGGAATGCGTTGTTCCGCCATTCCTTTGGCACAAGAAACTACCGAAGGAAGGCTTACTTCTACCACTTCAACTCCACCGGCAATTTCCCTTTCCAGGGTTAAGGTATTGCCTGAAACGTCCAATTTTGAAGCAATCGAAATGTAAGGGGCATTAAGAGCCTCGGCAATCATTCCTCCCAGTTGTGATCCGTTGAAATTGATGGTTTCCTTACCCGTTAGAACTAAATCGAAGGATTTATCTTTGGCATAGTCTGCGATAGCAGTTGCTACAAAATACGCATCGTTGGGCTCGGAATCGATTCGAACTGCTTCATCTGCACCAATCGCCAACGCTTTTCGCATGATGGCCTCATCGGAGGTAGTACCAACGGTAATTATGGTAACCTCAGCGCCCGAGGATTCTTTGATTTCCAATGCCCTAACCAATGCATACCACTCATCGTAGGGATTCACAATGTATTGAACTCCGTTTTCATCAAAACGGCTGTTGTCTTGGGTAAAAGCAATCTTGGACGTAGTATCCGGAGCTTTGCTAATACAAACTAATATTTTCATACGGCTCTTTTTGCCTTGCAAAGTTAATCAATAAATGACTATTCGGTATGTTCAAAACAAGTTTTACAAGGGATTAGTTCAAGTTAAAATAAAGAACAAAAGGGCAGCTGCGAAGGTGCTTAAAGCGATTTTTTTTAATTCCGGGTCGTATTCTTTCGCGTGCTGAATCTTAGACACCTTACGGATGTGCATCGTACAGAAAATTAACGGGATACCTGAAAACCATAAATAGGGGTTTCGAGATTCCAAATATGCTGTAATCAAAAGCGAAATCCAAGCCATGGAGGAAAGTACATAAAGGAAGTAATGGTACCATTTTCCACGCATGCCTCCTAGGATAACCGCTAAGGTGTTTTTTCCTGATGCCTTATCGTTGTGAATATCACGAAGGTTGTTAAGGTTAAGCACCATCGTACTCCAGGCTCCGATGGCCGTTGCGGCGAGCACTTCTTGCAGCGAAAAGTTTGGGGTGAACAAGTGACGCGTACCCAATACGGCTACCCAACCAAAGAAAAGAAAAACCATGAGGTCGCCACCTCCATGATAACCGTATGCTTTTTTTCCAACGGTATAGGTAATCGCTGCCAATACGCACAACAAGGATAGGATGAGGTAAAAAATTAACGCTTTTGCTGTAAGATTGGGCAGAGCAGTAGTTAACAAAAGACCGGCGGAAAGAAGGCTTAAAAAACTCAAAAGAACAACGGCTTTTTTCATGGAAGAAACCGATATTTTTCCGGATTGTACGGAACGTTGTGGTCCAATTCTTTCAGAATTATCAGTTCCTTTCATTCCGTCCCCAAGGTCGTTGGCAAAATTGGAAAGCACTTGAAACAGGACCGTTGTCAAAAGGCAACCGAGCATGACCAAGGGATCGCTAAGTCCGGAATTTGGGCTCAATGCCAAGCCCATTAAAATTCCTGAAACCGAAAGAGGAAGGGTTCTTGGACGAGCGGTTTGAATCCAAATCGATAGCATTTTCATGGCATAAAGATAGGCTATTCCCCTACAAGAATTAGGAATTAAGCGGAAGTTTAATTACATTTCTAGGGTGAATATACATCGTGCCGTGTTGGTTTATGCCATTTTAGGCTGCTGTTTTTCTTCAGGCTTAAGTCAGGTGTCTAACGCGTATTTCGACGAGCATCGGGCGAAAGCGGACAGCTTATCCGAAGTTTACGGTATACCTGTTTGTGTGATATTGGGAGTAGGATATCACGAGTCAGCAGGAGGCTCCAGTACGGTTGCCCAAAAATTGAACAATCATTTTGGGTTAGCGGGGAATTGCCGCGAGGACATCAGCCACCACAAGAGCCGCTACCGTTATTACCCAAGCGTCATAGATTCGTTCAATGGTTTTTGCGAATGGGTAGCGTGCAGGACCTTTTATCAAGAGCTCAAAGGAACGGAAGGAGATTTAAAATGGCTTCAAAAAATAAGGGCTTCCGGGTATGCTTCTGATGGGAGTTGGGCCAATAGCATTCATACAATTATTGTGAAGAATTGCGGCAATTAAACCGTCTGCCGAAGAGGTGTCATCAACGTTGGTCACGCATGAGTTTTACCAATTTTGGCCTCATTAAGTTTATCCTTTAGGTTAAAATTCGGACAAAAAAAAACCGTGAGGGCTCTCACGGTTTCTTTCAAGCAAAATGTTTTAGCTTAAATAGATAATTGTGTGGTTTATTTTGGATCAAGAACCCAAACATCCCCGTCTGTGTCCACCATTTCCATTCGGTCTTTTTCATATTTAGTAACGGACCAAATCTCAGCAGTTCCATCCAGAATCAAGGTGATTTTTTGATCTAGCACCGAATAAGTAAAAGCATCCGTGAAGGATTGACCCATAAAGGTGTAGGTGAATGTACCGTTACCCGTTAATTTATCCTCTTTGTTGAATTTTAAAGTATAACTCTCATCGATTTCAGGCGCAATACCGGCGATGGTAACCACTTTCCATTCCCCATCCAATCTTTTGTTAATTTTCGCGTCCTTTGAGCAAGATGATGCAACTGCAAGAACGGCAATAAGCAACATTAATAAACCTTTTTTCATAACTAATTTGTTTTAAATTTCCACAAAGGTAGAAAATAATTCTTTGGCGAATTATAAAAAACGAAAATTGTTGTAATCGTAATAAAGCCATTACAAACGAAAACCCATTGCAGCGCAATGGGTTTTAAGGATTCGTCGGGATGACAGGATTCGAACCTGCGACCACACGCCCCCCAGACGTGTACGCTACCGGACTGCGCTACATCCCGATGTTGTAAAAATAAGGATTTTCATGGACTCCTAAAAATGTGTATTTTCGTGTAACTATTTTTATCATTAGACTTTAATACAAATGCACATGCGTATAATTTTAAGTTTTCTTCTAGTGGTTTTTAGCCTAAGTCTTCAAGCTCAAGGTAAAATTGAATTGGTGAAAATCAACAACGATTGGTGGTCTATGACCAATCTTAGCGTAACCCAATTTAGAAACGGAGATCCAATTCGCAATGCTAAAACTCAGAACGAATGGGTTGAGTGCCTGCAAAACGGTATTCCGGCTTATTGCGCCTACAGAAACGATACTTCATTGGCCCGTAAATACGGTTACATGTATAATTGGTTTGCCATTGCCGACCCTCGTGGCTTAGCACCTGAAAAAACCCGGGTGGCTCACAACGGAGATTTTAGCAGGTTGCACCAAACGGTTAATGCAGGGGTTGTCAATGGACCCAATGTGGATATGGTAGGTATCCGTTTGAGAGATTCCCTTGGATGGGAGATTGGGGCTCCTGGAGAAAATCGATACGATTTTGGAATCCTTCCTGGAGGGTACCGTAATGAAAATGGGGATTTCGTTGGGCTTGGGAAGGAAACCGCCTTGTGGGTGAGAGATACGTTATTCGACGGAAAGCTAACCTTGGGCAATGCATACTCCTCCTCTTATGCATTGATTCATGGTCAAAAACCGAATGTTATTTATCAAAGCGATGGTAAAAGGAGTGGGTGCTATGTTCGAGTCGTTCTGGGTGAGGCCGTTATCTTTACACCAAAACCGACCATCAATGAAAATGAATCACCTGAAAACGAGGCGAATTCAAAGAAGAAATCAAAGAAAAAGAATTAAAGATTCCTGCAATCGCATACCTTTGCGTATGAAATTTTTATTGCCAGCTCTATTTTTCGCACTGATTGTAGCTACATCGGGATGTTCTAGTTCATCGGAACCTGAAAATGTTCGCGAAAATGGACCTTCGGATAACCACCAAATTTCGGTGCCACAAAACGTGCAAAAACCATCGGGTTTGCACTGGAAAAAACAAACGTTCAAGGCCGAAAACTGCGATATTCCTTCCACCGATGAAATGGAGTACGTGGAGGATTGGTGTGCACAGCGTTCCGTGGAACTTCTCACCTTCGAACTAAACGATAAGTCCGTTGCACAAAAAATCAATTCGCTCCTAACCAAAACCATCACAGGAAAGGCATCAGGAATCCAAGCCATTAAAAATTACGTTAACCAGGTGAAAGAGACCATCGCGGTCGATTTGGAGGAGAATCTATTTCAAGAAACAGTAACTTGCTCCGTTAAAGATTCTTCCAATAACTTTCTCTGCTTAGGCATTGCCTCGGATTATTATGCGCTTGGGGCCGCTCACGGTTCTTTTACGATGAATTTTATCAATTTTGATCTGGCTACGGGCAATAAAATCACCTTGGACGAATTAATTGAACCCTCCAATTTTAAAGCGCTCAAATCCCTTGCAAAAAAGAAGTTTTTGCAACAAAATGGGGAAGAGGGGTGGTGGTTTACCACCGAGGATCAACCCTTTGAACTAGCTGAAGTGTTCGCCTTGGAACGTAAAGGAATACGTTTCATTTACCAACAATATGAAATTGGTCCTTATGCAGCAGGTTTGCCGGAAGTTTTTCTTTCCAAAGAGGAGGTTAAAAGCCTGTTAAAAGACAATCCTTATTGGACTCCGTAAATGCGATTAGTAACTGCTGGTAGCTCCTCCGATGCTTTCAATCGGGTGCCAAGTTGTTTTCACCTCCTGTAAGTCGGTTATAAAATTCAAGCCCTGTTGATCGGAGTTCGAATAACTGAAATTGCGTTTCAAGTTCTCAACACACGACAACGCCAAGGTCCTTTGTAGTTCCCCTAAACCTGAGGACACCAGTGCATTAATGTCCATGTGTCCAGCCAAGGCAGGCGCAAGTTCTGCTATTTTTCCAGTCAAAATATTCACTACGCCTCCTGGAACATCCGATGAATGCAGCACCTCAGCGAAAGTAACGGCGCACAAAGGATGGTTTTCGGAAGCAGCGACAACGACCGTATTGCCTCCGCAAATGGCTGGAATTACTGAACTAATCAGTCCTAGCAAAGAATTTTCCTGCGGTGCTATGACTCCAATAACCCCCATCGGCTCCAAGGCAGAAAAGTTAAAATGCGAAGAACTTACAGGATTTACGCTGCTTGCAATTTGCTGGTACTTGTCAGCCCAACCGGCATAATATACCAAGCGGTCGACGGATTGCTGGACTTCTTTTTCGGCCTTGGATTTGCTAATTCCTTGAAGGACCAACTCATCGATGAATTGTGCCTTGCGTCCGTCCAACATTTCTGCAATTCGGTACAGGATCTGCCCACGGTTAAAAGCGGTTTTCTCAGACCAGCCTCCAAAGGCTTTTCGAGCAGCAACCACCGCATTTCGAACATCCTTTCGAGAGGATAAACAGACGTTTGCCAAGGTGTTTCCTTTCGAATCCGTAATGGGGTAGTACCTTCCGGATTCCGTTCTCGGAAAAGCCCCACCGATATAAATTTTATAGGTTTTCAAGATATTCATGGTTAATCTTCTTTAAGTTCAATGGTTCTATTTTAGGTATGCTCCCAATCCGTGAACGCCTCCTTCTCTGCCAAAACCGCTTTCTTTGTATCCACCGAACGGTGAAACAGGATCGAATTTATTGTAGGTGTTGGCCCAAACCACTCCAGCCCGCAATTTGGTGGTAAGGTTGAAGATTCGAGAACCTTTATCGGTCCACACACCGGCTGCCAGTCCATACGGGGTGTTGTTCGCTTTTTGAATTACTTCATCCACGGTTCTAAAGGTCTGTATAGTCAATACTGGACCAAATATTTCTTCCTGCGCAATGGTATGGGATTGTGATACTCCGGTGAATAAGGTTGGCCGGCAAAAATAGCCTTTCGAAGGAATCACGCATTGGCTTTGATATATTTCCGCGCCTTCTTCTTTTCCAATCCGAATGTACTTCTCAATGGTTTCCAATTGTTCTTTCGAATTAATCGCTCCGATGTCGGTGTTTTTATCCAAAGGATTACCTACGTACAAGCTTTCCATCCGAGATTTTAATTTGTGAATTACACGTTCGGCAATATTTTCTTGTACGAACAAGCGAGAACCAGCACAACACACATGTCCTTGGTTAAAGAAAATTCCATTGACAATTCCTTCAACAGCTTGGTCGATGGGCGCATCGTCAAAAATGATGTTGGCGGATTTACCGCCAAGTTCCAAGGTGGATTTTTTGTGTGTTCCTGCTATGGCTCGTTGAATGATTTTCCCAACATTCGTAGAACCTGTAAAGGCAATTTTATCAACGTTAGGGTGGTTTACGATAGCGGCTCCAGTATCTCCGTAGCCAGTTACAATGTTCACCACGCCCGGAGGTAGACCCGAATCTTTGATGATTTCAGCTAATTTCAAGGCAGTTAGTGAGGTGGTTTCTGCTGGCTTTAGCACTACGGTATTTCCTGCAGCAAGAGCAGGCGCAATTTTCCAAGCGGCCATTAACAAGGGAAAGTTCCATGGGATAATTTGACCGGCAACGCCGAGGGACTCCGGTTTTTTGTGCGGCATGGCATATTCCAATTTATCCGCCCATCCGGCATAGTAAAAGAAATGATTGCATGCCAATGGAACATCCACATCCCGCGATTCACGGATGGGTTTGCCGCAATCAAGGGATTCAATCACCGCGAATTCTCTGGCACGTTCTTGCATCATTCGCGCAATTCGATAGATGTACTTGCCTCGTTCAGCACCTGAAAGTTTTGACCAAACATCTTGGTAAGCCTTTCGTGCGGCTTTTACCGCCTTGTCAACGTCGGCAGCATTCGCCCAAGCAATCTCTGCCAGCACCTCTTCCGTAGCTGGATTGGTACTCGGAAAATACTTTTTTGAACTTGGAGCAACCCATTCGTTGTTGATGAAAAGCTGGTATTTTTTTTCCAAGCGAATGTGACTCGTGCTTTCTGGAGATGCAGCATAATTCCATTCCGTTGGGTTTTTGATGGGGGTATTTTTAGCCATGGTTAATCGATTGAAAAATAATCTGAAGATTGGTAAAGTCCTGTGGTTGATTTCATGATTTGCATCAGTACATCGTTGGCAAGGCTGCTTGCGCCAAACCGAAACCACTCATTGGAGAGCCAAGCATTTCCTAAAACCTCTTTGACCATTACAAGGTTGTGCAGGGCAAGTTTCGAGGTTGAAATTCCGCCCGCTGGTTTCATGCCTACCATGATGCCCGTACGATCATAATGGTCTTTTATAGCCATGAGCATGGTGTAAGTAACCTGCATCGTTGCCGCGGGTTGTATTTTACCCGTAGAAGTTTTAATAAAATCTGCTCCCGCATGAATCGCGATATCGCTCGCCAAACGAACGTTGTCCAAGGTGCTTAACTCTCCTGTTTCCAAAATGACTTTTAGCCTCGCTTTTCCACACGCTTCTTTGATAGCGGCAATTTCATCAAATACAAAAGCGTATTCTCCAGCAAGAAATTTTCCTCGTGAAATCACCATATCTATTTCATCCGCCCCTTGGTCTACGGCAAATTGTGTGTCCGAGATTTTAATGTCGCGGGTGGATTGCCCCGATGGAAAAGCCGTAGACACCGATGCGATTTTAACGTTGGAGTTGCCAAGCGCTTTTTTTGCAACCCCCACCATCGAGGGATAAACGCAAACCGCCGCTACGGTTGGAAGGCCCGGTTCAACATCGTGCAGGTGCTGGGCCTTGTAACACATTTGCTGAACTTTTCCAGGCGTATCTTTTCCTTCCAAGGTGGTAAGGTCAATCATGTTGAGGACCATCTTAAGCCCTTGCAACTTGGATTCGTTCTTAATACTGCGGGTTTGAAATCGGGCAACACGCTCTTCAACTCCTACTTTATCAACCGATATTTTGGAAAGCATGCTGTGGGGATCGAACGACTTAATCATAGCCTTTGAACAGTTAAATTAGTGTTCAAAGGTAATAAACTCTGAGAAACGAAAGACGTAAACTAGTCCTCTTCGTCATCGGAACCCGCGTCTTCATCGGGTTTATCGTATTCGTCCTCTTCCTCATCGTCCATCTCGTCGTCGTCGTTGATGTCGGGAACTTTATCGAAGTCGTCGCCCAAATCATCGTCATCCTCTTCGATTACGGGTTTAGCTTTGGGCGGTGCTTTCGTGATTTTAACCAAATAAATCACCTCGTCGGTTTCCCAAATTAAGGCATCTAGGATGTCACCAGTAGGCGTCTTTACAGTGGATAAATGATTGATGTAGCCATCGGGGAAATCTCGCAGGATTTGTTTTTTTTGCTCGATGGTGAGTTTGTCGTAACTAATAATGGATCTTCGTTTGGACATATAAAGGGTTATTCAACGGGGCAAATTTAATTTTTTTGAATAATCGAAAACATTTTTAAAAATATTTTTTTCATCGCTTCAATTATTTCAGAGGCATAATGGCAATTCATGTACCTTTGTTTTATGGCCAAAGCAAAAACTGCTTTTTTTTGTCAATCGTGCGGTTATGAGTCTCCTAAATGGGTAGGTAAATGTCCTTCCTGCGGCGAATGGAACAGCATGGTGGAAGAAACCGTGGTTAAATCCGCATCGAAAGGTCAACCGTTTTCAAGGCAGCGAACCGAGAACGTGCCGGTGTTGTTGAAGGACATTCAGGAAACAGGAACTTCCCGAATTCAACTTATGGACAGTGAATTAAACCGCGTTTTAGGTGGCGGTTTGGTTCTAGGAGAAATCATTTTAATTGGTGGAGACCCAGGAATCGGAAAGTCCACCTTGCTGTTGCAGATGGCTGTCAAAGAGCAATTGCGTGTTCTGTATGTTTCCGGAGAGGAAAGCGAACAACAAATAAAAATGCGTGCGGAGCGCTTGGGTATCAGTAACCCACATTGCCATTTATTGATTGAAACGGATGTTACTCAAATCATCCAGCATTCCACCAAATTATCCCCAGATTTACTGATCGTAGATTCGATTCAAACCTTGTTTTACCCCGAAATAGAAAGCGCTCCGGGCAGCGTAAGTCAAGTGCGTGAGTGCACCGCGCTGTTGTTGCGTTACGCCAAGGAGTCCAATGTACCCGTTTTTCTGATTGGGCATATTACCAAAGAAGGCAGCATTGCCGGGCCTAAAGTGTTGGAGCACATGGTGGACGCGGTCCTTCAGTTCGAAGGGGATAGGAACCATTTTTACCGTTTGTTGAGGACGGTGAAAAATCGATTTGGTTCCACAAACGAACTGGGAATTTACGAAATGCAAGGAACGGGATTGCGCATGGTTGAGAATCCTTCGGAGATTTTAATTACCAATACGGATGGAACTTTGAGCGGTTCGTGCATTGCTACAACTCTGGAAGGGTTAAGGCCTTTGCAGGTAGAGGTTCAAGCCTTGGTAAGCACCGCTGCCTATGGCACACCACAACGTTCTTCGAACGGATTTGACCCCAAGCGATTGAACATGCTTTTAGCCGTTTTAGAAAAGCGTTGCGCTTTTCGGTTGGCAATGAAAGACGTTTTTTTGAACATTGCGGGAGGAATCAAGGTAGACGACCCCGCGGTAGACTTAGCGGTAATTATGGCGGTTCTATCTTCCAATGCGGATATCCCGGTAAACCGTGCCTTTACGTTTGCAGCAGAGGTTGGCTTGTCCGGAGAAATTCGCCCGATCAACCGCATTGAAACCAGGATTACGGAGGCTCAAAAATTGGGATATACCCACATTTTTATCTCGGAATACAACAAAGGCCTAAAACCCGAAACCTATGATATTCAGTTAATCGCATGTAAAAAATTGGAGGAAGTGGTCAAAAGGGTTTTTGGGTGAATTTAACAATATAGTCGATGCCAAAATTGTACATAGTACCCACGCCGATTGGAAACTTGGAAGACATTACCCTTCGAGCTTTACGAGTTCTGAAAGAAAGCGACCTCATTTATGCAGAAGATACCCGCGTAACCCGAGTTCTTTTGAAGCATTTTGATATTCCTAAGAAACTGCTTTCGTTTCACACCAACAACGAGCATGCGCAATTGCAAGAAGCCCTCCGTCAAATTGAAGCGCATGAGCAAGTTGCCCTGGTCTCCGATGCAGGAACCCCAGGCATTTCCGATCCGGGATTTTTATTGGTGCGGGCTTGCATAGAGCAGGGCATAGAAGTAGAGTGTTTGCCGGGTCCTACCGCTTTCGTTCCCGCTTTAGTGGCCTCAGGATTACCCGCCGACCGCTTCTTTTTTGAGGGTTTTTTGCCGCACAAAAAAGGACGTCAATCAAGGCTTGAGTATTTGGCCAACCTGGAACATACGGTGGTATTGTATGAATCTCCCTACCGCCTCGTAAAGACCTTACAACAGGTGGCTCAATTCATGGGAGGAGAGCGTCGAATCTCCGTTGCCAAAGAAATTTCAAAAATGTACGAAATGCATTTTAGAGGATCCGTTCAAGAGGCGTTGAACTATTTTACAAGCCATGTCGTGAAGGGAGAGTTTGTTCTCATCATAGGTAAGGAAGTTAATTCCCACGAACCGACCGATAATTCCTAAATTTGAACCATGTTTTTTAAAGAGGTAGTCGGGCAACAAGGGGTGGTTGCTGATTTATTAAAAGAAGTCAATTCGCAGAAGATTGCTCACGGTAAGTTATTCGTTGGTTCTCCGGGATTCGGCACCTTGGCGATGGCATTGGCTTACACTCGTTATGTTTTATGCGACAACCCGGGTGAAAGCGATGCCTGCGGTAATTGCAGCTCCTGTGCTCAAATGTCCGACCTGCAACATCCCGACGTTCACTTTGTGTATCCGGTGGTTCAATCCATTGCCAGAACTTCGGAAGGTTTTCTGAACGAATGGCGCGAGCAAGTGAAACGAACGCCGTACTTTACCTTGTTTGACTGGACCAGGTGCATGGATGAAAAGGAACGCAATCCAATTATTGGGGTCGAAGAAAGCAGGGAAATCATCAAAAAAATTAACCTTAAGTCGTTTCAAGGAGGCTATAAAGTAGTAATGGTTTTTGGTGCGGAACAAATGAACCTGGAGTGTTCGAATAAACTGTTAAAGGCATTGGAGGAACCGCCTGCCAAAACTTTGTTCATCTTACTTTCTGAAAATCAGCAGGAAATCCTGCCTACCATACAATCGAGAACACAAACTTGGATTTTTACCAAAATACAACCCGTGGAAATTGCGGATTTTCTCGAGAAAAAAGGAGCAGATAGGCACACTGCCGACGGATTATCGGCTTTTTCTGATGGGGATTTAGCAAGCGCTCTGAACCTGCTCGTAAACGGCGAATTTACCGAAACCTATCGGGATCTTTTCATTCAGTTAATGCGCTGTTGTTTCAAAAAAGACGTTAATGCCATGTTGTCCTGGGCAGATGACATTTCTACCTTGACCAAGGAACGTCAAAAGCTGTTTGTGCTGTACGCCTTGCACATGCTTCGTCAATGCAATGTTTTAAATTACCTTGGTCAAGAACACGTACGCTTAACGAAAGAGGAACTGGCTTTTTCGGAAAAATTCGCGCCTTACATTACCGGTAACAACCTACGGCAGTTTATAGCGACGATGGACAATGCTTATTACGGCCTAGAACGTAACGCCAGTGCAAAAATGCTTTTTACCGAAATGAGTTTTCAGGTGATGCGGTATATTCATCGGTCTTAATTCACTATTTTTACAAAAAAAAGATCAATGGGTTGTGCATCATGTGGAACAGGGGGAGGTTCGCCTCGCGGGTGTAAGAATAACGGATTGTGCAGCAGCGGCGAATGCGATAAATTGGAAGTAAGGGACTGGTTAGCGAACTTGTCGTTACCTGAAAATCAAAAAGCCTACGAAATTGTTGAAGTGCGTTTTAAAAACGCTCGAAAGGCCTTCTACCGTAACATCCATAATTTCAGTTTACAAACGGGAGATTTGGTGGTGGTTGAGGCAACCTCAGGTTACGATATTGGAATCGTTTCTGTTACGGGAGAATTGGCAAGGATTCAGGTCCGAAGAAAAGCGCCTGCCTTCAAACACGCGGAAGCACGGAAGATTTTGCGCATCGCTAATCAAGAAGAAATCAATAAGTGGATCGAAGGAAGGTCCTTGGAAAAAGAGCTGATGTTCAAATCCAGAACCTTGGCCGTGAACTTAAAATTGGAAATGAAGATTTCCGATGTCGAATATCAAGCGGATTTATCCCGAGCTACCTTCTATTACACCGCCGAGGGTCGGGTTGATTTTCGCCAGTTGATCCGAGACATGGCCGATGAATTCAAAGTGCGCGTTGAAATGCGGCAAATTGGTTCGCGTCAAGAGGCTTCGCGGTTGGGGGGTATTGGTGTCTGCGGTCGCGAATTATGTTGCTCAACGTGGTTAACAGATTTCCGTTCGGTATCCACGAGCGCCGCCCGATACCAACAATTGGCCTTGAATACTCAAAAACTTGCTGGGCAATGCGGTAAATTAAAATGCTGTTTGAACTACGAATTGGACATGTATACCGAATCGCTGAAGTCGTTTCCCAAAACGGAAGTCAAACTCAAGACCGAGAAAGGCGAGGCCTACCACATAAAAACCGATGTTTTCAAGCGCATGATGTGGTACGCTTTTCCAGGAGAAAGTGCTTGGATTATTTTAACCCCAGAACAAGTAAAGGAGGTTCAAGAGAAGAACCGTAAAGGGATTTTTCCAAAAGATTTGAAGGTTTACCACGTGGAGGAAGAAAAACCAGTGGAAATTGGCTTCGATAATGTGGTGGGCCAAGACAGCATTGCAAGGTTTGCCCTTACGAACAAAAATCGAAAGAAAAAGAAAAAGAAACCCAAAAGTACATCGCAAGCTCCCAAAAATGAAGAGGCTTAAATCGATCGTAATGTTGGCGCTTATCTCATTTGGGATATTGACCGCTTGTTCTTCAAATGCTCTGCATTCTGAATCGATTTCCATTGCCGGTCAGGCATGGAAACAAGGAGTCAAGAAGGAATTTAACATTCCCGTGAAGGATACGTCACTGCTTTACGACGTGGTGCTAACCGTAAGAACCACTTCCGAATATCCGTATTGTAACCTATGGATGTATTTGACGGTGGACGGCCCTTTAGGAAAATCAAAGCGTTTTCCGTTGGAAATTACAACTGCTGACTCAAAAGGTCAGTGGATGGGTGAAAAAAGCGGTTCTACCGTCGCTTTTTCGAAAGTAATTACCCACGATCGGTTCCCGAAGAAAGGGGTCTACCGTTTCAGTTTCGAGCAAGCCTCAACCGACAAAGTACTGCCGCAAGTAATGGATTTAACGTTGGAGTTATTCGCGAAGGAGAAATAACCATGAATTATCCAATTATACCGTTGGACCAACTCAAGGAACTTGAAAAAGAATTGGTCGCTTTTTTAATTGTTCACGGGATTGATGGAGACCTTTGGAAGTCCATTAATGAGGAAAATCCGGAGAAAGCGATGCAGTTAGTGCAACTCTTTTCAAATACGGTGTGGGAGAAAATTGCCGATCAAACAGCAGCAATGAAGCGCATGAGTGCTAACGAAACAACGTTTATTCGGATTGGAACCGAGGAGGGTTTTTTGCTGAACGTTCAAAACAACGATGGAAAGTTAACGGTGCACACAGGAAAAAAGAGCGTGGATGGAAACCGGCGTGAGCAAGTCATTGAATTATTAACCCAGGGATTTGAACGCATTTCATCGGAGGAATTTTCCGAGGCCCTTAAGAACTTTCTCCCAGAGAAATCTGTTAAAACTTAAATTATACCCTTATGAAACACCTGTTTACCGGCATGTATTTAGCCTCGATGTGGGCCTTTTCTGCTCAAGTTAATGCTCCAAAAGCAAGC
This sequence comes from Flavobacteriales bacterium, assembly GCA_947500875.1. Taxonomy (GTDB): domain Bacteria; phylum Bacteroidota; class Bacteroidia; order Flavobacteriales_D; family Crocinitomicaceae; genus UBA952. The sequence goes on along the minus strand of CANMUN010000020.1, from coordinate 3,100 downwards.
CCCTCAAGTCGTTTAGAACAGCGCGTTGGTTTAACCGATATTACCATCAGTTATTCTAGGCCCTCTGTTAACGGACGCGTGATTTTTGGGGATTTGGTACCCTATAACGAATATTGGCGTTTGGGTGCGAACGAAAGCACGAAATTAACATGTTCTGACGCCTTGATTTTCGGCAAAGACACCCTGAAAGCGGGAACCTATGCCGTCTATGCAAAACCCTCCCTCACGGAATGGCAAGTGGCATTTTATACCGAATATGGTAGTTGGGGTTTGCCTCAAAAATGGGACGACAACAAGGTGGCCTTGACGGTGAAGGCGCCAATAATGCAGCGCGAAGAAAAGGTCGAAAACTTAACCATCGACATCAACAACATGGATAATGACGGTGGAGAGGTTGTTATTGCTTGGGATAAGGTAAAAATTCAAATGCCATTCTCCGTAATCGTTAAGGAAAAGGTGATGGCTTCGATTAAAAAAGTAATGTCGGGTCCAACAGCGAACGATTATTATACGGCTGCTAAATACTATTTGGATGAGAAAATCGATGATAAACAAGCCTTGGAATGGGTTGACAAGGGGATAGCCATGCGACCGGAAGCGTATTGGATGCTTCGAACAAAGTCGTTGATTCAAGCGTCACTTTCCTTGTATTCAGAGGCGATTAAAACCGCAGAACAATGCCTTAAACTTGCCGAAGCGGACGGTGATTCAGCCTATGTAAGTCAGTGCAAGAATTCTATTGCCGACTGGAAAAAGCGTAAATAATTGAGTTCGAGGGTTAAGGCAGTCCTTTTACTCCACGGAATCGTTTTCCTGTGGGGGTTTACCGGAATTATTGGGAAGCTACTCCACCAAAATCCCTTGATTTTGGTTTGGTACCGCATGTTGATTGCATCCATTGGCCTTGCGGTTTATGTTGTTTGGAAGAAAGATGCTTGGATTGTGCCCAAAAAACAACGGATATGGGTTTTGCTTACTGGTGCAGTGGTCGCACTGCATTGGATTACGTTTTATTATTCCATTCATTTATCCACCGCGTCCCTCGGAATATTGTGCCTTGCAACAACGACTTTTCATGTGGTTTGGTTGGAGCCGCTCTTGCTAAAACTCCCATTTAATCGAACAAAACTTGTCTTTAGCATAATCGTGGTTATTGGGGTGGCATTCATTGCCCGTGATTATAGAGGCGATGTGCTAACGGCGCTGTTTGTTGGACTAATCAGTGCTCTTTTAGCGGCAATCTTCTCCGTTTCAAATGCAAAATTGTCGCAATCCGTAACCCCACCCGTATTGTCGCTACTCGAACTCATGACAGGATTTGTAGGAATCAGCACCGTGCTTATATTTCAAGGGGTTTCATGGTCGGAGTTTTCCATCGACTGGTATGCCTTTATGTGGTTGCTTTTTTTAGGATTGGTTTGCACCTCATTCGCATTCATGGCAGCAATTTACCTGGTTCAAAAATTAGGAGCCTACACGGTATCGCTCACCATTAACTTAGAACCCATTTACACCATGCTTTTAGCGGCAGCCGTATTAAAGGAACATGAACTTTTGAGCAACGAATTTTACATCGGTGCTGCACTGATTATTGTGGTACTGCTAATCAATGGGTGGTTGAACCGTGGGAGTAAAGCAATTTCTGCTTAATTTAATCGGATGATGCACAGGATTTTTTCTGTTTTCATGGCTTCCGTTATCTTTTTGGTAACGGTGGGCATTCCTGTGTTTCATCACCGCTGTGCTTCCGAAAACACGTCCTACACCCGTTGGTTTTTCTTCAACGATTCCCATTGCGAGAACAAAGATGCTCCTCCCTGTTGCAAAAAGAAGAAAAGCGATTGCTGTTCAGTTGATACGGAAATAATCGCATTAAAAACAGACCAAGTGATCGATCAACCATACCATGGTTTTCCTGTTTTTTCGTGGGACATAGCTTCTCCCCCTCGATGCATCGAGGGTTTTCGCTGCGTACAGGCATCGTTTCCGCGGACCATAGAACGCATTTACCCGCCTCCCAAGCTAGCGCACGGTAGAACATTACTTAATTTACTTCAAGTTTTCAGGATTTAGCGTTTTCAACAGTTCGTCCATTGTTGAATCTGACCTCCCCCCAATAATTCGAAGCATATAAAAATAGAGTTTTTCAGGTGTCAAAACTGATTTTTTTAACTTAAATTGACACAATGAAAACATCAAAATTCACAGAATCTCAGATCATTTTTGCCATCAAACAGTCGGAAACGGGTGTTAAAACGGATGAAATATGTCGCAAAATGGGTATTTCACAAGCCACATTTTTTAATTGGAAGAAGAAATTTGGCGGTCTTGGACTAACCGAATTGCGTAAGTTAAAGCAGCTGGAAGAGGAAAATTATCAACTAAAAAAGCTTGTTGCTGATTTAAGTTTGGACAAACAAATGTTACAAGATGTGATTAAAAAAAAGCTTTAAGCCCTTCTCAGAGAAGAGATATCTCATGTTGGCTCATTGATGAGTACCGGATATCAGTGAGAAGGGCATGTAGGTGTTTATTGCTTTCTAGTTCCATGTTTTATTACAGATCAGCAGAAAAGAATGATGATTTCCTTCGGCTGCGCATCATGGAGATCGCTAAAACACGTATTAGATATGGGTTCTGGCGCATTTTTGTATTGCTAAGACGTGAAGGATTTACAGATAATCACAAGCGTGTATACAGGATTTATAAGGAGGAGGGGTTGAACCTTAGAACCAAAAGACCTCGAAGAAATCGTGCAGGTGCACACCGACTTGAAAGAGTAGAAAATAATAGCGTAAACAAAGTTTGGAGTATGGATTTTGTTCAAGATGCCTTGTTTGACAGGTCTAAATTCAGGATCTTAAGTATAGTGGATAATTTTAGTAAAAAATGCCATAGTTTAGCTGTGGGGCAGTCAATGAAAGGGGCTGATGTAGTTGATCAACTTGAGCATTTAAAGGTCTTAGAAGGCTTAATTCCAGAGCGAATTCAATGTGACAACGGCAGTGAATTTATTTCTAAAGAAGTAGATCGATGGGCTTACGAAAATGGCGTCATACTCGACTTCTCTCGCCCTGGTAAACCAACAGATAATCCTTAT